>NZ_JBFAZA010000007.1:0-95697 GCF_040681595.1 Amycolatopsis sp. NPDC051716 | reverse complement strand
CTTGCCGCGAGGCGTGCGGATCGCCTCGTAGATGTAGGCCTCGCTACTCACAGAACATCTCCTCGCGAGCGTGTCGGACGTCGTTGTGCCTTGCGGTCGCGGGGGCGCGAGCTGCGTTCGACGTCGGTGCCACGCCCCGGTCTCGCTCCCGAGGCCGGAGGTGACTCCGGGACGAGCGCGAACCGGCCGAACACCGTCCCGGCGTCCAAAGGTTTCGGTGCGCACCGGTTGAGCAGGGTTTGACGCCCCGGGTGGGTCGGCGCGGACGGACCTCGCCGCGCGCTCGTGCCACTGCGGACGCGACCGGCGGGCCGGCCGTGCGGACGCGGCGACTCCGGGCTTCGCGTCCGCATGGTGTTGGCTGCCCTGGTCTTGGGATCGCTCGCGAGACTGGAGCTCGCTCGAGGGACGAGGTCGGTCCGGCCGAACCACCGCCCAGGCATCCGAAGGCTTCGGTGCGCGGACGCGACCGGCGGGCCGGCCGTGCGGGCGCGGAGATTTCGCGCTCCGCGTCCGCACGGCGCCGGCCACACCCCGGTCTCGCTCCCGAGACCGGAGCTCACTCCGGGACGAGCGCGAACCGGCCGAACACCGTCCCGGCGTCCAGGTGCCGGTGGGCGAGTTCCGCCTGTGCCAGCGGCAGCACGTCGTGGACCACCGTGGTCACCTCGCCGCGGCCCGCGGCGGCCAGCAGCTCGGCGGCCACCGTGCGGCGGTCCTCTGTGGACACGGAGTCGGCGCTGAAGATCGCGAACGACAGTGACTTCCGGAACGCCGTGAACATCTCCGCGACCAAGCGGGCCGGTGGCGGGCCCGCGACCGCGCCCACCGTGACCACCCGCCCGTTGGGGTTGAGCTTGCCGAAGAACGAAGGCAGCTCCTCCCCGGCGACGATGTCGAGGACGACGTCGTAGCCGGTGGCTCCCTCGCCGGCGCGGTCCAGCACCTGGGTGGCGCCCAGCGCGCGCAGGCGGGCGCCGCGCTCGGGCGAAGAGGTCGTGACCGCGACCGTGCCGGTGCGCGCCGCGAGCTGGACCGCCATCACCCCGATGCCGCCCGCCGCGCCGCGGACCAGCACCGATTCGCCGGGCGCGAAGCGGGCGTGCCGGAGGCCGAAGTGCGCCACCACCCCGGAACCCGCCACGGTCACCGCGTCGACCGCCGACACCTCCGGCGGCAGCCGTACCAGCGTCGCGGCCGGGACGAGTGCCTGCTCGACATAGCCGCCGCCGCCGTCGGTGGGGGCCCAGACGCGCGCGCCGGCCCACGACTCGTCGACGTCCGCGCCCAGCGCGGTGACGGTTCCCGCCACCTCGCCGCCGAGGATGTGACCGGCTGCGAAGCCGAACGCGTTGAGGGCGCCGCGGCGGATCAGCACGTCGACGCCGCCGACGCCGATCGCCTCGGTGGTGATCACCACCTGCCCGGCGGCCGGCCGCGGGTCGGGAACCTCGACGACGGCCAGGCCGCCGGGCTCCCCGAAAGTCTGCACTGCCACTGCTTTCACGGTTCATCTCCCTGAGTTCGAGGCGGCCGCGACCGTACCGGACGCACCCGTCCGGTTCGGCTAAACTGAGACGGTGACCGGCTCTTTGCCTCGGATCCGGCGATCGGATGCCCAGGACAACCGCGAACGCCTCCTCGAGGCGGCCCGGACCGTGTTCGCCACCGCCGGCCTGACCGCGCCGATGCGGGAGATCGCCCGGCACGCCGGCGTCGGCCCGGCGACGCTGTACCGGCACTTCCCGACCAAGGAACAGCTGTTCGCCGAGGCGTTCGCGGAGCGGCTGCGTGCCTGCTACGCCATCGTCGACGACGGCCTCGCCGAGGCGGACGCCTGGCGGGGCCTGCGCACGGTGATCGAGCGGCTGGGCGAGCTGTACGCCCGGGACCGGGGGACGACCGCGGCGCTGGTGTCGGCCTTCCCCGGCACACTGGACTTCACCGCCGAGCGGGAACGGGCGCTGAAGTCGCTCGCCGAGCTGGTGCGCCGGGCGAAGGACGCGGGCCGGGTGCGGCCCGAGACGACGCTGGACGACATCGTCCTGGTGCTGATGGCCGCCGGTGGCATCCAGGCGGCCACGCCGGCGGCGCGGGCCGCGGCCGTCCGGCGCTACATCACGATCGCGATCAACGGGCTGCAAGCCATTCCGGCCCGCCACGCCTAAGTGGGACGTTGTCCCGTATAGTAACCGGGACGACGTCCCACTTAAGGAGCTCTTCATGGCGATCACCTATGTGCTGGTCCACGGCGCCTGGCACACCGGGCAGTGCTGGGCGCGGGTGGTGCCGCGGCTGGCGGCGAGCGGGCGCCCGGTGTTCACCCCGACGCTCACCGGCTACGGCGAAACGCGGCACCTGCTGAACCCGGACGTCGGGCTCCGCACGCACACCGCCGACGTCGTGCGGCTGCTGGTCGAAGCGGACCTGCACGACGTCGTCCTGGTCGGGCACAGCTACGCCGGCCTGGTGATCTCCGCGGCGGCCAACGAGGTGCCGGAGCGGATCGCGCGGCTGGTGTACCTCGACGCGATGGTGCCCGCGCACGGGGAGAACGCGATCGACGTCATGCCGGTCACCCGGAGCATGCTCGGGACCGGCTGGCGGGTCCCGCCGCTGCCGGAGCTGCCCGCGCCCTTCGGCCTGTTCGGGGTGACCGATCCCGGGGACGTCGCGTGGCTGCGGACCATGCTGTCCGACCAGTCGATCCGGTGCCTCGAAGAGCCGGTCGCGCTGGACAACCCGGCGCTGCGCGCGATCCCGCGCACGCACATCCACTGCACGGTGAAGCCCGACGGGTTCGACCGGCGCCTGGTGCCCGCCGTGCAGCCGAACGGCGAGCCCGCGGACGTGCGCGAGCTGGCCGCCGGGCACGACTGCATGATCACCGCGCCCGCGGAGCTGGCCGAGCTGCTGCTGGACGTCGGGGAGCCGGTGGGGGCCGGTAGCATGCGGTCGTGAGCGATTCCCGGACGGCGGCCGGAAAATCGCCGCAGCGCGCCGACGCGCGGCGCAACGCCGGGAACGTCCTCGAGGCCGCGGCCGCGGTGTTCGTGACCTCCGGCGTCGAAGCGCCGATCCGGGAGATCGCCGCCCGGGCCGGGGTGGGCACGGCGACCATCTACCGCCACTACCCGACCCGGGCCGACCTGATCCTCGCGGTGTACCGGCGGCAGGTCGAAGCCCTGGCCGAGGCCGGTCCCGCCCTGCTCGCCGGCGGACGGGGGCCGCACCAGGCCCTCGTCGAGTGGATCGACCGGTTCGTCGACTTCGTCATCACCAAGCAGGGGCTGGCGTCGGTGCTGCAGTCCGACGAAGCCTGCTACGACCCGCTCCACACCTACTTCCTCGAACGCCTCGGTCCCGTGTGCACCCAGCTGCTGGACGCGGCCGCGGCGGCCGGTGAGATCGTGCCCGGCCAGGACGCCTTCGAGCTGATGCGCGGCGTCGGCAGCCTCTGTGCCGGCGCGGGCACGGCCACGTACTACGACGCGCGCCACCTGGTGAAGCTGCTGGTCAACGGCCTGCGCCGGCCCTGACGCCGGTTACATGCGCTGGAGCAGGAACCGCTGGTTGGCGGCACCGGTCACGGTCCACTGGGAGATGCGCGCGCCGTCGGCGGTCGAGGCGCTCCAGACGTCCATCGCGAGCCCGCTGGCCCGGTTGACCAGGCTCACCACCCCGCCGCCCTGGTCGGTCACCTTCCATTGCTGGGTCGTCGCGCCGGTGTCCGGCTGCTGGGTGATGTCCGCACCGGTCGCGTTCGACGCGACCTGCAGGACCAGGCCGCTGGCGCGGGACCGGATGCGGTGGAAGCCGCCGTCGGAGGCGAGGAAGTCGAACTGCTGGTTGAGCCCGCTGGTCGCCTGCCACTGGATCAGCGTCGCTCCGGCACTGGTCGAGCCGCCGTTGATGTCGGCCGATTTGCCGCTGTGCTGGGCGACGAGCCGGTAGTTCACCCCGGGCTCGACCACCGGGGGCGGCCCGCCGAGGGAAGTGGCGCGGTAGGTGTGACCAGCCTGGCCCGCGAAGCTGACCAGGTCCGCCTCGACGGACACCGGCTGGACCTTGGCGCCGGTCGTGGTGTCGAGCACTTCGTAAGCCGCGGTGAACATCCGGCTGCGGATCTTGACGTCGCCGTCACGGTCCGGCGTGATGGTGAGCTGCGTCGCCGCGCCGCTGCTCCAGGCCGCGCCGACCGTGTAGCCGCCGCGGCCGCGCAGGCCCGTGACGCTGCCGGCCGGCCAGGCGGGCGGCAGCGCGGGCAGCAGGTGCAGCTCGCCGTTGTGGCTGTGCAGCAGCAGCTCGGCGATGCCGGACGTCGCCCCGAAGTTGCCGTCGATCTGGAACGGTGGGTGCAGGTCGAACATGTTGGGCGCCAGCCGGTCGGTCCGCACGAGGAGCCGGAGCAGGTCGTGCGCCTTGGCGCCCTCTTCCATCCGCGCCCAGTAGTTGATCTTCCAGGCCAGTGACCAGCCGGTGCCGTCGTCACCGCGCAGCTCGAGGGTCCGGCGCGCGGCGGTGAACAGCTGGGGCGTGCCGCGCTTGCTGATCTGGTTGCTCGGGTACAGGCCGTAGAGGTGCGAAATGTGCCGGTGGGTCTGCTCGGTCTCCACCCAGTCGTAGAGCCATTCCTGGATGTTGCCGCGTGAGCCGACCTTCATCGGCGCCAGCCGCTGCCGGGCCGCCTTGACCTGGTCGGCGAAGGCGGCGTCCACGCCCAGCACCTGGCACGCGCCCGCGCAGCCGTCGAACAGGTCGCGCAGGATCTGCATGTCCATCGTCGGTCCCGCGCACACGGACGCGTTCGCGTGGTGGTTCAGCTCGGGGGAGTTCGCCGGGTTGGTGACCAGGTAGCCCAGCGAGGGTTCGGTCACCAGGCTGTCGAGGAAGAACTGCGCGGCGCCCTTCATCAGCGGGTAGCGGGCGCGGAGGAAGTCGACGTCGCCGGTGAACCGGTAGTGGTCCCAGATCATGGTGGCGAGCCACGCGCCGCCGGTCTGCCACATCCCGGCCTGCGCGAAGTCCACAATGGAGGATCCACGCCAGCCGTCGGTGTTGTGGTGGGTGACCCAGCCCCGGGCACCGTATTCGACCTGTGCCGTGCGCGCCCCGGTGACCGCGAGGTCGCCGATCATCGCGAACACCGGTTCATAGCACTCGGCGAGGTTGGTGACGTCGGCCGGCCAGTAGTTCATCGGCAGGTTGGCGTTGAGGGTGTACTTCGATTCCCACGACGGGTTCAGCTGGTCGTTCCAGATCCCCTGCAGGTTGGCGGGCTGGGTACCCGGCCGGGACGAGGAGATCAGCAGGTAGCGGCCGAACTGGAAGAGCAGCGCGGCGAACTGCGGGTCGCTGACGCTGTTGTGCTGGGCGATCCGGACGTCGGTCGGCTGGTCGGCCGCCGCGGTGCGGCCGAGGTCGAGGGTCGTGCGCCCGAAGAGCTTCTGGTAGTCGGCGAGGTGCCGGCTGCGCAGCGAGTCGTAGGAGAGGGCCTGGGCGCCGGCCAGTCGCGTACGGGCGAGGCCCTGGTAGTCCCCGTTCACCGTGCGGTAGTCGACGTAGCTGGTGCCGATCGAGATCAGCAGCGTGACGGCGTTGGCGCCGGACACCCGCAGCGTGCCGCCGGAGCTGCTGGTGCTGCCGCCCTCGGCGGTCGCGCCGGCGAGGGCGAGGAACCGGACCGAACCGGCGATGCCCCGGCTGTCCCCGGAGATCCCGTCCAGCGCGATCGTGGTGCCGTTCGGGCTGGACGTCGTCGCCCGCTGCGGGGTGCCCAGCGACGCGGAGAACGAGATCGAGCCCGGCGTCTCGGCCGTCAGCCGCATGACGATCACCTGGTCCACGGCGCTGGCGAACACTTCCCGCCGGTACCGCACGTTGTTCGCGACGTAGGTGACGACCGTCGTGGCCGTGGTGAGGTCGAGCCACCGCTGGTACGAGGAAACCCCGCTGTTCCCGGGCAGCGCGAGGCTGAGGGTGCCGACGGGCTGGTAGGGCTGCTGGGCGGCCGGGGTGCCGAGCATCTTCTGGTCGATCAGGGACTGCGCCTGCGTCCACTGGTTGGAGAACACCAGTTGCCGGATCTGCGAAAGCGCCCCGGCGCCTTGGGTGTTGCTGTAGTCGTGGGGGCCGCCCGCCCAGACCGTGTCCTCGTTGAGCTGCAGGCGTTCGGTGTCGGTGTTGCCGGACACCATGGCGCCCAGCCTGCCGTTGCCGATCGGCAGCGCGCGCAGCCACTCGGTGCCGGCCGGCTTGTCGTACCACAGCGCCAGGTCGTTCACCGCCCGGACGTCGGCGGGTGCGGCCGAAGCGGTCCGGGCGGTGGCCGTCCACGCGATCGGCACCAGTGCGGCACCCAGCCGCATCGCCTGCCGGCGGGTCAGGTCGGACATCGTCGTCACTCCGATCTTCAGGCGCGCTGGAGCTGGAACCGCTGGTTGGCGCCGCTGCCGGCGGTGTACTGCGAAATGCGGGCACCGTCGGCGGTGGAGGCACCCCAGACGTCCATGGCCAGGCCGCTGGCCCGGTTCACCAGGCTGACCGCGCCGCCGCCCTGGTCGGTGACCTTCCACTGCTGGGTCGTCGCGTCGGTGTCGGGCTGCTGGGTGATGTCCGCGCCGGAGGCGGAGCTCGCGACCTGCAGGACCAGGCCACTGTGCCGGGCGCGGATCCGGTAGTAGCCGTCGGCGGAGGCGAGGAAGTCGAACTGCTGGTTGGCCGCGTTGTGCGAGGACCACTGGATCAGCGTGGCCCCCGCCGCGGTGGACGCACCGTTGATGTCGGCGGACTTGCCGCTGTGCGCGGCGACCAGGGAGTAGTTCACGCCGACCTGCACCGGCGAGGTGGGCGGGTTCGGGTCGCCGCCGCCGAACTGGCTGAAGAACTTCCAGATCTCGGCCTTGTCCCAGCTCCGCGCGCCGCTCTCGCAGCCGGTGCAGCCGTCCACCGGGCCCTGCTGGTGGCCGCCGTCGAACGGCGCCCAGACGACCGGGTACCCGGTCCGGCAGCCGGAGTAGACGGTCAGGTAGTGGGTTTTGCTGCCCGCGGCGGGTTCGGGGGCGTTCTGCGGGGTGCAGCCGTTGTTCCGGACGAACGTGTCCCGCAGGCCCCGGCCGGCGCCGATGTTGTCCGACACGCCGTGGATGCCCATGTACGCGATGGGCTGGGTGCCGCCGCTGCACCCGCTGATCGCGCCGGGGGCGGCGATGGCCACGACCGCGCGGAACACCGTCGCCCGGGCGCACGCGAGTGCGTAGCTCATCGCGCCGCCGTAGCTGAAGCCGATGGAGAACAGCTGGGTCGTGTCGACGCAGAGGTCGTTCTCGATCAGCCGGACCATGTCGTCGGTGAAGGTCACGTCCTCGCCGCCGGAATTGCCCCAGCCGTTGTTGAGGCCCTGGGGCGCCACGAAGATCGTGGAGTCACCCGACTGCGACTGCATGCCGTAGTAGGCCCAGGCGTAGCCGTCGCTGCCACCCGAGGCGACCTGTTCGGCGGTGCCGCCCAGCCAGTGGTAGCCGAACGCGAGCCGGTGCGGAGTGGCGTTGTCGTAGTTGTCGGGGATCTTCAGGATGAAGCTGCGGCTCTTGCCGTTGCTCTGGATCGTCCGTTTGCCGCTGGTGAGCGTCGGATTCTTGCCGCAGCCGGCACTCGGCGTGCCGGCCGCGGCGGCGCTTCCGGCCGCGGCGGCGCCCGGGGGAGCGCCGCCCACGGCCAGCGCGAGCACTGCGGCGGTCACGAAGACGCGGAACGACGATCCGATCCTGGGCATGCGAAATCCTTCGGCCGACGGGGAAATTTCGAGCCCTCGGCGCGGGTCGCCTGCTCAAGGGTGTTCCGGTTGTAGCACGGATTTCGAATGGTCGTCCAGCCGGAAATGAAAGTTTCAGTTCTGCCGCCGGCATCCGGAAAGGGCGCCGGGGATTCCGGGAAACGATTCCGGGCCGGCGCTTCACGCGGTGGCGGAGGTAGGCGACCCGCGGGCCGACGCGCCGCGTCTCGACGAGTTCGAGTCCCACCCGCCGTTCCCGCTGCGGGAAGAGCGGGATGCCCCGCCGGCGAGTACCGGGTGGACGCCGCCGAGTGCGATGAAGCCTTCTGCCGGTTCGGCCCGCGGCCCGGAAATCCTCCTCGGGAGCGGGCCGTCGGTATGCCCGCCGGTCACCAGGGTCGTGACAAGAATTGTTGTTAGCGCTAACATGCTCCCGCCCCCTCTGTCCACTGACGAACGGAGACCCCGGTGACCTCACCCATCAGCCGCCGGCGACTGCTGCAAGCCGCCGGCGCCACCGCCATCGCCTCCGCGGCCGGGTCCGCCATCGGCTGGGCGCCCGCCGCCTCGGCGGCCACCGCCGCGGCCGTCGGGCCGGTCCGCCCGGACGCCGGGGTGACCCTGTTCCCGTTCGAGCTCGGCCAGGTGCGGCTGACCGCGAGCCGGTGGCTGGACAACCAGAACCGGACGCAGAACTACCTGCGGTTCGTCGACGTCAACCGGCTGCTCTACGTTTTCCGGGCCAACCACCGGCTCTCCACCGGCGGCGCGGCCACCAACGGCGGCTGGGACGCGCCGAGCTTCCCGTTCCGCAGCCACGTGCAGGGCCACTTCCTGACGGCTTGGGCGCAGCTGTGGGCCGTCGCCGGCGATACCTCGAGCCGGGACAAGGCCACGACCATGGTGGCCGAGCTCGCCAAGTGCCAGGCGAACAACGGCGCCGCCGGGTTCTCCGCCGGGTACCTGTCCGGCTTCCCCGAGGCCGACTTCGACAACCTCGAAGCCGGTCGGCTGTCGAACGGCAACGTGCCGTACTACTGCATCCACAAGACCATGGCCGGCCTGCTCGACGTGTGGCGGTACATCGGCAGCACCCAGGCCCGCGATGTGCTGCTCAACCTCGCCGGCTGGGTCGACCGGCGGACCGCCCGGCTCAGCGCGAGCCAGCTGCAGTCGGTGCTGAACACCGAGTTCGGCGGCATGAACGACGTGCTGGCCGAGCTCTACCAGTACACCGGCGACGCGCGGTGGCTGACCGTCGCGCAGCGCTTCGACCACGCCGCCGTGTTCGACCCCCTGGCGGCGAACCGGGATCAGCTCAACGGGCTGCACGCCAACACGCAGGTCCCGAAGTGGATCGGCGCGGCGCGCGAGTACAAGGCCACCGGCACCACCCGCTACCGGGACATCGCGACCAACGCGTGGAACATCACCGTCGGTGCGCACACCTACGCCATCGGCGGCAACAGCCAGGCCGAGCACTTCCGCGCGCCCAACGCCATCGCCGCGTACCTGAACCAGGACACGTGCGAGAGCTGCAACACCTACAACATGCTCAAGCTGACCCGGGAACTGATCGCGCTGTACCCGGACCGCGCCGACCTGGCCGACTACTACGAACGCGCCCTGCTCAACCAGATGATCGGCCAGCAGAACCCGGCCGACAGCCACGGGCACGTCACGTACTTCAGCTCGCTCAACCCGGGCGGCCGCCGCGGCCTAGGCCCGGCGTGGGGCGGCGGCACGTGGAGCACCGACTACAACTCGTTCTGGTGCTGCCAGGGGACCGGGCTGGAAACCCAGACGAAGCTGGCCGACTCGATCTACTTCTACAACGACACGACGCTGACCGTGAACCTGTTCCTGCCCTCGGTGCTCACCTGGACCCAGCGCGGCATCACGGTCACCCAGACCACCTCGTACCCGGCGAGCGACACCAGCACGCTGACGGTGACCGGAAGCGTGAGCGGGACCTGGGCAATGCGCATCCGCGTCCCCGCCTGGACCACCGGGGCGACCATCAGCGTCAACGGTGTCGCGCAGAACGTGACCGCCAACCCCGGCAGCTACGCCACCTTGTCCCGGTCTTGGGCTTCCGGGGACACGGTCACCGTCCGCCTGCCGATGACGGTCGCGCTGAAGGCGGCCAACGACAACGCGAACGTCGCGGCGGTCACCTACGGCCCGGTGGTCCTGGCCGGCAACTACGGCGGCAGCACGCTGCCGTCCCTCAACCCGGCTTCGGTCACCCGGACCAGCAGCAGTGCGCTCACCTTCAGCGCCACCGCGAACGGGTCCGCCGTCAACCTGGTGCCGTTCTACGACGCCCAGGGCTTCACCTACACCACGTACTGGAACACCGGTGGCGCCGGTGCGACGACCTACCGGCTGGTCAACGTGGGGAGTGGGCTGGTGCTGGGCGTCGAGAACATGTCCACCGCCGATGGGGGCCGGGCTTTGCAGTGGTCGGACAGCGGGACCGCGGACCACAACTGGGAGATGATCACCGACGGGAGCGCGGTTCGGTTCCGGAACGCCAACAGCGGCAAGGTGCTGGGGGTTCTCGACATGTCGACAGCGGACAACGCCCGGGTTCTGCAGTGGTCGGACAACGGGACGGCTGATCACCGGTGGACGGTGGTTGATCAGGGGGATGGGACCTCGAAGATCCGGAATGTCAACAGTGGGAAGCTGCTGACGATCGAGAACGGGTCCACCTCTGCCGGGGGTTATGCGGTACAGGGGCCGGACAACGGTGCTGCGGCCAACCGGTGGCGTTTGGTGCGGAACGGGTGAGGTTAGTGCTGTGAAGCTGGTTCCCCGCCACCCCGAAGCCTGATTGTGACTACGGCCGGCGGCACCGGGTCAAGGCGGGAAAGATGCCTTGACCCGGCACCGCCGGCCGTGTTCTGGCTTCGGATCGGGGTTGCGGGGGGCCTGGGTGCCGTGGTGGTCGCCGTGCGTTGCCGTGGCAGCGTGCCGTGGGTGGTGGTTGGCGCCTTGCGTTGCCTGGCGCGGGAAGTCTTGGCGGTCAGCCGGCGCTGTTGTCCGCGTACTTGATCGTGATGTTCTTGAAGCCCAGTGATTGCAGCAAGCCCGTCAACATCGTTCGGGTGTTTCGCTCTGCGTCGGCTACCAGGGAGCTCTTGGCCGCTGCTGCCTGGATCTGCTTCTGGGCCAGCTCGTACAGCGCCTGCTGGGAATTGGGGTTTCCGCTCAAGAACTCGTTTATTCGGGTGAAGAGGCCCTGCTGCTGGGCGTACACGTGGGACTCGTGCACGTCGAGCGTCGCCGGCTCGAGTTGGGCGTGGCCCAAGGTGATCGTCGCCGACTGGCGGTCTTCGGACACCTGGACCGCGTTGCCCTTCAGGCGCCCGAAGTCGACGTATGCGTTGTCCGTGCCCACTCCGATGAACAGCGTGTCGCTGCCCACCAGGAAACTGGGGAGGACCGAGCTCGTCGTGATGTCGACGACCACCTGGAACGAACCGCTCGCCGCCTCGTAGCGGGACAGCTCGACGATCGACTGCAGCAGCACCGGGCCCGAGTGCTCTTCCGTCCGCTCGGCGAACGGGTTGCGCAATTGGGGTAACAGGTGCACCGCCGATGCGACGAGTACCGCCGCGACCAGAACCACCACAGCCACAGCCAAAGCGACCAGTCGCTTGCCCCAAGCACCCATACCGGGAGGAATACCCATCCGGCCACCGAGCCAATCGACCGGTAGCGTGTGCCCGGATCCGACGAGGGGAGACGGTGTGCGCAAGTCCTGGTGGCTGTGGATCCTGCTGGCCGTTCTCGCCGTCCTGGTGCTCGGCCTGATCTTCGGCAGCGGCTACCGCAAGGGTACCAAGCTCGGTGCGCCGGCCGGGCCCGTTGCGGCCTGGAGTGCGGACCGGGTGGCCTGACCCGTCGCGGGTTCGGCCCGGGCGGGCAAGCCGATCGCGGCGCTCTGCGTGAACGCCGCGATCAGCCGTGGCCGCCAAGGCTCAGGAGCAGGAGGTCCCGTTGAGCGCCGGCTGCAGGAACGGCGGCGCGCTGCCGGTGTAGTTCGCGTTGTAGCCGAGCGTGGTCGTCGCCCCGGTGCCCAGGGTGCCGTTCCAGGACACGCTGTCGACCTTGACGGTGTCGCCGGTGTCGCTCCAGGTGCCGTTCCAGCCCTGGCTGATGGTCACGCCGGGTGCGGAGAACGTCAGCGTCCAGCCGTTGAGGGCCGCGCCGCGGTTTTCGATGACGATCTCCGCGGTGTAGCCGGTCGGCCAGGAGCTGACCACCCGGTGGGTGACCTTGCAGCCGCTGGTCGGCTGCGGGGTCGTGGTGGTCGGGGACGTGGGCGTGGTCGGCGTGGTGGGAGTCGTCGGCGTGGTCGGGGTCGTCGGGGTGGTCGGCGTGGTGGTCTGGATCGGGCCCGCCGCGATGGCGAGGTCGTAGGCCCGCTGGGGCACGAACTGGCCGGCCGTGGCGATGCAGCCGTCGGCCTCGCCCGGCGGCTTGATCCACAGGAACGCGTCGATCTGGCTGTCGCCGGTCTGGTTGGTGCTCGGCTTGCCGATCGCGCGGCCGCCCGGGTCGCACCACTCGCTGCCCTGCGGCCCGTTGCCGTTGCGGCTCGTGTCCACCACGGCCTTCAGCCGGGAGTCGCCGAGCTGGTTGAGGATCGCCTTGTCGTAGGCCACTTCGTCGGAGGTCGCGCGGTAGTTGGACACGTTGGTCGAGATGCCGTCGGCGCTGTTCGAGATGTCGGCGGCCCGCAGCCGCGTCGCGGCGTCGCCCGGGGAAAGCCAGGCGGAGTGCCCGATGTCGAAGTACACCTTCGCCTGGGACGAGCCGGCCTTGAGCTTCTTGCCCGCGTACGCGATCGACGCGGTGGTCTGGCGCTGCTGGTCGCTGTTCTGGCAGTTCGTCATCTGCGGGAGCACGTCGGGCTCGAGCACGATGGCCGCGGGCCGGCCCGCCAGCCCCGCCGCCACCTGGTCGATCCAAGCCCGGTAGGCGTCTTGGGACGGCGCGCCGCCGCTGCTCGCGCCGCCGCAGTCGCGGTTCGGGATGTCGTAGACGACCATGATCGGGATCTGGCCCGCGGCGGCCGCCGCGCTGGTGTAGGCGTCCACCTCGCCGCGGACCGTGGACGTGTTCGTGGTGGTGAACCACCGCGCCTGCGCCACCGAGGCGATGCGGTCGCGGATGACCGCGGCCCGGGAGTCGCCGGGGTTCGCCGCGACCCACTTGGCCGCGTTGGTGCCCGGGTCGACGTAGTACGCCGAGGCGGCGGCCTGCGCGCCGGCCCACGTGGTCGTGGCCACGACGCCGGTCACGGCTACCGCGGCGAGACCCCCGGCTGCCACTGTCCTGCTTCGCATGCACCTTCTCCTTCGAACGGCGGTGGCGCCGGAACCGGCTACTGGGAGCGCTCCCAGCAATCGGAGACTGTAGCCGGGGGAGGCGGCCCGGGAAAGGGGGCCGCCGTGTTGTTCTCGCTCGCCGGCGCGAAATTTACATTTTGCGCGAAGCGCCGCTGTGGGTCCGCGATGGACCGCTGAACTGCGGTGATTGCCGGCCGATGTGGCGGTGACCGCGGTGTTTCGTAAAGTGCGGCGGGCGCCCGGTGCCGATGGTTGTTCGGCGGCAGGGTGGCTGTTAGCGTTAACGCCCAGCGTGTTCGCCATCGACGAAGATGGGGTTCTCATGGCGGTTTCCCCCTTCGCTGATCGACCGATTGTTTCGCCGGCTGGCCCGAGAGTTTCGCCGGGCGCCGCCTTCGTTCGGAAGTGAGGACTACCATGCTCCGCAGCGCGAGAAACGCGGCAGCGGCGGTGACCGCGGTCGTCTTGGCCGTGGCGGGCGGCGTCGTCGCCGCGGCACCGGCCCAGGCCGCCACCTCGATCACCGTCAACGGCGGCTCGGGCGGCCGCACGTTCGACGGCGTCGGCGCGGTCAGCGGCGGTGGTGGCAACACCCGCCTGCTGATCGACTACCCCGAGCCGCAACGCGGCCAGATCCTCGACTACCTGTTCAAGCCCGGCTACGGCGCCGCCCTGCAGATCCTCAAGGTGGAAATGGGCGGGGACACCAACTCCACCAGCGGCGCGGAGCCCAGCCACGCCCACTTCCGCGGCGATCTGGACTGCAACCGCGGGTACGAGTGGTGGCTCATGGAACAGGCGAAGACGCGCAACCCCGGCATCAAGCTGGTGGGCCTGCCCTGGGGAGCGCCGGGCTGGATCGGCAACGGCACCTTCTTCTCCAACGACCTGACGGACTACTACCTGTCGTGGCTGGGGTGCGCCAAGCAGCACGGGCTGACCATCGACTACCTCACCAGCGTCCAGAACGAGAAGCAGTGGAGCGCCGACTGGACCGTCACCCTCCGCAACGCGCTCAACGCCAACGGGTACAACGCCGTCAAGATCATCTCCGGTGACTCGTGGCCGGGCGACTGGGGGCCCGCGAGCGCGATCTCGACCAACACGGCCTACCGCAACGCGACCGACGTGCTGAGCGCCCACTACACCTGCGGCTACCTCAGCGCGCAGACCTCCTGCAGCGTCCCGGCGAACGTCACGAACACCGGGAAGACGTTGTGGTCCAGCGAAAACGGCTCCCAGGACTACAACGACGGCGCCAAGCCGCTGGCCCGCGGGATCAACCGCGTCTACCTCGACGGCAAGATGACCGCCTACCTCAACTGGGACCTGATCGCCGCCGTCACGCCGAACATCCCGTGGCCGACCGTGGGCCTGATCCTGGCCAACCAGCCGTGGTCCGGCTACTACTCGGTCGGCAAGGACTCGTGGGCGCTGGCGCACACGACGCAGTTCACCGCGCCGGGCTGGAAGTACCTCGACTCCTCCAGCGGCTACCTCGGCGGGAACCGCAACAACGGCAGCTACGTCTCGCTGAAGTCGCCGAACAACACCGACTACAGCACGATCATCGAGACGATGGACGCCACCTCGGCCCAGACGCTGAACCTGAACGTCACCGGCGGGCTGTCCGGCGGCCAGGTGCACGTGTGGGCGACCAACCTCAACTCGAACAACCCGGCCGACCACTTCGTGCACAGCACCGACATCACCCCGTCCGGCGGGGCTTACTCCCTGACCGTGCAGCCCGGCTACCTCTACTCCATCACGACCACCACCGGACAGGGCAAGGGCACGGCGACCAGCCCGCCGCAGGGTTCGCTGAACCTGCCCTACAGCGATGACTTCGAGGCGTACGCGAAGGGCAAGGAAGCCAAGTACCTGATGGACATGGAGGGCGCCTTCGAGACCTCCGCTTGCGGCGCCGGCCGCGCGGGCACCTGCGTCCGCCAGTCCGCGACGCAGAAGACGATCCCCTGGAAGAAGTTCGTCGACCCCTACGCGCTGCTGGGCAACGTGGCCTGGAGCAACTACACCCTCAGCACGGACGTGCTGCTGGAGAAGTCCGGGTACGTCGAGCTGCTCGGCCGGGCCGGCTCGCAGGACACGGGCAACCAGGGCGCGCTGAACGCGTACTACCTGCGGGTGAGCGACAACGGCGCCTGGTCGATCCGGCGCAACAACACCAGCCAGCAGAACACGACCCTGCGCACCGGCACGACGACCGCGCTCGGCACCGGCAGCTGGCACAAGCTGTCACTGGGCTTCTCCGGCAGCACCATCACCGCCTCCGTCGACGGCGCCGTGCTCGGGACGATCACCGACGGCACCTTCCCGGCCGGCCAGGTCGGCATCGGCACGAGCGTCGGGGAGACCGCGCAGTTCGACAACCTCTCCGTCGCCGGTTCGGGTGGCGGGTCGACGTCCGTGCTGCGCAACACCGGAGCCGGCCGCTGCCTCGACGTCCCGAACGTGTCCCAGACCAACGGCACCCAGGTGACGCTGTGGGACTGCAACGGCGGCGGCAACCAGCAGTGGACCCTCACCTCCGGCAAGCAGCTCCAGGTGTACGGCAGCAAGTGCCTCGACGCCGAGGGCTCCGGGACGGCGTCCGGCACCCGGGCGATCATCTGGGACTGCACGGGCGGCACCAACCAGCAGTGGAACGCCGCCTCCGACGGCACGATCACCGGTGTCCAATCGGGACTGTGCCTCACGCCGAGCGGGAACGGCACCGCGAACAGCACGCCGGTGACCCTGCAGACCTGTACCGGCGGCAACGCCCAGAAGTGGGCGCGGAGCTAGCCGCATTCCGAACGGACAAAGGAGTTCGTCGATGAAGGCACGCTGGAGAAGGGTGTGGCCGGCCGTGGTGATCGCCGCGGGCGCGCTGACCGGCACGGCGACGACGTCCCAGGCGGCCACCGAGGGGCCGTGTGACATCTACGCGGCCGGCGGCACGCCGTGCGTCGCCGCGCACTCGACCACCCGGGCGCTGTACGGCGCGTACAACGGCTCGCTCTACCAAGTGCGGCGCGCGTCGGACAACACCACGCGCGACATCGGGGTCCTGAGCGCCGGCGGCGTCGCGAACGCCGCGACGCAGGATTCGTTCTGCGCCGGCACGACGTGCCTGATCACGGTCATCTACGACCAGTCCGGCCGGAACAACCACCTGACCCAGGCGCCGCCGGGTGGCTTCTCCGGCCCGGCGGCCGGCGGGTACGACAACCTGGCCAGCGCGACGGCCGCCCCGACCACCGTCGGCGGCCAGAAGGCGTACGGCGTCTACGTGGCGCCGGGCACCGGTTACCGCAACAACAACACCAACGGCGTCGCGACCGGTGACCAGCCGGAAGGCATGTACGCGATCTTCGACGGGACGCACTACAACGGTGGCTGCTGCTTCGACTACGGCAACGCCGAGCGCAACAGCCGGGACAACGGCAACGGCACGATGGAAGCCATCTACTTCGGCAACATCAAGGTCTGGGGCTACGGCGCCGGCAACGGGCCGTGGATCATGGCGGACCTGGAAAACGGCCTGTTCTCCGGGGTCAACCAGCACTACAACGCCAACGACCCGAGCATCAGCCACCGGTACCTGACGGCCATCATCAAGGGCGGCCCGAACCGGTGGGCCATCCGCGGCGGCAACGCCCAGTCCGGTGGCGTGTCCACCTTCTACGACGGCGTGCGCCCGAATGTCTCGGGCTACAACCCGATGCGCAAGGAAGGCGCGATCATCCTCGGCACCGGCGGGGACAACAGCATCGGATCCGCCGGCACGTTCTACGAAGGCGTGATGACGTCCGGTTATCCGTCGGACGCCACCGAGAACGCGGTGCAGGCGAACGTCGTGGCGGCCGGGTACGGCACCGGCGGCAGCAACACGGGCACCGGGCCGCTGCACGCGGTCGGCGCGGGCAAGTGCCTGGCCGCCCCGAACTCCACCCAGGGCACGCAGCTGCAGATCGCCGGCTGCACCGGCCAGGCGAACCAGGCCTGGACGCGCACGACGGACGGCAGGCTGACGGCCACGATCGGCGGCGCGACGCTGTGCCTCGACGCGTCCGGCCAGGGCACGAGCGCGGGCACGAAGGTGGTGACCTGGTCCTGCAACGGCCAGGCCAACCAGCAGTGGACCGTCAACGCCAACGGCACGGTCACCGGCGGCCAATCCGGGCTGTGCCTGGACGTCACCGGTGCCTCCACGGCCGATGGCGCCCCGGTCGAACTGTGGACCTGCAACGGCGGCAGCAACCAGCAGTGGACGCTGGGCTGAGGCCGTGCCGAGACCGAAACGAGGACTGCGATGAACACCGGCTCACCCCCGCGGCGGCGCCTCCGGACCGCTGTCACCGTCCTCGCCGCCGCCGGGCTCGCGGCGACCGCCCTGGCGGTGTCGCCCGGGGTCGCCGGGGCGGCGAGCACGCTCGGGGCCGCGGCGGCGCAGAGCGGACGGTACTTCGGCGCCGCGATCTCGACGAGCCACCTGGGCGAGGCGGCGTACGTCAACACGTGGACGACGGAGTTCAACGGCGTCACGCCGGAAAACGAGATGAAGTGGGACACGGTCGAGCCGAACCGCAACCAGTTCAACTTCGCACCCGCCGACCGGATCGTCAGCCAGGCGAAGGCCCAGAGCATGAAAATCCGCGGGCACACGCTGGTGTGGTACCAGCAGCTGGCCCCCTGGGTCGGCGGGCTGGACGCGAACAACCTGCGCTCGGCGATGCTGAACCACATCGCCCAGGTGGCCGGCCACTGGAAGGGCCAGGTCATCGCGTGGGACGTGGTCAACGAGGCGTTCGAGGAGAACGGCACCCGGCGGCAGGCGACCTTCCAGCAGAAGCTCGGTGACGGCTACATCGAGGACGCCTTCCGCGTGGCCCGCACGGCGGACCCGACCGCCAAGCTCTGCTACAACGACTACAACACCGACGGCATCAACGCGAAGAGCACCGGGATCTACAACATGGTCCGGGACTTCAAGAGCCGGGGCGTGCCGATCGACTGCGTGGGCTTCCAGAGCCACCTCTCCTCGAACTCGAACCTGAGCAGCTACCAGGCCAACCTCCAGCGGTTCGCCGACCTCGGGGTCGACGTCCAGATCACCGAGCTGGACGTCGGCGGCTCGGGGGCCGGCCAGGCGAACGTGTACCGGCAGGTGACCCAGGCCTGCCGGGCGGTGACCCGGTGTACCGGCATCACGGTCTGGGGCGTCACGGACAAGTATTCGTGGCGCTCGGGCGACACCCCGCTGCTGTTCGACGGCAACTACGGCAAGAAGCAGGCCTACACGTCCGTCCTCGACGCGCTCGGCGGCAGCGACCCGGATCCCGGCGGGAGCACCGGCCCGGTGCGCGCCACGGCGGCGAACCGGTGCCTCGACGTCCCCGGCTCGGCGGGCACCGCCGGCACCCAGGTGCAGATCTGGGACTGCCACAGCGGGGCGAACCAGCAGTGGACCCGTGGCAGCGCGGGGGAGCTGAGCGTCTACTCCGGTACGGCGAAGCGGTGCCTGGGCACCGCGGGGGGCGGCACCGCCGCGGGCACGGCGGCGGTCATCGCGGACTGCACCGGTGGTGCCGGGCAGAAGTGGACCTTCACCGGCAGCGGCACGATCACCCAGGGCCAGTCGGGGCTGTGCCTCGACGTGTCCGGCGCGGCGACCGCCAACGGCACCAAGGTGATCATCTGGAGCTGCAACGGCGGCGCCAACCAGCGGTGGACCGGACCGTCCGCGCCGACCGGCGGCACCCTGCCGGCCCGCTATGCGTGGAGCTCCAGCGGGGCGCTGATCGCCCCGAAGTCCGACGCGACGCACGACATCGCCGGGATCAAGGACCCGTCGGTGGTCTACGCCGACGGGAAGTACCACGTGTTCGCCAGCACGGCGAACGCGGCCGGCTACAACCTGGTGTACCTGAGCTTCACGGACTGGGCCCAGGCGGGCTCGGCCACCCAGTACTACCTGGACCAGTCCGGGATCGGCACCGGGTACCGCGCGGCACCGGAGGTGTTCTACTTCGCGCCGCAGAAGCTGTGGTACCTGGTGTACCAGGACGGCAACGCGGCCTATTCGACCAACCCGGACATCGGCAACCCGAGCGGCTGGAGCGCCCCGAAGCACTTCTACCCGTCGATGCCGGCGATCATCCAGCAGAACATCGGCAGCGGCTACTGGGTCGACATGTGGGTGATCTGCGACGCGGCCGCCTGCCACCTGTTCTCCTCGGACGACAACGGGCACCTCTACCGGTCGCAGACGTCGGTCGCGAACTTCCCGGAGGGCATGAGCGATCCGGTCATCGCCGCCCAGGACGCGGACCGGTACGCGCTGTTCGAAGCGTCCAATGTGTACAAGGTGGCGGGTGCGGACCAGTACCTGCTGATCGTGGAGGCGATCGGCGCCCGGGGACGGTACTTCCGGTCCTGGACGTCGAGCGCCATCGCCGGACCCTGGACCGCGCTGGCCGACACCGAGAGCGCCCCGTTCGCCGGCGCGGCGAACGTCTCGTTCCCGGCCGGCCAGTGGACGACCGACATCAGCCACGGCGAGATGGTCCGGGCCGGCACGGACCAGACGCTGACCATCGACCCCTGCCGGATCCGCTACCTCTACCAGGGCCGGGACCCCGCCTCCGGTGGGGACTACAACAGCCTGCCGTGGCGGCTGGGCCTGCTGACGCAGACGAACGCCACCTGCTGACCGGTGCCCGCCGGAAAACCCGGCGGGCACGTTGAGGGAGAGGACCTGGCCTGCTTCACCGTACCGGCGCGGTGAAGCAGGCCAGGACCGTCGCCTGGGAACAGGTCAGCCGGCGGCGTGGTCGAGGTCGGCCAGGTCGAGCACGAAGCGGTAGCGGACGTCATTGTGTGACAGGCGGTCCAGGACCTCGTTGACCCGGGCCGACGGGACGGTTTCGACGTCCGCGGTGACCGCGTGGCGGGCGCAGAAGTCGAGCATCGCCGCGGTCCCGGCCCGGCCGCCGCTGCCCGCCGAGCTCAGTTTCTTGCGGCCCACCAGCAGGTCCATCGCCTCGACCGTGAGCGAGCCGAGGTGGCCGACCTGGCTGAGGGTGCCGTCCAGGGCGACCAGCCGCAGGTACGGGCCGAGGTCGTGGGGGACCGCGATGGTGTCGATGACGACGTCGAACCGGTCGCGGGCCGCTTCCAGCTGCCGGGGATCCGCCGACACCAGCAGCTCGCGCGCCCCGAGCCGGGTCGCGTCCGCGGCCTTGCCGGCCGATCGGCTGATGACCGTCGTCTCGGCGCCGAGGGCGACCGCGAGCTTGACCGCCAGGTGCCCCAGGCCGCCGAGGCCGATCACCGCGACCCGGGTGCCGGGGCCGACACCGAGCGCACGCAGTGGTTCCCAGACCGTGATACCCGCACACAGCAGCGGTGCCGCGCCCGCCGGGTCGAGGCCCGCGGGGAGCCGGTAGGCGAAGTCTTCCCGGACGACGTATTCGCGGGCGAACGCGCCGAGCGTGGGGGAGCCGTCGTGGCGGTCGGTTCCGCCGTAGGTCAGCGTGGGGAACTCGGCGCAGTAGTTCTCCTGGCCGCGGCGGCACATCGCGCACTTCCCACAGGAGTCGACGATGTTGCCGACCGCCACCGGGTCGCCGGCCGCGAACCGCGTCACCGCCGGCCCGGTTCCGGTCACCACGCCGGTGAATTCGTGGCCCGGCACCAGGGCGGTGTCCCGGGGGTCGCGCAACGCGTGCAGGTCGGTGTGGCAGACCCCGCAGTGGTCCACGCGGACCGCGATGTCGTCGTCGCGCAGGTCGCGCCGGTGGAGCGTGGCGCGCCGGAGGGTCGGGTCGTTCGCGTCGGCCAGCCAGCCGGTGGTGGTCCGCATCGCAGCTCCTCAAGAAACAGAACAGTCGGTTTGTTTGCTCGACGCTAGCTGGTCCGGCCCGGTAAAGCAAACCGACTGTTCTGTTGTAGGCTGTGGTGCATGGCCGACAAGCTGCTGACCTCGCGCGGAGCCGCCACGAAGCAGCGCATCGTGGACGCGGCGACCGAGGAGTTCGCCCGGTACGGCATCGCCGGGGCCCGCGTCGAGCGCATCGTCGAGGCGGCCCGGACCAACCGGGCCCAGCTGTATGCCTACTTCGGCAGCAAGGACGGGCTGTTCGACGCCATCTTCTTCGCCTCGCTGGAGCGGATCGTCAACGTGGTGCCGATCGACGGCGCCGACCTCGCCGGCTGGGCCGTCCGCCTCTACGACGAGTACCTGCGGCGCCCGGACCTCATCCGCCTCGCGACCTGGACCCGCCTCGAGCGCCGGCCGGCCGGCCACCTGGTGGCCGACGCCGACCGGCTGGACGACGCCAAGCTGCGGGCCATCGCCGAGGCGCAGGCCGCGGGGCTGGTCCGGGCCGGCGATCCCTTCGACCTGATGGCGATGGTGATCGCGATGTCCATGGCGTGGTCGCCGGTCAGCAACGTCTACGCCGCCACGGACGCGGAACCGGCCGAGGTCCACGACCGGCGCCGGGCGCTGCTGCGGGAGTGCGTCCAGAGCGTCATCGCGCCGGCCTGAACGCGGCACTTTCCGGCACGTCCGGCTCGGGAAGTGCCGCTCACCGCCGGCGGGCTTCGTCCAGCCGCCGGGCTTCGGCGGCCTGCTCGAACGGCGTGTCGCCCGCCGGGTGGCGGTCGCCCAGCGCGGCGAACAGGTCCGCGACCTTCGCCGAGTCGTGGTGGGCGGCGAGTTCCGCCAGCGCGGGATCCGTCTCGGCCAGCACCTGCCGGAACCGCAGCTCCGCCAGCGGGCCCAGCCGGTCGTAGATCTGCAGGAAGATCTTCTGGGCCCGGTCGCGTGCCCAGCCGGCGGGCAGCAGTTCGGCGGGCAGGTCCGGGTCGTTCTCCGGGAACCGGCGCCAGTCCACGCGCAGTTCGGTGCGGGTGCGCAACGCCTGCGCCGGGCTGATCCGGCCGGCGGCCAACCCGGTCAGCACGTCTTCGTAGCGCTCGACGAACTGCTCGTACTCCCGGGCGAGCGGGTCGAGGTCGAAGGCCGTGGCCGCGGCGGCCGGACCGGGCACCTCGGTGGCGCGGAAGACCGTCGCACTGCCCAGTTCGAGCTCGCGCAGGGCGGCGAGGGCCGGTCCGGCGAGGTCGTGCGGGCTGATCCAGACCCCGTCGTACAGCGCGGCGAACCGCAGGACGCGCAGCCGCGAACGCAGCGCCGTGCGCAGGCCCCGCTCCTGCTCCGGCACGGAGAAGGTGACCACGGTCCACTGCCCGTCCCAGTCCGGCGCGGTCGTGCCGAAGGTCAGCATCCGGTGCGTGCGCTCGATGATCACTTCGGATGTCCGGGCGGGAATGCCGTAGGCCGTCGTCCGGCCGCTGCGCGAGACGGTCAGCAGGCCGCGGGCGGCGAGCCGGCGGATCGCGGCCCGGGCGCTCGCCGGGCTGATGTCGAACTCGCCGAGCAGCTGGACGAGGGCGGCCGACGGGATGTGCTCGTCGCGCCAGTACCAGAAGTCGCCGAGCAGCGAGGTGAGCAGGAGCTGCGGTTCGGCTCCCTGCTGGGCGCGGGGCAGCGGGCCCGTCGTCATCGCGCTCCTGCCTGTTCCCGGGTCGGTCCCGGCGGCCGGTCCGCCGCGGGGGTCCATGGTGGCAGTTGCGGCCTGGCGGCCGGAGCGAGGGGTTGAATCACGCGACACATCATGCGACGATCGGCGTCCAGATAGCAACCAATCGTTCTCCCAGGTTCCGCGCCGTCCACTCGGGACGGCCCCCGCAGGAAGAAAACGACATGGGTTCCTCACTTCGTCAATGGCGTCGAAGCACGCTCGCCGTGGCCGCCGCGGGGCTCGCGCTGGCCGGGTGCACGGTCGACGACGGGGCGGCGTCCGCTCCGTCCGCCGCCGCTCTCACCGCCCTCCCGGCGCTGCACGACCAGCTGCCGCAGGCGGTCAAGGACGCCGGTGTCCTCCGGTTTGCCGGCGACTCGCACCCGCCGTACCGCACCGTCGGGCCGGACGGGAAGTCCGTCACCGGCATCGACCACGATTTCCAGCAGGCGCTCGGCCAGCTCCTGGGCGTGCGCACGGAGATCGCCGTCGTCAGCGGGCTCCCGGCCGCGCTGCAGGGCATGCTCAGCGGCCGGTACGACGCCTTCAACGGGCCGGTCAAGGCCACCGCGGAGCGGGAGAAGCAGTTCGACACCGTCACGTGGATGACCACCCGCACCTCCTACGTGATCCCCACCGGCTCGGCCGCCGGCCTCAAGCAGGCGGCGGACCTGTGCGGGAAGCGCGTCGCGGTGGTCACCGCCAGCGTCGTGGAGGAGCAGCTCGCCAAGCTGTCGGCCTTCTGTGAACGCTCACGGAAGGCGGCCGTGCAGGTGGTCGGGCTCGACGACACGAACGCCACCCTGCTGGCCGCCAAGTCGGGCCGCGCCGAAGCCGCCGGGATGACCCAGGCGGCCGCGATCGACGTGACCACCCAGCAGAAGGGGCAGTACGAATACGTGACGCAGACCGAGGAACAGGGCGCCACGAAGGACAACCTGGCGCTCTACACGCCGAAGTCGGCCAAGCTCGGCCCGGTGCTGCAGAAGGCGTTCGAGGAGCTGTTCCGCAACGGCACCTACACCCGGATCATGCACCAGTGGGGCCTGGCCGACGTCACCGTCCCGCAGCCGCTGTTCGACGTGGCCTCCGCGAAATGACCGCCGTGTCCACAGTGGAGGAGACGGCGGCGGCCCGCGACGACGTGGCCGAAGCCCGCGGCCGCTTCCGGCCGCTGCGCTGGCTGTTCGTGCTCGTGCTGGCGGTGCTGGCCGCGCAGCTGGTCGTGTTCCTGGCCGGCAATTCCCGGTTCCAGTGGGACGTCGTGGCGAAGTACCTCTTCGAGAAGAGCGTCCTGGCGGGCCTGGGCACCACCGTGCTGCTCGCCGTCGCGGCGATGGTGCTCGGCTCGCTGGCGGGCGGGGTGGTCGCGGCGATGCAGCTGAGCGGGTTCGCCCCGGCGCGGTGGGTGGCGACGCTGTGGGTGGGCCTCTTCCGCGGCATCCCGCCGCTGGTGCAGCTGATCTTCTGGTTCAACCTCGCCTACCTGCTGCCCCGGCTGTCGATCGGCATCCCGTTCGGCCCGGTGTTCGGCAGCTGGGACGCCAACACCGTCATCACGCCGCTGACCGCCGCGGTGCTCGGCCTGTCGCTGGTGGAATCGGCGTACCTGGCGGAGATCTTCCGCGCCGGGGTGTCCTCGGTCGACCCCGGCCAGCGTGACGCGGCCCGCGCGATGGGTTACCCGCCGGGCCAGACGCTGCTGCGGATCGTGCTGCCCCAGGCGATGCGCGTGATCATCCCGCCGGCGGGCAGCCAGTTCATCAACGTGCTCAAGGGCACCGCGCTCGTGTCGGTGATCGCGATGTCGGACCTGCTGCACTCGGTGCAGGCGATCTACAACCGCACCTACGAGATCGTGCCGATGCTGCTGGTCGCCTGCTTCTGGTACCTCGTCGTCGTCACCGCGCTGACGGCCGGGCAGCGCCGGCTGGAACGCCGGTTCTCCCGCGGCCACCGGAGTGCCCGGTGACCGCCCCGGTGCTGCGTCTCGACGCCGTCCGCAAGCAGTTCGGGCCGGTGACCGCGCTCGCGGGGGTCAGCCTGGACGTGCGTGAAGGGGAGTCGGTCGTGGTGATCGGGCCGTCCGGGTCGGGCAAGTCGACGCTCGTCCGCTGCGTCCACCAGCTGGAGCCCCTCGACGGCGGTGCGATGTACCTCGACGGCGAGCTCCTGGGGCACCGGCGCACGCCGGGCGGCCTGCGGGCGCTCACCGAGCGGCGGATCGCGGCCCAGCGGCGGCGGATGAGCATGGTCTTCCAGCAGTTCAACCTGTTCCCGCAGTTCACCGTGCTGCGCAACGTGACCGACGCGGCCATCCGCGTGCACGGCCGCGATCGGTCCACCGTGGAGGCCGAGGCGCGGGAGCTGCTCGCGCGCATCGGCCTGGCCGGGCGCGAGGACCACTACCCGCGGCAGCTCTCGGGTGGGCAGCAGCAGCGGGTCGCCATCGCCCGGGCCGTGCTGGTCCGGCCGCGGATCATGCTGTTCGACGAACCGACCAGCGCACTCGACCCCGAACTGGTCGACGAGGTCCTGGCCGTGCTGCGGGACCTCGCCGCGGCGGGGACCACGATGGTCGTGGTCACCCACGAAATGGCCTTCGCCCGCGAGGCGGCCGACCGGTGCGTGTTCATGGAGGCGGGCCGGATCGTCGAGGAAGGGCCGCCGGAGGAGCTGTTCGCGCGGCCCCGCACCGATCGGCTGCGGGCCTTCCTCTCCCGTCATCTGTCCACATCGGAGGGTGTCTCGTGATCACCGTCGGCGCCGTCGGCGACCTCATCCTGGACGAGCCGGAACCGGCGTCCTTCCTCGCCCCGGCCGCGCCGGTGCTGCGGGGGATGGACCTGGCGATCGGGCACGTCGAAGTCCCGCACTCGACGACGACGGTCCAGCGCAGCACCGACGTCCCGGCCCCACCGGCCGACCCGGCCGCGCTGAAGGCCGTGGCCGACGCCGGGTTCGCGGTGGTCACGCTGGCGGGCAACCACATCTGCGACGCCGGCGACGAGGGGCTCGCGGACACGATCGCCCACGCCCGGGCGGCGGGGCTCGGCACCGCCGGAGCCGGGCCGGACCTGGCGCACGCGCGGCGGCCGGCGATCGTCGACCGCGGCGGCCTGCGCATCGGCGTGCTGTCGTACAACTGCGTCGGCCCGCGTGACTCGTGGGCCACCTCCCGCAAGCCCGGCTGCGCGTACGTCCACGTCCTCACCCACTACGAGCTGGACCACGCCAGCCCGGGCGGGCCGCCGAAGATCTACACCTTCGCCGACCCGGACAGCCTGGAGGCGATGGCCGGTGACGTCCGCCGCCTGCGTGCCGAGGCCGACGTCGTGCTCGTGTCGCTGCACAAGGGCGTCGGGCACACGCCCGTCGTCGTCGCGATGTACGAGAGCCCGGTCGCCCGCGCGGCGGTCGACGCCGGAGCCGACGCCGTGTTCTCCCACCACCCGCACATCATGCGCGGCATCGAAGTCCACCGGGGCCGGCCGATCTTCCACGGCCTCGGCAACTTCGCCACCGTCACCCACGCCCTGACACCGGGGGCGGGCGTGGGCGCGGACGAACTGCGCGCGTGGGCCGAGCGGCGGACGAAGCTGTACGGCTTCGCGCCCGATCCGGCCATGCCGTTCTTCCCGTTCCACCCCGAAAGCCGCAACACCGCCATCGCCTTCTGCCGCTTCGACGAGTCCGGGCTGCGCGAGGCGGGCTTCGTCCCCTGCTGGGTCGACGACCAGGGGCGTCCGGTCCCGGTCGGCGGCACACCGGAAGGCGATGCCGTGGCGAAGTACATCGAGGACATCACCCGCGGCGCGAACCTCAACGGCCGGTTCACCACCCGCGGCACCGAAGTGCTCGTCGATCTCACCGAGGGGGTTCCCGCATGACCGACCAGCCACTGGCCGGCCGCACCGTCATCGACCTGACCACCGCGCTCGCCGGGCCGTACGCGACGCTGCTGCTCGCCGGGCTCGGGGCCACCGTGATCAAGGTCGAAAACCCGGCCACGGGCGGCGATTCGTCGCGCAACAACGCGCCTTACGTCGGGCGCGACGGGCTGAACCTGGGCCGCCGGCACGACGACGATCTCTCGGTGTCGATGCTGCTGCGCGGCCGCAACAAGCTCAGCGTCACCCTCGACCTGAAGAACCCGCGCTCGCACGCCGTGTTCACCGACCTCGTCCGCGACGCCGACGTGCTGGTCGAGAACTACAGCCCGGGCGTCACCGAGCGGCTCGGCATCTCCTACGCGCGGGTCCGCGAACTCAACCCCCGGCTCGTCTACACCTCGATCAGCGGCTTCGGCGCCCAGGGCGGGCCGGGGTCCGGCAAGGCGATGGACTCGATCATCCAGGCCCTGAGCGGCGTGATGATGACCGCGGGCGAGCCCGACGAGGGCCCGGTCCGGTTCGGGCTGCCGATCGGCGACCTCCTCGCGCCGCTGTTCGCCGTGGTCGGCACGGTGTCGGCGCTGCTGCAGGCCGAGCACACCGGCGAGGGCCAGCATGTCGACGTGTCGATGCTCGGCGCGCTGACCTCGCTGGTCGCCTGCGAGCCGTTCGACGCCTTCGAAGCGGTCGGCCTGCCCCAGCGCACCGGGTCGATGGTGCCGCGCCTGGCGCCGTTCGGCATCCTGCCCGCGGCCGACGGGTACGTCGCGCTCTGCGCGCCGACCGACGCGTTCGCCCACGGGGTGCTCCGGGCCATCGGCCGCCCGGACCTGGCCGGGGACGACCGCTACCGCACCCGCGACCAGCGAGTCCGGGCCGCCGACGAACTGCACGGGCTGATCCGCGAGTGGTGCCGGGTGCGGCCACTGGCCGAGATCCTCGCCGCGTTCACCGCCGAAGGCGTCCCGGCGGCCGAGGTCCGCGAGCCGCGCGAGGCCGTGCGGGATCCGCTGGTCCTGGCCCGCGAAGAAGTGGTGCCGCTGCGGCACCCGCGGCACGGGGACGTCGCCGACCTGGCCGGGACCGGGGTGCCGATCCGCTTCTCCGCCGCCCGCGTCGGCCTCGACCGGCCCGCGCCCGCGCTCGGCGAGCACAACGAGCACGTCTACCGGGAACTGCTCGGCTACACCGAACAGCAGCTGGCCGACCTGGTGGCGGAGGCGGTGATTTGAGCGCCCCGGAGCTCCCGGCCGCCGGGTACGTCGGCGCGGACGTGCCGGTCGAGCTGATCACCGCGGCGGGGCTGCGGCCGCTGCGGCTGGCCGGGAAGCCGGGGGAAGACAGCACGCTCGGCGACCGCTACCTCGGCCGCGGGGTGGACCCGGTCGCCCGGTCGATCCTGACGCGGATCCTCACCGGGGACTACGGGCCGCTCGAAGCCGTCGTCGTCTCCCGTGACTGTGAAGCGTCGTTGCGGCTGTTCTACGCGCTGCGCGAGCTGCACCGGGTCGAGCCCGGGCTGCGGCTGCCGCCGGTGCGGCTGGTGGACGTCCTGCACCTGCCGCACCACACGACCACCCGGTACGTCCACGCGAAGATCGCGCAGCTGCGCGAGTGGCTGGGGCAGTGGCGCCGCATCGGGGACGACGACCTCGCCGCGGCCATCACCGCGCACGACACCCTGCGGCGGTCGCTCGGCCGGGCCGCCGCCCTGCGCCGGGCGAACCGGCTGAGCGGTACCCGGTTCCTCGAGGTCGTCGCGGCGACCACCGCGGTGCCGGTCGAAGAGGCCATCGCGCTCGTCGAGGACGTGCTCGCTGTCGACTCAGCTCAGGTCGAGGGGGTGCGGCTCTTCCTCACCGGGAGTTCCCACGACACCCCCGGTGTGTACGAAACGTTGGAGCGCAACGGGTTCTTCATCGTGGGGGAGGACCACGACTGGGGTGAGCTGCTCTTCGCGCGCACCTGCGCGGCGCCGACGGAACTCGCGCTGGCCGAGCGCTACCAGCACAACGGCCCGGCCGCGCCCCGCGCGTCGATCCGGCAACGCGCGGCGCACACCGCCGCGGCCGCCCGCGCCTGCGGGGCGGAGATCTTGTTCTCCTACGCGCGCGTGCACGACGACGCGCCGCCGTGGGACTTCCCGGAGCAGCGGGCCGCGACGGGCCTGCGCGCGGTGCTGGCGGAGCGTCAGCCCTACGGCGAGCTGACGTCCGAAGCGCTGGCGGCGCTGATCCCGGCAGGAGCGGCGGTATGACGGCCCGGCTGGCGTCCGCGACCACCGCGACCGCGTACCAGCGCGAGTGGTTCACCCGGCTGCGCGATGCCGAGGGTCCCTTGGCCCTGGTCAACGCGGACGCACCCCAGGAGATCTTCCGCGCCATGGGGATCCCGTACGTCGTCAACCAGTGGTGGGCTTCGATCGTCGCGGCGAAACGCCAGACCCAGCGCTACCTCGGCCTGCTGCGCGAACGCGGCTACCCGGACTACATCGAGCAGTACAGCGCGACTTCACTGGCGTCGGCGTTCGAAGACGATCCCGGCGAAGCGCCGTGGGGCGGGCTGCCGAAGCCGTCGATCGTGCTCGGCGAGACGACCGGGGACGCGTCCCGCAAGATCTTCGACGTCTGGGACGCGCAGCCCGGCGTCACCTACTACCCCCTGGAGAGCGCGGCCGAGAACGAGGTGCCGGAGCGGTGGTGGGAGCTGATGCCGCACCGCTGGGAGGAGGCCATCGGGAGCGACCGGCTCGACCTGCTGACCGGCGAGCTGACCGGCCTGATCCGGTTCCTCGAGCAGACCACCGGCCGGGTGTTCTCCGAGACGCGGTTCCGCGAAGTCCTCGCGCTGGTGAACGAGCAGCAGGAGTGGAACCGCCGCACCCGCGACCTGATCGCCGCCGCCCGGCCGTGCCCGATCGCCGTCACCGACGGCATCCCGAGCGTCATGGTGCCCCAGTGGCACCGCGGCACCGAGTGGGCCCGCGACGCCGCCCGCGCCTTCCACGACGAAGTGCGCGACCGCGTCGACGCGGGTGTCGCGGTGTGCCCGGGCGAGCGGCTGCGGCTGATGTGGGTCGGCCGCGGGCTCTGGTTCGACCTCGAGTTCTACCGGCGGTTCCAGGACTCGCACGGCGCGGTCTTCGTCTGGTCCATGTACCTCGCGATCGCCGCGGACGGCTACCTGCGCTACGGTGACGACCCGCTGCGCGCACTGGCCGCCCGCTTCGCCGCCTTCGGCGACCAGCTCTACACCCCGCCGTGGTCGGCCGAGTGGTACGTCAAGGAGGCGCGGCACCACGGCGTCGACGGCGTCGTGCACCTCGTCTCCGACGACGCGCGCGGCAGCTACTTCACCACCCGTGCCCTGCGTGCGGCGGGGATCCCGGTGCTGGAACTGCACGCGGACAACGTCGACGCCCGCACCGGAGCCGGCTTGACCGCGCGGATGAGCGCGTGGCTCGGCGAACTCGGGTGACCCTCCGGAAAGGACTTTCGATGGCCTGGTTGAAACCTGTCCTCGTCGCGGCGGCGACGGCCCTGGTCGCGGTCACGGCGACGGTCGTTCCCGCTTCTCCCGAGGGGGAAGCCGCGGGGCCGCCCGCGCCGCCCGCGTCCGCGGTGTTCCACCCGGTGGTGCGCGAGGCCGCGGCCCGGACCGGGGACTACGCCGCCGAGTACACCGTCTACCGGCCCGCGGATCCGGATCGGGTGCGCGGCGGCCTGCCGGTCGTGGTGTTCGGCAACGGCGCGTGCCGGCACACGAGCAACGACGAGCTGCTGACCCTCGAGACGCTGCTCGCCGCACACGGGTTCGTCGTCGTGGCGATCGGCGGGTTCGACGAACCCGCCCTGACCGAGAACGGCTCCCCGGAGCCGGCGGTCATCACCGACGCGATCACCTGGGCCGAACGGGAAAACGGCCGCCGGGGGAGCGCACTGCGGAACAAGCTCGACACGCGGCGGATCGGCGTCGCCGGTCACTCCTGCGGCGGCATCGAAGCCCTCGTCGCCGGCGCGGATCCCCGGGTGAAGTCGGTGCTGTCGCTCGACAGCGGGTTCTTCGCCGACGGCACCCTCGGCTACGGCCGGGAGAACCTGCGGAAGCTGCACACGCCCACCCTGTTCGTCGACGGCGGCCCGAACGACGTCGCCTACGCCAACAGCGGGGAGAACTACGACCTCGTCACCGTGCCCGCGGTCCGGGCGACCAACCCGGCGGCCGGCCACACCGGCTTCGTCTACGGCCAGCGCGACGGCAATCCCGACCCGAGCGTCCGCGAGGAGGCCGTGCGGGTGCTGGTCGCCTGGTTCGACTTCACCCTCAACGGCAACCGCACCGCGCGTGGCTACTTCCTCGGCGCGGGCTGCGGCCTGTGCGTCACGCCGGGCTGGACCGTCACCGCCAAGAACTTCTGAAGGAGCGAGTCATGAACAGGAGACTCCGGGGCGGACTGGCCCTGGCCATCGTGCTGGCGGCGGGGGTGCCCACGGCCGCCCGCGCGGCGGAGCAGCCGTGTGCGGTCTTGGGCAGCTCTGCCGCCCGGTGCACCGCCGGGCAGCTGGCCGACGGCACGCCGTACACCTTCGCCAAGCCCGCCCGGTGGAACGGCGCCGTGCTGGTGGACCTCGACTTCGCCGCGGGCGGCCTGACGAGCCCGCTCACCGCGAGCCTGCTGGAGCGCGGCTACGCGGTGGGCGGCACCACGCGCACGATCAGCAGCTGGAACATCGCACGGGCCATCGACAACCAGGCGGAGGCGCTCGGCCGCTTCGAAGCCGCGTTCGGGCGGGCGCGGTACGCGATCGCGGAAGGCCGTTCGATGGGCGGGATGGTCGCCGCCGGAGTGGCTCAGGTGTACCCCGGCCGCTTCGCCGCGGCGATCCCGATGTGCGGCGGCCTCGGCGGCGCGGTGGGGCAGTGGAACCAGAAGCTCGACACGGTGTTCACGCTGAAAACGCTGCTGTTCCCCGATGCCGCCCTCCCGGTGACCGGCATCCCGGCCGACGTCCCGGGGACGCAGCAGCAGTGGCTCACGGCGGTGGCGTCGGCCCAGTCGAGCGCCGCCGGGAAGGCACGCATCGCGCTCGCGGCGGCGATCGGCCAGCTGCCGGGCTGGGGCCTGACGCCGGACGGCTCGCCGACGCCGGTGCCGGCCGACCACGACGTCGACGGCGTCGAGCAGGGGATGTACCTGGCGCTGGCGGGTGGCCCGCTGCCGTACCTCGGGCAGGCGGTCAGCAGCCGCCGGACGATCGAGCAGCTGGCGGGCGGGAACCCGTCCTGGAACACGGGCGTGGACTACGCGCGGCAACTCGCCGAGGCCGCACCGGAGCAGCGCAACGCCGTGCGGCGGCTGTACGAACGCGCGGGCCTCGACCTGCCCGCGGACCTCGGCCGCCTCGCCGCGGCACCCCGGGTGCCCGCCGACCCGGCCGCCGTCCGCTACCTGGAGCGGGGCATCGTGTTCACCGGCGAACTGCGGATCCCGGTGCTGACGGTCAACGGCACGGGCGACCAGATTTCGACGGTGGCCCAGCAGCAGTCGTACGGTTCGCTGGCCCGCCGGACGGGCACCGAGTCCCGGCTCCGGCAGACGTACGTCCAGACGGCGGGCCACTGCACGTACACGACGGGCGAACAACAGGCGGCGATCGACCGCATGCTGACCCGCCTGCGCACCGGCCACTGGCCGGACACCGCCCCGCGCACGATGAACGCGCTCTCGGCCGCGGTGGACGGCGTCGCGGGCCGGTACCTGAGCTTCGTCCCGCCGCGCTTCAACCGCCCCTACCCGTGATCGAAGGGTCATCACCCGTGATTGGCGGGACGACACGCGTGATTGGAGGGACGACACGGTGAGCCGGCCGAGGTCGGCGTGTCGTCCCTCTGATCACGCGTGATGACCTCCTGATCACGCGTGATGACTCACCAATCACGGGTGAGGCCTGTTGGCGCTCGGTCAGCGGGTCTTGCGGTCCCAGATCACCACCGGCGGCGCATCCGGGAAGTCGGCGTCGTGGGCGATGACCTTGTCCACCTTCGGGTTGTGGCGGAGGATCGGGAACTCGTCCATGTCGAAGACGTTGTCGGGCCGGCGGGAGGCGATGTCGTCGCCCTGGTGCGCCCAGCCGCTGGTCTTGCCGGTGGTGTTCGGCAGGGCGATGTGGACGTCGCCTTCGGCGTTGTGCGCCAGGGCCTTCGACGCGTCCTTCCAGACCTTTTCGCCGTTCGGATGCTTGTCCGCGAACTGGGGCATCTCGACGCCGTTGTCCTTCAGGATCCCTTCGAGGGTGTTACCGCCCTTCTTCTTCGCCATGTCGATCGCCGGGTTCTCGATCGAGCCGTGGTACTTCGTCTCCGTCGTGTACTTCCCGCTGACGGGGTCGTAGTAGGGGTGGTCCGCCTGTGAGCCGTCCGGCTTCTTGCCGTACACCGGCGTGGGGGAGAACTCGTTGTCCTTGATGTGGCCGCCCGACCAGAACCAGGATTTGTCCTTGCCCGGCTTCATCATCTCGTCCCACTTCTTCGAGAACTTGGCGTACTGCTCGTCGGTCATGTTGTGCGGGCGGACCTTGCCGTCCGGGTCGCGGAACTCGGCCAGGCCGTCGGGCTTCTTGGCCCCCGGCGGGAGCTTCGCCGCGTCGCCGCCGCCCGCCGGGTTGTCCGGGGCCTTCGGGCCGCCCGTCTTGCCGCAGGGGCTCTGCACCAAGCCGAGCGGGTCGCTCTGCAGGTGCGGCTGCGCCACGTACCCCGCCGGGTCGGGCGCGGCGGCCAGGCCGAGCGGGTCCTGGCTCAGGTACCGGCCCGTGTGCGGGTCGTAGTAGCGGTAGACGTTGTAGTGCAACCCGGTCTCGGCGTCGCGGTACTGGCCCGGGAAGGCCAGCGGCGTCGGCGCGGTGCCGGAGGTCGACGGCAGCAGTTCGCCCCAGAAGCCCGTCCGCGCCTGCCAGCCGAGGCTTCCGTCCGGCCCGAGCAGCTCGGTCGGCGTGCCGGCCGGGGACGTCACCACCGTGTGGAACCGCACTTCGGCACCCCGCTGCTCGACCTGGACCACCGGCCTGCCGTCGCCGGGGTGCCGCTCCCAGGTCAGCACCCGCGACTGCCCGTCGCCGGTCAGCTCGATCTCCTCGACGAGCTCGCCGCCGCTCCAGACGAACCACGTCTCGGCGGTCTGCCGCGGTGCACCGTCCTCGCCGAGTACCCAGCGCCGCTTGGCGAACCGCCGCCCGAGCGGGTCGTAGAGGTAGGTCCAGAACGACTCGTCCGGGGCGATGACGGCGACCAGCCGATCCAGCTCGTCCCAGACGAACCGCCACTCCGCCGGCCCGGCGGGGGTGGGCCGCACCCGGCCGGTCACCCGGCCCTGCGGGTCGTGGCGGTACCGCGTGCCGGCCGGCGGTGTGAGCCGGCCCGCCGCGTCGTAGGCGAAGCGTTCGACGACTTCGGGCGCGTGCACCTCGGTGACCCGGCCCGCTTGGTCGAACCCGAACCGGACCGGCCGGGCGTCGTCGATCGCGGCGAGCCGGCCGTCCGGCGTGTACGTGTAGCCGCGCCGGCCCACGCCGGCGATCGTCTGCTCCCCGAGCCGGTCCGCGGCGTCGAAGACCTGGCGCAGTACCACTTCGCCGTCGACCGCCCGAGTGGTTTCGCGGCCGGCTTCGTCGTACTCGAACGCGATTTCGTGGCCCGCGATCCGCAGCGACGCCGGGAGGTCGCCGTCGTAGCGCCACTCACTGTCCACACCGGACACAGTGGTGCGGTGGACGCCCGCGGCGTCGTAGGTCCAGCGCACGCCGACGCCGTTGAGGGTCTCTTCGCGCACCCGCCCGCGTTCGTCGCGCACGATCTGCAGGACCGATTCGTTGTTGATCGCGTATTCGAGCTGCCCCAGCGCGTCGTAGGCGTACCCGGTGACGCCGGTCGCCGTCCGCCGTTCGACGACGTTGCCGAGCGCGTCGTAGGCGTACTCGGTGACTTCGCCGAGGCCGTTCGTCATCCGCCGCAGCTGCCCGGCCTCGTCGTAGGCGTAGGTCAGCCGGCGCCCGTCGAAGTCGGTCTCCTCGACGAGCCGCCCGGCGGGATCGTAGGTGTACCGCCAGGTCCGGCCGGCCGGATCGGTCACGGCGATCAGCCGCAGTTCGGCGTCGTAGCCGTAGGTCGTGCGCGCGCCGGCGGCGTCGAATTCCTCGATCGGCAGGCCGAACGGGCCGTACGTGCGCCGGGTCGTCCGCCCGGTGGCGTCGCGGTGCTCGACGACGCGGCCCTCGCCGTCGTGGCGCCAGCTTTCCCGCTCGCCGTGCGGGCCGATCCGCCAGGCGCGCTGTCCCTCCGCCGTCCAGCCCAGCCGGGCCGCGCCGCCGGAAGCGGTGTGCACCAGCCGGGGCCGGCCGAACGGGTCGCGGTCGCCCGGCCGCGCCGCCGCGGTGATCACCGGCTCGTCGCCGAGGACGTCCGCCGGGCCGTCGACGCGCAACCGGGTGGAGACGCCCGGGAGCGCGGCGTAGGGATCGGCCGCCGGGGCGACGGCCCGCGCGGCACCGGCCCGCAGTTCCACCTCGCCGGTCCCGGTGGGGGTCAGCCGGACCTCGGAACCGTCCGGCCGCGTCACCGTCGTCAGCACGCCGTTTTCGTAGCCGTAGAAGGTGATCCGGCCGAGTTCGTCGGACTGTGAGAGCAGGTCGTCGTACCGGGTCCACGAGTACCGGCGCGTGTTCCCGAGCGGGTCGGTCCGCTCGACGAGCTGGCCGGCCTCGTTCATCCGGTAGGTCCAGGTGTGGCCGAGCGCGTCGGTGTGCCGGGTGGTCCGGGCCTCGGTGTCGTAGGCGAAGGCGCCGTTGAGGTAGCGCTCTGCGCCGACACTGCGGACGCAGCGGCCCTCGGCGTCGTAGACGTAGCGGTACCAGGTGCCGGTGCGGTCCTGCCAGCCGACGATCCGGTCGTCGACGTCGTAGTCGAGGTTCACCGGGCGGCCGGTGAACCCGGCGATCTGGGTCAGCTGGCCGAGCCGGTTGTAGCCGTACCGGACGACCGGCGCGCCACCGGGCACGCCGAGCGCGGTGATCCGCCCGGACCCGGCTTCGACGCTGATCTCCGTGCCGTCGTCCCGGCGCAGCAGCCGCGGCGCCCCGCTCTCGGCGTGCTCGATCGTCGTGCGGGAGCCGCCCTGCTCGATGACCGTCAGCGGCAGCACGCGGCCGGGGCCGGCCGCGAACACCAGGTCACGGCCGCCCGCCGACAGCCGGTAGCCCTCGGCGGTCCGGCGCAGCGGGTGGCGCGGGCCGTCGATCGGCAGCACGGGCCGGTCGCCGTCCGGCCGCGGGTACACGAGGACCATGCCGTCCTCGGCGAAGAACCGCAGGTGCTCGCGGTCGGCTTCCAGCCGCTGGTCCAGTGTGGACGCCCAGGAGCGGCCGAACCACCGGCCGGCGCGGTAGGCCGACAGGTGCGTGCGCGACAGCTCGAGGTCGCCCCCGGCGCCCGGCAGCGTCAGGTCGACCTGCTTCAGCACCACCTCGCCGGTGGCGACGTCCACCGGGTCGGAGACGCAGACCTTCTTGCCGTCCGGCACCGCGCGGTCGCGCGGGCCGTCGCCCTTGGGGTCGCCCTTCGGCTTGCCACCGCCGTCGGGGCCGCCTTTGGGCGTGCCCCCGGGCGGGCCGTCCTTCGGCGGCGGCGGGGTGTCGGCAGGCGGGTCGCTCTTCGGGGGCGGATCCGTCTTGGGCGGCGGGTCGGTCTTGGGCGGCGGGTCCGCCTTCGCGCCCGCCGCGCTGGTGCTGTCGTCGCCCTTCGGCGGCGGGTCGGTCTTGGGTGGCGGGTCGGTCTTGGGCGGTGGTCCGTCCGGGCCGCCCTTGCCCTTGGGGCCGCCGATGTCTTTCGGTCCGCCCTTGATGTCGGCGTGCTTCGGCGGCGGCGCGGCCTTGCCCGGCTTGATCTTCCGCAACGCCTTCGCCGCATCCGCGAACAAATCCCCGGCCCGCTTCAGCAGCGGAATCAGCGCCTTGAGCGCCGTCACCAACCGCTTCACCAGGTCGGCGATCTTCGACGCCGTCTTCGCCACGGCGTTGATCACCTGCGGGACGACCCAGGTCAGGCCGATGCCGAGGGTGAACAGCACCTGCAGCGCCCAGCTGATCAGGTGCCCGACCAGCTCCGCGATGATGTCCCGGACCAGGGCGCGCACCGCGGCGACGACCTCGTCCGCGGTCTTCACCCCGCTGGACGCGCCTTCACAGCCCTTCTGCGCCGTTTCCAGGAGCGTCACGGTGTCCTGGGCACGCTGCCGGTAGGTGTCCGCGGCGTTCCCGGTCCAGGACACGGTGTCGGCCTTGACCATGCCGGTCAGGTCCTCGCCGATGCTGCCCAGCTCGGCGGCGACGTTCTTCCACGTCTCGGATTGCGCGGCGATCTCGTCGGCGTTGCCGGTGAGACCGTTCAGGGCTTCCTTGAGCGGGCCGACGTGTTCCATGAGCCAGCCGACCCCGGCGGCGAGGATCGCCCCGAACGGGTCCATCGCCATCGACAACGCATCCAGCGCCGTCCCGACGGCCCCGAGCGCCACCGACGCCCAGTCCCCGCTCTCGATGGCCGACTTCAGGTCGTTCGCCGACTCCAGCAGCGAAATGCCCGAATACGCCTTCGTGGAATCCTTCGTCTCCGCCACCAGCGGGTTCGCCACGGAACCACCCTCTTTTCACCGAGTGTTGGCCCAAAATTAGCAGCGCCGGACCCGGCCCCGGTGGTACCCGCACCCCGCTGCCCGAAAATCCACGATCGCTGTCCGGGGCGGGCAACGGCCCCCGACGTGGAGGTGATCACCACCGGGGCGGGCGGACGAGTGGGCGGTTCTGACCTCTCTTCCCCGCGGAGACCGCTCTTAAAGTCACTCGCGACCCGAAGATCCCCCGACCGGAAGAGGCGCCATGGACGGGCTGATGCAGCCACGGCCGCTCACCCTCGCCCACATCCTGGAGCGTGCCGAGCGGCTCTACGCGCACAAGGAAGTCGTCACGGCCGGCGGCGAGCGGCTGACGTACGCCGAGGTGGCCGCCGGGACCCGGCGCCTCGCCACCGCGCTCGACGCCCTCGGCGTCCCGGCCGGCGCCCGGGTCGCGACCTTCGCGAGCAACCACCGCCGGCACCTCGAGCTCTACCTGGCCGTGCCGGTGACCAAGCGGGTGCTGCACCCGATCAACATCCGGCTGCCCGCGGAGCACCTCGAGTACATCGTCGAGCACGCCGAAGACGACGTGGTGTTCGTCGATCGGGCGCTGCTGCCGCGGATCTGGCCGAGCGCCGCACGCCTGCCGCGGGTGCGGTACTGGGTGGTGCTGCCGGACGACAGCGACGAGCCGATCCCGGAGGACCCCCGCGTCCGGCACTACGACGACCTGGTGTCCGCGGCGCCGCCGTTCACCGGCTCGTTCGAGGACACCTTCACGCTCGCGGACGAAAACCTCGCGTCCGGGCTGTGCTACACCTCGGGGACGACCGGGCCGCCCAAGGGCGTGCTCTACAGCCACCGCTCGACGGTCCTGCACGGCCTCGGGACGCTCGCCGCGGGTCTCGTCGGCCTGTGCGAAAGCGACGTCGTGCTGCCGATCGTGCCGATGTTCCACGCCAACGCCTGGGGCCTGCCCTACGGCGCGATGCTGACGGGCGCTTCCCTGGTGCTGCCCGGCCCGTCGGCGGACCCGGACCACCTGCTGCGGCTGATGGCGGCCGAGCGGGTCACGGTCGCCGGCGCCGTCCCGACGGTCTGGACGAGCATGGCCCCCGGGCTGCGGGACCACGACCTGAGCGCCACGCGGTTCCTGCTCGGCGGCGGCTCGGCCGTCCCGCCGGCGCTGTCGGAGACCTACCGCGCCGCGATCGGCGTGCCCATCACGCACTCCTGGGGGATGACGGAGGTCAGCCCGGTCGGGGCGATCGGCGGCACGCGCACCCAGCACCGGGACGCGCCCGCGGCGGATCAGGTGGCCGTGCGGGCCGCTCAGGGCCAGCCGTTGCCGCTGGTGAACGTGCGGATCGTCGACGTCGAGACCGGTCGCGAGCTGCCCCGCGACGGAGACGCCGTCGGTGAGCTGCAGGTCGCGGGTCCCTGGGTGGCGGGCGGCTACTACCGGGTGCCCGCCGACGGCAGCTTCACCGACGACGGCTGGCTGCGCACGGGCGACCTGGCCACCATCGACGCCGAGGGCTACCTGCGGCTGGTGGACCGGATGAAGGACCTGATCAAGTCCGGTGGCGAGTGGATCTCCTCGGTCGAGCTCGAGGGTGCCATCGCGGCCCACCCGGACGTCGTCGAGGCGGCGGTGATCGCCCGGCCGGACCCGCGGTGGATGGAACGTCCGGTGGCGTACGTCGTGCTGCGCCAGGGCAGTGCGCTGGGAGCCGAGGGACTGCTGGCGCACCTCACGCCGATGGTCGCGAAGTGGTGGCTGCCCGACGAGTTCGTCTTCGTGCCCGCCTTGCCGAAGACGGGCACCGGCAAGATTTCGAAGACCGCCCTGCGCGACTCGGTCAGAGTCGGCTGAACCGCCTCAGGACGTGACGGCCCGCAGCTGGTGCAGCCGGAGCCCGAGCTGCAGCTCCAGGTCGTTCTCGTGGCGCCAGTCGGAGCCGAGGACCGTGCCGGCCCGGTCGAGGCGCTTGAGCAGCGTGTTGACGTGCAGGTGCAGCGCGCGGGCGGTGGCGGCGACGTTCGCGCGGTGGACGTAGTAGGCGCTGAGGGTGCCGACCAGATCGGTGCCCCGCCGCCGGTCGTACTCCAGGAGCGCGCCGATCGAGCCGGTCAGGAACCGGTCGAGCTCGCCGGCCCGCTCGGGGTCGAACACCATGGCGTACAAGGCGTACTGACGCGTGGTGGCCCCGCCGTCGGTGTGCCCGAGCGCGCGCATCACGGCGCCGCAGCGCCCGGCCAGGGAGAACGCCCGGGCCCAGTCGTGGCCGGCCGCCCGTTCCCCGACGACGAGGACGGGACCGCCCAGCGTCCGCCGCAGTCTGGTGTGGACCTCTGCGACGGTTGCCTCGTCGTCGGCGCCGGGCAGGATCATCGTGGCCCGGCCGAGGTGTTCGCCGGCCAGCCCGGCGCGTTCCCGGGCGACGTCGTGCAGGTGCCGCGCGAGGTCGCCCGGCGGCACCGCGGGGGAGTCCGCGACCAGGACCAGGTCCAGGCGGTCGACGTCGATGGTGCGGGCCCGGGCGCGGGCGCGCTGCGCCGGGCCGATCCCGGGACTGCCGAGCATGAGCTCGGTCAGCAGCTCGCCGCTCAGCCGCTCGCCGGCCTCGGCCACGGCCCGCTCCTTGAGGATGAGCAGGCCGAGGATGTGCGTGGCGCGCTCGAGGGTCCGCAGGTCCGTGTCGTCGCCGGTGCCCGACGGCCGGCTCCACACGAGCGCGCCGAGATAGCTGTCGCCGGCCTGGACGGCCGCCACGCTGCGGTCGGTCCCGTCGGTGCCGGACGACGTCGTGCAGCGGCCGGTGCGGCGGGCGGCGTCGACGGCGCCCGCCAGGTCCGTCCGGAGTGGACTGTCGGCCCGGTCGAGGAGCGTGATGCTGCCGCCCAGCTGATCGGCGAGGTGCTGCGCCACCTCGCGCGGGGTGCCGCCGTCCAGCACGACCCCGGTCAGGGCTTCGTGGATCGCCTGGGCCCGCTCGATCTTCCCGTACGCGACCCGCAGCTCCCGCAGCGCGGTCCGGCTCGCTTCGTAGAGGCGGGCGTTGTCGAGGGCGACCGCGGCGTGGTCGGCGAACGCGTTCAGCAGCGCGATCTCCTCGGCCTGGAACGAGCGTTCGGAGCGGTCCGCGGCGAACAGCGCGCCCACGGCTTCCCCGCGGATGACCAGCGGCACGCCGAGCAGCGCGACCAGCTCCTCGGTGCCGACCAGCCGGTCGAAGTTCGGGTCGTGCTGGATCAGCGTCGAGGTGGCGTAGTCGCGCACCCAGTGCGGACTCTTGGAGGCCAGCACCTTGCCGCCGAGCCCCACCGTGGCGGGGATGGCCGCCGCGAGGAACTCCGCCGAGATCGTGCCCTCCGACGCGCGGGCCGACAACCGGCCGTCCGCACCGACCAGCGAGAGGTAGGTGAAGTCCGTGCCGATCAGGTCGTGGGCGTGGTGCACGATCGACTGCAGCACCTCGTCGAGCTCGCCGAGGGCGGTGAGCGACTTGACGGTGGCGTACAACGACGCCAGTTCGCGCTGCCGGCGCGGTTCCGCCGCACTCGTCACAGTGTCTTCCTCCTCGGCATCGGGTGGGCGAAAGACCCACCGCTGCGGCGGGAGGAGTGGGTGGTCCACACCTCAGCCCGCAGCGTAACGGCGCCCTACCATCACCGCCAGCACTTGCCTGACCTCCTCGACGAAGGCGGCATCCATGGCCATTCCGCTCACCCAACCCGAAGGGCAGTCCGGCACCGCCGTGCCCGCGACCCCGCGCCGGGCCTTCCGCAAACTGCTGGCGGCCGGGCTCGTCGGCAGCTCGATCGAGTGGTACGACTTCTTCCTCTACGGCACCGCGGCCGCGCTGGTGTTCCCCAAGGTGTTCTTCCCGCACGCCTCGGCGCTGACCGGGACCCTGCTGGCCTTCAGCACGTTCTGGGCCGGGTTCGTGGCCCGGCCGATCGGCGGGGTGCTGGCCGGGCACCTCGGGGACAAGTACGGGCGCAAGCCGGTGGTCGTCGCCTGCCTGGCGGTCATGGGGGCCGCGACCTTCCTCATCGGCTGCCTGCCCACCGCGGCGAGCGTCGGCGCGCTGGCCCCGACGCTGCTGGTGATCCTGCGGTTCGTCCAGGGCCTGGCGACCGGCGGGCAGTGGGGCGGCATCGTGCTGCTGCTGACCGAATCCGCCAGTCCGAAGCGGCGCGGCTTCGCCGGGACCTTCGGGCAGACGAGCGTGCCGGTGGCCGTGATCGTCTCCAACCTGATCTTCGTCGCCACCAGCGGGCTGATGCCGGACGCCGCCTTCCTCGGCTGGGGCTGGCGCATCCCGTTCCTGCTGAGCGTCGTGATGTTCGGGGTGGTGCTCTACATCCAGGCCAAGGTGGAGGACACGCCGGAGTTCCGGCGGCTGCAGGAAGCCGTGGCGGACCAGGACGGCCCGGTGGTCCGGGCGCCGATCGCCCAGGTCCTGCGCAGCAAGTGGGGGACCATCCTGCTCGGCTGCGGGCTGCTGTCGGCCACCAACAGCCTCTTCTACGTCAGCATTTCCGGGTTGCTCAGCTACGGCACCGGCACCCTCAAACTCCAGCGTGACTCGCTGCTCGCGGTGGTGCTGCTCAGTTCCGCGGCGATGCTCGCGGCCATTCCCTGGTCCGGGTACCTCTCGGACAAGGTGGGCCGCCGCCCGCTGATCCTGATCGGCGGCCTGGGCGTCGCCCTCTGGGCGTTCCCGTACTTCGGGCTCGTCGGCACCGCGTCCCTGCCGCTGATCTTCGTCGCGGTGGCGGTGGGATTCGTGTTCCAGTGCCTCACCTACGGCCCGATCGCGAGCTTCCTCGGCGAGCTCTTCGCACCCAACGTCCGCTACTCGGGCGCGTCGCTGGCCTACCAGCTGTCCGCGATCATCGTCAGCGGTGGCACGCCGTTCCTGATGACCGCGCTGATCGCCGGGACCGGGAGCACGTGGCCGGTCGCCGTCTACATCACGGTGATGGGGTTGATCACCTTCGCCAGCGCGTGGTTCCTGCCCGAGACGAACCCGGCCGAGGTCCGGGCCGACCCGGACGCGGTCCCGGGCGCGCACCTCCACCGGCCGTCCGACGCGGAGGGGCTCCGATGAGGAAGACGCTCCGGCTCGCCGTGACGGCGGCCTTGGTGCTGGCGGCGACCGCACCCGCGACCGCCGCCGCGGCTCCGGCGGCCCCGGACTGCGCCGGCCTGGCCGGACTGCGGATTCCGGCGTCCGTGATGAGCCTGCCGACGACCGGCGGGCTCGTCACCGCGGTTTCCGTCGTACCCGGTGAATCCTGCCGGGTCGACGCCGAGCTCCACCCCGTCGACCCGGCCGCGCCGGACATCAAGCTGCGCGTCGCCCTGCCCCTGGCGTGGAACCACAAGGCGCTGATGTTCGGCGGCGGCGGGTACAACGGCACGATCCCCGACGTGGCGGCGAACGTGCCGTTCGGCCCCGCCGACCGGCCGACGCCGCTGGCCCGGGGCTACGCGACCTTCGCGAGCGATTCCGGCCACCAGCAGAACCCGGCGTCCCCGCCGTCGCTGGACGGGTCGTTCGGCGCGAACGACGAGGCGTTGATCAACTTCGCCGCGGGCGACGCGCTGAAGAAGACGCGCGACGCGAGCCTGTTCCTCATCCGGCGTGCGTATGCGGCGGCACCCACCGAAGTCTTCTTCGCCGGCGGCTCGACCGGCGGCCGCGAGGCACTCGTCGTCGCCCAGCGCTGGCCGTCCGCGTTCGACGGCGTGATTTCCGCCTACCCGGCTTGGAACAACATGGCCGAGATCCTCGACCTCGGCTACCTGACGCAGGTCCTCTCGCGCCCGGGCGCCTTCCCCGACCCTGCCAAGCAGACGCTGCTCTACGACAGCGTCATCAAGGCGTGCGACGGCTTGGACGGCGTGACCGACGGAGTCGTTTCGAACCCGGGAGGCTGCCGCTTCGATCCGCGTGTGCTGCGCTGCCCGGGCGGGGCCGACACCGGCCCGGCGTGCTTGTCGGACCCGCAGATCGGGGCGGTGACCGCCATGTCGTCGCCGTTCCGCTGGCCGTACCGGATCGCCAGCGGCGAGACGGAGTACCCGGGCTTCCCGTTCCTGTCGGGGGCGGACATGCGGACGCCGTTCCTCGGCTTCGGCACCACCGCACCGGCCGACCCGATGCCGGTGACCAGCGGGTACGGGATGCAGTACTGGGACCAGTGGGTCAAGTACTTCCTGACCCGGGATCCGGCCCACCGGGCCCTGGACATCGATCCCCGGCGCCCCGGCAAGTGGCTCGGCCGGATCAGCGCGCTGTCGTCGATCGAGGACCGCAACAACGCGGACCTGCGCCCGTTCGCCCGCGCGGGCGGCAAGCTGATCCTCCTGCACGGCGCGGCGGACGAGCTGGTCTCCCCGTACTCGACGAGCGACTACTACGAGCGGGTCCGCTCGATGGCGGGACCCCGGACGACCGACGGGTTCCTGCGGTACTACGTCGTGCCGGGCGCCAACCACGCCAACTTCGGCACACCGGCGTTCGCGGCCGGCTGGGACTCGCTCACGGCCCTCGAGCGGTGGGTCGAGGACGGCCGGGCCCCGGCGGGTCAGGTGGTCACCGACTTGGCCCACCAGCGAACCCGGCCGCTGTGCGCCTATCCGGAGTGGCCCCGGTACCGCGGCGGCGATCCGGACAGCGCGGCGAGTTTCGCCTGCGCCCGTTGACCGGCGGCGCACGGTCGAGGAGCGGGGGGCCGGCCGCCTGATCGGCACGTGGCGGCGGTCTGCGGGCCCGCCTCGCCGGCACGAAAGCCGGCGGGGCGGGCCTGCTTCCGTGATTTGCGGTCAGTCCGATGGGCTGGTGTAGGCGGTGCGCTCGTCCGCCCGGATCCGCCGGCTGCGGCAGCCGGTGGGTAGCCGATTGGTGCACCTGTCCGGGCCGGCCCTGGTATCGCGGCGGTGATTCGGCCAGCGCGGCGAGTTTCGCCTGCGCCCGTTGACCGGCGGTGCACGGTCAAGTACCGGGGGCCGGCCGCCTGATCGGCACGTGGCGGCGGTCTGCGGGCCCGCCTCGCCGGCACGAAAAGCCGGCGGGGCGGGCCTGCGCCTATTGACCGGCAGCGGGCTTCGAGCTTGCCCGCGCTCAGTCCAATGGGCTGGTGTCGGGGTTGCGCTCGTCCGCCCGGATCCCGCCGGCTGCGGCAGCCGGCGGGTAGCCGATTGGTGCACCTGTCCCGGCCGGCCGTGGTACCGCGCGGGTGATCCGGCCAGCGCGGCGAGTTTCGCCTGCGCCCGTTGACCGGCAGCGGGCTTCAAGCTTGTCCGCGCTCACCGAAGACGAACAAGCCCGTCCCGCCGGCGTGAGCACCGGCGGGACGGGACCCCCTCGGTCAGCCGATGGCGATCGTGAAGATGTGCATCGCCGCCGTGCCCATGTTCGCTCCGTCGCTGACGTCCGGGAGCGTCACGTACTGCACCGTCTTGCCCGGCTGCAGGGGGATCGGGGCGTAGTACAGGCTCACCTTCTGGTTCAGCTGCCCGCTGCTGTTGTTCAAGTACGGCAACGTGGTGAGGATGTCGCCGCCGGTGGCCGCGTTGGACCACCAGTCCGCGAAACTCACCGAGTGGGACTCGGTCGTTCCGTCCGTGTACGTCACCGTTGCCGTTCCGCTCGGGCTGCCGTAGTCGCCCGCGCCGATCAGGCCCAGCGTGTTCCCGGTGCCGGAGATCGCGATCGTCTGGCCGCCGGCCACACCGCCCGCGACCACGTTGTCCGGGCTGCCCGGCGGCACGTCCGGCCAGGTGAACGTCAGCCCGTCGTGGGTGAACGTCGCTCCCGGCGTCAAGCTGGGCGTCGCCGCGGCCAGTGCCTGTGCGGAGAAGCTCGCGTTGCCGCCGTCGAAGTTGCCCGCGCCCGGCGTGGCGTCGTCGCTGACGCCCACGTTGTTGTACGCCGCCGCGAACGACGGGTACGGCGGGTGGGGCAGCAGGACGGTCGTCGCGTCCGTCGAGGTGCCCCGCCCGTTGACCGAGGTGAACGCGGCCTGCGCCGACAGGTCGAACTTGCCGGGTTCCGCCGAGGCCGGAACGCCGATTTCCCAGGTGGTGCTGACGGTCTGCCCGGCCGGCACGGTGGCGAACGTCGACGGCGACGTGGCCTTGATGGTCCAGCCGGCCGGCCCGCTGAGCGTCAAGACGACGTCGCGCAGCGGCCGGGCGCCCGCCGGGTTCGGCAGCGTGGTGGTGGCGGTGTACGTCGTGCCCGCCTTCACCCGCTCCGGTGCCGTGAGCGTGAACGGCTGCTCGACCACCACCGGCGTGGTGCCGGTGACGCCGTCGACCGTGACGCTGATCGTGGCGACGCCGGGCGCCACCATCGTCACCTGGCCGGTCCGGCTGACCTCGGCCACGCGCGGATCGCTGCTGCGGTACCCGATCCGGGCCCGCGAAAGGTCGACGAACGACTGGTCGTCGTGCACCGCTTCGACGATGTGGTCGGCCGGCACGTGCTGGCCGGCCTGGGCGGTGTCGTCGGCGATCCACGGGTTCTTCGCGGTCAGGTCGAGCCGCTGACCCGGCGCGAACACGACCTGACCCGGCTGCACGGTCACGTACTGGGTCTTCGGCTTGATCGCTCCGGTGACGGCCACCGTGGCGGTGCCGGCGAGGTGGGCGGAGTCGGCGCCGACGCCGAACCGGTAGGGACCGGGGTACACCACTTCGCGGCGCTGGCCCTCGTTCCAGAACGACAGATCGCTGATCCGCACCGGGATGGCCAGGTGCTGGGTCCGGCCGGGGGCGAGCACGTCGGTCTTCGCGAAGCCGGCCAGGCGCTGCCGCGGCAGTTCCACGCCGGGCACGCCGAACGCCGTGGCCGCGTACAGCTGGGCGACGGTGGCACCCGGCGTGCTGCCGGTGTTGGTCACGTCCACGTGCACGGTCACCCGCCCGTTCGCGTCGACGGCCCGGGTGTCCGCGTGCACCCGGGAGTAGGCGAACTTCGCGTAGGAGAGGCCGTAGCCGAACGGGTAGGCCGGCGTGCCGGTGAAGTACTGGTAGGTCCGGCCGAGGCCGCCGGTCTGCGACGGCGTCAGCCCGTAGTTCTTGATGGCGGGCAGCTGCGAGTCGTCGGTGTACCAGGTGAAGTTGAGGTGCCCGCTCGGGTTCTGCTTGCCGAACAGCACGTCGGCCAGCGCGGTGCCCTGGCTTTCGCCGTTGTACCCGCTGAACACGATGCCCGGAATGCCGGCGGCGTGGCCGAGCGAAACGGCGCCGCCCGCCTGGACGGCCAGCGCGGTCCGGGGGTTGCCGGCCGCCTTGACCTGGTCGATCAGCGAGTCGTAGTTGCCGGGCATGGCGATGGTGGTGCGGTCCCGGCCCTCGGTGGCCACGTTCCCGTCGGTCCCGGCGAACACCACGACCAGGTCGGCCGTCTTCATCGCGGCCAGCGTCTCCGCCGAGCAGCTCGCCGCCGTCGTCGTGCCGGTGGACGTGCCGCACGCGTCGAACGTGACCGTGGCACCCGGATTCGCCGCCTTGACCGCGGACGTGATGCCCTGCACCGCGTTCACCTGCAGCGCGGGTTCACCGGAGTAGCCGCCGAGGGTGACCTTGCCCGCGAGATCGCCGACGACGACCACGGTGCCGAGCTTGGCCGGATCGGCGGGCAGCAGCGGCGCGGCGGTGCCCGGGACCGGGTCGTTCTTCAGCAGGACCAGCGAGTTGGCGGCGACCTTCGCGGCCAGCGCCTGGTGCTCGGCGCTCTGGATGACGTCCTTGGTGATCTTCGTGTACGCCACCCGGTCCGGCGGGTCGAACTCGCCGGTCTGCATGCGCGTGGTGAACACGTGCACCAGGGCGTTGTCGAGCACGCCTTCGGACAGCACCCCGGCCTTGATGGCCTCCTGGATGTTGGCCACGGTGGCTTCCGTGCCGGTGCAGTTGAGCTGCGTGCCCGCGCGCAGCGAGTACGCCTGGCCCCCGGCGGCGCCGGAGACCTGCTGCCCCGACGTGGTGTTCGTCCACTGCGTGCCGCCGCCTGCGGTGGCCGTGGTCCAGCCCGGTGGCGCCCAGTTGTGGCTGCCCGGCGCGTAGACGTCACCGACCGCGCCGCAGTCGGACGTGGTGTAGCCGTCGAAGCCGTAGGTGCGCTGGGCGATGGCGTTCGCCGTGTACGTGTCGGCCGGCGACGGCGTGCCGTTGATCGCGTTGTACGACGTCATCAGGCCGGAGACGTGTGAGTCCTGGATGAGGTGCCGGAACTGCGCGGTGTAGTAGTCGCGGAGGTTGGCCTCGGTCGTGTCCGAGGAGTCCGCGTGCCGGTCGTTCTCGACGTTGTTGAGCGCGTAGTGCTTGGCGGTGGCCGCGACCTTGAGGTACGGCGTCGTCGGCCGGCCGGCCGCGGTCTGGCCCTGGTAGCCGTTGACGAACGCGCCGGCCATCTTCGCGACCAGGTACGGGTCTTCGCCGAACCCTTCGTCGGTGCGGCCCCACCGCGGGTCGCGGTCGAGGTTCACCGTCGGCGCCCAGTAGGTCAGCGAGCCGTAGTTGTTCTTGTCCGGGCCGATGTTGTTCTGCGCGACGCCCCACAGCGACTTGTCCAGCATGCCGCGGGCCTCGTCGGAGATCGCCGTGGTCTCCTGCTGGATCAGCTCCGGGTCCCAGGACATCGTGCTGGCCAGGTTCGTCGGGAAGCTGGTGGCGTGCACCCCGCCGGTCGCCGTGCCGTCGTCGGTGTTCGCGCCGAGCGTGTTGAGGCCGTGCTGGCCTTCGCTCCAGTACGTGTACTGCTGCACGCCGAGCCGCGGGATGGCCGGGGCGCTGTTGGTGCGCAGCTGCAGCACCTTTTCGGGCAGGGTCATGCGGGCGACGAGGTCGGCGGCCCGCTCGGCGAAGCTGTAGTGCGTGTCGCGGTAGACCGGCAGCGCGGCCGGCCGCGCCGGGGCTGCCGACGCGGCCGGGACGAGCGTGGCCGCGGTCAGGGCGGCGGCGAGCAGGGGCACGGCGGTCAGCCGTACCCGTCGCCGGCCGGGGAAGCGCAAGGACATCGGATCTCCGTCGCAGAAGGTCGATGGGCTGGGTGCTCCGGCCGTGCCAGGAGCACTGGCGCGCCGCCGGCCGAGGGAACCGCCGGTTCGCAGGCTGGTCCGTCACCATCGTTCGCAAGGGACCGGGTTCTGGCAAGCAATTCACGGCCGGCCGGGTGTCACCGCTGGCCGAGGCCCGGCGGCGGCTGAAAGTTTCACCGGCCGGCCCTCCTCGAGGAAGCCGTCAGGCCGGTTCGGCGTCGGCGAGGAGGGTGCGCAGGCGGGTGCCGTGGCCGGCGACCTGGCCGAGCAGGAGGTGCCCGGCCTCGTCGCCCCACAGCTTGCCGACCAGGTGGCGGTACTCCGACAGCCGCGGCAGCTTGCTGTCGAGCCGGAAGAGGATGGCCAAGGGCCGCCGCTGCCACCAGCGGCGGATCCAGTCCACCGGCTGCGTCACCAGCAGAGCGCCGTAGCTCGTCGGCAGCGCCGGACCGGCGGCCGCTTTCACCGCCTTTTCGGTGAGGTTGAGCATCTCGGTCAGTGACACGGTTTCGCGGTCGGGGCCGCTGGCTTCGGCCAGCAGCGCCTGGTACCTCGTCAGCAGCTTCCGGCGCTCCCGGACGGTGTCGGCGTTGCTCAGCTCGGCCTTGAAGTCGCCGAAGTAGCGGCGGTATCGGCGGAATTCGTCCCGTACGCGCAGCAGCTGCTCCGGGACGTCGTCGAGCGACGAGGCGCGCGCGAGCACCAGCGCGCTGATCGGCGGGATCGGGATGGTCGACATCGCCGCCCACTCCGCCACGAGCTCGCCGCCGTTGAGCGGCTCGTCGAGCGATCCGCTGACCTCGTCGTAGAGCCGGCGCGGCAACGAGCGGTACGTCTTCTGCAGCGTGCCGGCCACGAACGGCACCCGGTCGAAGTCGGGGAAGTAGTCCAGGCCGTGCGCGGCGGCCACGAGGAGGTAGCCGTTCCCGCGGTACATCCGTTCCTTGACCGAGCAGTCCCCGCAGCTGGCGTACCCGCCGAGGGCGTCGACCTGGGCGAGGAGGTTGTTCAGCCCGGTCGTGTAGTCCAGGCCGGTCACCGCGCCGGTCGCGTCGACGGCGTGCCCGGGGTCGCCGGCGTCGCCGGCGTCGAGGGTCATGCGCTTCGCGAGTTCGTCCGGCAGCCGCAGCATCACACGCCGGAGTTCGTCGGGCGACAGTGTCGGCTGGAACGTGCGGTACAGCCCTTCCCCGCCCAGCCGCCCGCCCAGGAGGGTGACGTGTTCGTCCGCGGCGCCCAGTGCTTCCAGGCGGTCGAGCAGCACCACCGCTTCGCACAGCGCGCAGAGGTCGAGGAAGAGCGGCAGGGTGAGCGCGTCCGGACGGCTCAGGACGGTGCTGGCGTTGGCGACCAGGGTCTGGGTCACCAGCGCCACGTTTTCCCCGGTTTCGGCCACGCCGCTCATCCTATGCTGGGGTGGTGACGTTCCTCCTCGAACTCGGCGCGGCGAGCGTCGAGGTGACCGAGTTCGCCGGCACCGGCCTGGCGGCGGTGCGCGAGCTGGTGGAGCGGGGCGAAATCGTGCTCCTGCCCGAGGAAATTCCCGCGCCGGGTTCCCTCGACCAGTGGCCGAGGGACGTCGCGGAGTCGATCGGCGAGTGCGCGGTGGTGCCGCTGTCGAGCCTGACCGGAGCGGGCGGCCCGCGGTACCCGCTCGTGGTGGGCCGGCGCGAGAGCATCCGGTTCCTGTGCTCGTACGCCGAAAGCGTGCCGGTTCCCTGCGAAGCCCAGCCAGTGGTGACGGACTACCGCGAGTTCCGGCACCTGTGGCTGGGTGGCTCCCCGGCGGTCGACCCGGACGGCTTCGCGATCGGCATCACGCTGGCCGGGCTGCACGCCCGCAACGTCCTGCACGGCGACGCGCACCGCGGGAACTGGCTGTTCGACCGCGACGGCACGGCGCTGGTGCACGATCCCCGGCCGGTGTTCCTGCACGCCCGGCCGAGCGCGGAGCAGTGCGCCACGGACATCCGCCCGCTGCTGCCGGGCCTGACACCGGACGGCTGGCAGAGCTTCCGCCTCGGCTACCGGCGGGCGTGGCCCGAGGAAGGGCGCGTCATCGACCTGATCCAGCTGAGCGACCGGACCGGCTGGGCGGCCGCCTTCCGCACCGGGGAGTTCGCCCGGGCCGCCGAGCTGGCGGCTCATCAGCTCGCGACCGAAGACACGCCGATCGTGCGGGTGATGTTGCTGGCGAACCGCGCCATGGCCCTGAGCCGGACCGAGCGGCACGACGAGGCGCTGCAGGAGTGTCTCGCGGCCCTGAAGCTGGCGAAGCGGCGTTGCCCGCACGCGGCCAACGGTTTGGGGCTGACGCTCGCCGTCGTGCTGTCGGGCCAGGGACGTCAAGCCGAAGCGGTGGACGCACTGCGCCCGGTGAGTGGCCAGCCCGAGCAGCTGCTCGCCCGGCTGACCCGCCCGGACGCCCAGCTGCCGATCATGAACCTGTGAGCGGGCCGCTGCCGCGCTCGCGCCCTAGCGGATGACGGTCCAGTAGAGGACGCCGGGAACGACGACCAGCAGGGCCACCGCGAGCCAATAGCGGCCCGCGCTGAGCTGCGGGGCCCGGAACGCGAACAAGGCGTTCAGGCCGAACACGAGCAGCCCGCCGAACAACACCGAGACCACCCCGAACCCGATCACCAGCCCCGCGCCGTCGTCGACCACCGTGGGGTCGAGCGTGGCCCACCCGAGCTCGCCGGCGACGACTTGCGCCGCCAGCATCGCGAAGGCGACCGGGTAGGCGGCCGGGAGGGCCAGCAGGAGGTTGAGCGGCACGCCGATCAGCCAGACCTGGTGCGGGCGGAGCTCGCGGCGGGGCACCCGGCCATTCTGCCGGACCACCCGGTTTCCCGTCGGCCGGCGCGCCTGCCCGTACGGCGATCCGGCCCGGCGCGTCGTCGGTGCCCGGGTCACGGCCGGCGGAGGATCGTGATGGAGTGGCCGACCTCGTCGATCGGCGTGCTCGTGCGGAGCAGCAGCCCCAGGCGGTCGTCCGCCTTGGCCGTGGCGGAATCCGACACGACGAGCAGCCCGTGCACGGCGTCCGGGGGCACGGCGAGCGGGTCCGCGGCGTCGATGCCGTAGTACGACGGCACCCCGCTGCCCTTGTAGACCAGCCACACCCGCTGACCCGGATAGCGCTGTTCGAGCCGATCGGCCAGCCGGCCCAGGTCCTGGCCCCAGTCGACGTTCGAGTCGTGCAGCTGGCGGTGGGTTTCCGCCGGGCCGCCGAACGCCTCGTTGGCGTACGGCAGGTAGTAGGGGAACGTGCGCAGCGAGCTGACCGCCGTGAAGGCGACCAGGCCCGCCACGGCGACGCGCGCCCACCGCCGGCGGAGGGCGACCACTCCCGCCGCCGCGACGGCCAGGAACATCGGCACGAAGAGCGCGTACCGGACGCCGAGGTCGCGGCTGCCCGTCATGGCCGCGGCCAGCAGCACCGCCGCGGGGACGAGGACGTACGGCGCCGCCGGGCGCAGCTTCGGGACCGCCACCATCGTGCCGACGCCGGCCGCCCAGAGGGCCAGCGTGCCCAGCGGGGTTTTCACCAGCAACGCGGCCGGGAGGTAGTACCACAGCGCGCCGACGTGGCGGCTGCCGAACAGGAACGTCGTCCACACCTGGTCTTCGAAGCCGAACTGGACACGCAGCCCGTCGAGGTACGGCGCGGGCAGCGGCAGCAGACCCGCGAGCGAGCGCAGCCCCTCGAGCGGCGGCAGGCCCGGTGGTGGCACCCAGCGCAGCCGCGGATCGACCACCAGGTAGGAAACCCACACCACGGCGACCGCGATCAGCGCGACGCCGAGGGCCGCCGCGGCACCGGCCCCGAGGCGCCGGAGTGTCCGTTGTGGACCGGACGCGGAGCGGTCCTGCCAGACCGAGAGCACGACCAGGAGCAGCACCACCGGAACCGCGGCCAGGGCGCTCATCTTCGTGGCCACGGCCGCGCCCAGGGCCAGTCCCGCGAGGGGCAGGTAACGGACGGGACGCCGCCGGGCCCGCCACAGCAGCCAGGCCGACGTCACCAGGAAACCGGCCACCGGCACGTCGAGGGTCGCCAACGACCCGTGCGCGACGAGGTCGGGGGAAAGCGCGTACAGCGCCAGCGCCACCACGCCGCCGGCCGGGCCCGCCAGATCGCGGGCGAAGGCGAAGACGACCAGCCCGAACAGCAGCGTCAGCACGATCACCGGCAACCGCGCCAGCAGCATCAGCCGGCCCGGGTCGTGACCCGACTCGTAGAGCACGAACCGGCCGAGTTCGGTTTGATCGCCGGCGAAACCGGCGTCGACGTGCACGTCCGCGAAGGCCAGGCCGGTGGCGATGATCAGCTTGCCCAGCGGCGGGTGCTCGGGGTTGAACCGCAGGCTGTGGTGTTCCAGGGAGAAGGTCGCCGCGCCGACGTACACCGGCTCGTCGATCGTCGGCGTCTGCGCCACGGCCGTCGTGATCATCGCGGCCGCCATCCCGGCGAGCAACCCGGCCACGGCGAACGCGAGCAGCCACCGCCGCCACCGGCCGGGAGGACGCCCGCCCGCGGCGGGCGGCCTGTCTTCCCGGGTCGCTTCCGTGATCACTTCCTAGGGACGTCCGGCGGCGGAGACGGTTGAGCGCGGCTCCCTGCGCGTTGCCCGCGCCGGGTCCCGCGCGGTACCCAGCGGCAAGATCCGGTTCCGGGTGCCAGGTAACTTTCACGGATACCGCCAGGCCGCGTTCACCGATTTCGAAAGTCGGCCGAAACTTTTTGCGTGGTGCTCCGGCGGCGTGCTCTGCTGCTGGTCAAGGGGAACTTCACCGAAGGAGACCACGAATGGCGGAAAGCTCGTCGGACCTGCGCCGCAGGCGCTGGTGGCGGTCGACGACCACTCGAGTGCTGGCGGGCGTGGCGACCGTGGCCGCGACCGCGACCGTGCTGGTGACGGCGCCCGGCGCGGACGCCGCGGCCAGCACCCTGGGCGCCGCGGCCGCGCAGTCGGGCCGGTACTTCGGCACCGCGATCGCCGCCGGCCGGCTCAGCAACTCGGCCTACACCACCATCGCGGCGCGCGAATTCAACATGGTGACGCCCGAAAACGAAATGAAGCCGGACGCGACCGAACCCAACCAGAACCAGTTCAACTTCTCGGCGGGCGACCAGGTCTACAACTGGGCGGTCAGCCACGGCTCGCGGGTCCGCGGGCACACCCTCGCCTGGCACGGGCAGCAACCCGGCTGGATGCAGAACATGGGCGGCAGCGCGCTGCGCAGCGCGATGATCAACCACATCCAGAAGGTGATGGGCCACTACCAGGGCAAGCTCGCGTACTGGGACGTCGTCAACGAGGCCTTCAACGAAGACGGCAGCCGCCGTCAGTCGAACCTGCAGGGCACCGGCAACGACTGGATCGAGGTCGCGTTCAAGACCGCCCGTGCGGCCGACCCGTCGGTCAAGCTCTGCTACAACGACTACAACATCGACAACTGGAGTTACGGCAAGACCCAGGGCGTCTACCGCATGGTCCAGGACTTCAAGTCCCGCGGTGTGCCGATCGACTGCGTGGGCCTGCAGGCCCACTTCACCGGCGGCAGCTCGGTGCCGGGCAACTTCCAGCAGACGATCTCCAGCTTCGCGGCGCTCGGCGTCGACGTGGCGCTCACCGAGGTCGACGTCACGAACTCGAACACCTCGCAGTACTCGGCGCTGACCCAGGCGTGCGTGAACGTCGCGCGCTGCGTCGGCATCACCGTGTGGGGCGTGCGGGACAGCGATTCCTGGCGGTCCAACGAAAGCCCGCTGCTGTTCGACGGCAACGGCAACAAGAAGGCCGCCTACAACTCGGTGCTGAACGTCCTCAACTCGGCCGGCCCCGGCCCGACCACGACACCGACGACACCCACGACCACCCCGACGGACACCACGACCCCGACGACCACGCCCACGACACCGGGCGGGGGCAGCTGCACCGCAACGCTTTCGGCGGGGCAGTCGTGGGGTGACCGGTACAACCTCAACGTCTCGGTCAGCGGCTCCTCGTCGTGGACGGTCACGATGAACGTGCCGAGCCCCGAGCGGATCAGCACCACCTGGAACATCAACGCCACCTGGCCCAGCAGCCAGGTGCTCATCGCGACACCCAACGGCAGCGGCAACAACTGGGGTGTCACCATCATGACCAACGGAAACCGGACCTGGCCCAGCGTCAGCTGCAGCGCTTCCTGAACCGGCGTGGGGGTGACCCGGCCGCGGAGTCCGAGCTCCGCGGCCGGGTCATTCGCGGCGCAGGTGGTCGTGGGCCAGCAGGGCCAGGCGGCAGCACAGCTGGTGGCGGTCGTCTTCCAGGGACGCCCCGGTGAGCTGCTCGAGTTTGCGCAGCCGGTTGAGCACCGTGTTGCGGTGGCAGTACAGCAGTTCGCCCGCGCGGGTGGGGGAGCGGTCCGCGCGGAACCAGGCCCGCAGGGTGTTCAGGAGGACCTGGCGCTCCTCGTCCTCGAGGTCCAGGACGCGGCCCAGGGCCCGGGCCGCCAGCCGCTGGGCCAGCCGCGGACTGGCGACGACCAGCGCCTCGGGCAGCCGGTCGTCGAGCACGGCCAGCCCCGGCACGGCCGGGGACTGCGTGTGCAGCGCGATTTCCGCCAGCTGGTAGGCGATGCCGATCTCGGCAAGGCCGTCGACCTCGCCGGACAAGCCCGCGCGATGGTGCAGATGAGGGGCCAAGAGGCCGGCCAGCCGGTCGGCGGTGTTCCCGCCCAGCTCCACCAGCCACACCACCCGGTCCCGGTACGGTGCCACGACCACGCGCACCCCCGCCGCCGCCAGCTCGGGCACCGGCACCATTTCCTCGGCCGCCAGATCGCAGACCACCAGGACCACGACGTACCGGCCGTGCCCGGGCAGGCCGAGGTCGGCCTCGGCGTCCGCGGCCACGGCCGGGTCGACGCCCCGGCCCTCGACGAGCACCCGGACCAGCCGTTCCCGGCGCCGGTTCGCCCGGGTCTGCAGCTGGATCTCGCGCGACCGGTACCCCTCGACCATCGCCGTCGAGACGCGGTCGGTCGCCTGCCACAGCACCATCACGCTGTCGACGAATTCGGCCAGCTCGTCCGGTGACCGGCGGCGGGCCGCGGTCAGCAGCATCTCCCACAGCAGCTCGGTGCCCAGCCGGAACAGGTGCAGCACCGCCTCCAGGGGCACGCCCTGTTCGGCGCGGCGGCGGCCGGTGGCCAGCGGGGCCGCGATCCAGTCGGCCCGCGTTTCGAACCCGTCGGTCATCAGGACCAGCGCGCTGCGGGCGTTGTCCATGAACGACTGCCGCATGTCCGCGGGCGCCACCCAGTCCCCGCGCGCGTAGAACGTCTTCTCCTCGACCGCACCCCGCTCGGTCAGCCGGTCGGCGAACGACGGCAGCTCGGTGAGGACGACGGCGGCCACCTCGCGGATGACCCTCCTGGACGCGTGCGGATGCCCCGGCATCCGCCGACCATAGCCCGGCGGGGTGGGCCGGTGCCGCGAACCGGTTGTGCACGGCGCACAGCCGGGCCGGAATCCGGGCCACCCGTCAGCCGTCGGTCAGCGGCCGTTGCCAGCCTCCTCGTCGTGGCCACCCGGCCCGGTATCCCGCCCCGAACCCACCCGTGAGGTAACTCGTGAGCCCTTCGGACGACGTCGAGCGCACCCTGGCCCAGCTGATCACGAAGGTGTCCGGCACCGACCCGGTGGCGATGGCCGCCGAACGCCCGCTGACCGGCCTGTCGCTGCGCGACGAACTGGACATCGACTCGCTGGCCATGGTCGAGCTGACCGACGAGATCGAGCTCAGCTACGGCCTGACGATCCCCGAGGAGGGCCTGCACCTGCTGCAGACCTTCGGCGACGTCGCCGACTACCTGCGCGCCGCGGCGTGAACAGCCCGCCGCACAACGACATCGAGGTCGTGGTCACCGGCGTCGGCGCGACCACGCCGCTGGGCGGCGACGTGCCCGCCACCTGGCGGGGACTGCTCGACGGCCGGGCCGGGGTGTCCACCTTGGACACCGAGTGGACGCGGGAGTACCGGTTCCCGGTGCGCATCGCCGCGCGGCTCGCCGTCGAGCCCGCCGAGGTACTGGACTACGTCGAGCTCAAGCGCATGGACCGGGCCGAACAGCTGGCCGTGGTCGCGGCCCGGCAGGCGTGCCGGGACGCGGACCTGGCCGAGGACACCGTGGATCCCGTGCGGTGCGGCGTGGTGATCGGCACCGGGATCGGCGGCGCGACGACGCTGGTCACCCAGCACGACGCCCTGCGGGAGCGGGGACTGCGGGCGGTGTCGCCGCAGCTGATCCCGATGGTCATGCCCAACGGGCCGGCCGCGCTGGTCGGCCTCGCGCTGCGGGCGCGGGCCGGGGTGCACGCCCCGATGTCGGCCTGCGCGTCCGGGGCCGAGGCGATCGCCTGGGCGTGGCGGATGATCGTGGCGGGGGAGGCCGACGTCGTGGTCGCGGGCGGCACGGACGCCTGCATCACGCCCGCCATCATGGCGGGGTTCACGCGGGCGCGGTCGATGAGTACCCGCAACGAAAGTCCCGGGACGGCGTCCCGGCCGTTCGACGCGGGCCGGGACGGCTTCGTGCTGGGGGAAGGCGCGGGCATCCTCGTGCTGGAGCGCGCGGACTTCGCCGCGGCGCGCGGCGCGAAGGCGTACGGCAGGATCGCCGGCGTGGGCATGAGCAACGACGCCCACCACATCACCGCGCCGGACCCGGACGGCGCCGGGCAGTGCGCCGCCATCACCACCGCGCTGCGCCGCGCGGGACTCGCGGCCGGCGACATCGGCCACGTGAACGCGCACGCGACCTCGACGCAGCTGGGCGACCTGACCGAGAGCGTCACGATCCGGCGCGTCCTCGGCGACGGCCCGGTGGTCACCGCGCCGAAGGGGGCGCTGGGGCACCTGCTCGGCGGCTCCGGTGCGGTCGAAGCCATCGCGACCGTGCTGTCGGTCCGGGACGGCCTGGTCCCGCCCACGGCCAACCTCGACACGCTCGACGACCGGATCGGTCTCGACGTCGTGGCCGGCGAGCCCCGCCGCGTCACGCTCACCGCGGCGATCAGCAACTCGTTCGGTTTCGGCGGGCACAACGTGACGCTGGCGTTCGCCGGTGTCTAGAAAGGACGGTGTCATGCACGTGGCGATCGGCGGTGTGGCCGCCTACCTGCCCCCGGCGCTGGTCGCCGACCGCGAGATCGAGGCCCGCATCGAGCGGGAGAGCCCCGGCTTCACGCCCCGGCCCGGGGCGATCCGCAAGCTCAGCGGGATCCGGACCCGGCACCGGGCCGCGCCGGGCGAACTGGCTTCGGACCTCGCCGTGGCGGCAGCCGCGAAACTGCTGTCCGATGCGGGACTGGGCGCGCACGAGGTGGACCTGCTCGTGTTCGCGTCCGCTTCCCAGGACCTCATCGAGCCGGCCACGGCGCACGTCGTGGCCGCGAAGCTCGGCGCGTCCTGCCCGGTGTTCGACGTCAAGAACGCCTGCAACAGCTTCCTCAACGGGATGCAGGTCGCGGAGGCGCTCATCCGTTCCGGGCAGTACCGCCGCATCCTGGTGTGCACCGGCGAGACCGGCTCCCGGGTGGTCCGGTGGTCGGTCGCGGACCGCGAACAGTTCGTGGACTCCCTCGCCGGCTACACCCTGTCCGACGCCGGTGCCGCGATGCTGCTGGAAGCCTCGGCCGCACCGGGCATCTTCCACCGGGACTTCTCGGCCGATTCGTCCTGCTGGGACGTCGCCTCGATTCCGGGCCACGGCGGCGCGAACTCCCGCGACCCGGTCACCGACGGCTACATGAGGGGCGACGGCCGCACCTTGATGGAGTCCGTCGTGCGCGGCATCCGGCCGCAGCTGGACGCGGCACTGGCCCGCACCGGCCTGAGCCGGGACGACTTCGCGCTCTTCTGCGTGCACCAGGTCGGTCTGCCGCACCTGCGGGTGTTCCTCGAATGCAGCGGCGTGCCGGAGGACAAGCTCGTCGTCACGATCACCGAGCACGGCAACGTCGCTTCGTGCAGCCTGCCGCTGCAGCTGAGCCTGGCGCTGGAGTCCGGCCGGTGCGGCCCGGGCGACAAGGTCGCGTTCATCGGACTGGCCGGCGGCGTCAGCGTCGGCACGGTGTTCGCGGAGCTGACGTCATGACACGCCTCTGGGTGATCATTCCCGCGTACAACGAGGAAAAGTGGATCGAGGGGCCACTGCGGTCGCTCGCCGCCCAGCGCCACCGCGACTTCACCGTGCTGGTGGTGGACAACGCGAGCACGGACGCGACCGCCGACGTCGTCCGCGAATTCGCCGCCGCCCACCCCGAGATGGACGTGCGGGTGATCAGCGAACCGCAGAAGGGCACCGGGGCCGCGTGTGACACCGGCATGCGCCAGGCCATCGAAAACGGGGCCACCCACCTGGCCCGGACCGACGCGGACTGCCTCGTCGCTCCACAGTGGACCGCGGCGGTCATGCGGGGCTTCGCGTCCGGGCTGGAGCTGGTCGGGGGCCGGTTCAAGGCGCGCACCGACGACTTCGCCGTGCCGAGGGCCGAGCGGGCCGTGCTGGCGTTCCTGGTCGGGTTCGGCGGGTACGCCGCGCGGTTCCGCCGCGCCAACCGGGGGCCGGAGTACCTCGGCCCGTACCTGTTGTGCGCGGGCGGGAACACGGCCATCACGGCGAGCCTGTACGAGCGGTGCGGCGGCTATCCGCGCTCGTGCATCGAAGAGGACCACGAGGACCGCACGCTGGTGAACCGCGTCCGGTGCGTCACCCGGGCCTACGGGCGGCGCCGGGACATGGTCGTCTACTGGTCGCAGCGGCGGACCAAGGCGTGGGGCATCCGCAACACCTTCGCCTGGTACACCAGCCACGGCTACCGCGGCGAAACGGTGGACGTCCGATGAGGGCGGCCGCGCAGGAGCTGCGGCTGCAGCTGGCGGCGCACCCGCTCGCGTACCCCGTCGTCCGCGTCCTCGGCCGGCTCGGCCCGGCGGTGCGGGTGCCCGGGCTCGGGGTCGTCGTGAACGAGGCGTCGGTGGCCCGGGAGGTGCTGACCGACACCGAGACCTTCCGCAGCGGCGGCGGCACCGAGGCGGACCTGTGGACCCCGGTCTTCGGCCCGTCGATGCTGGTCAACATGGACGGCCCGGAGCACCGGGCGATGCGGCGCAAGCTCGCCGAGTTCTTCACACCCGCCTACGTCCGCCAGCTGGTCGACGCGGCGTGCACGGAACCGCTGGCCCGCACGGCCGAGGCCCTGCGCGCCGGCCGTCCGGTGGATGTCGTGCGGACGACGAAGGTCGTCGCCGGGGCGGTGACCAGCGCGCTCGTCGGGTTCGCGGTGACCGGGTCGACGGCGGAGCGGGAGGCGGCGTACCTGCGGATGACCGGCCAGGCCACCGCGATCATCGGCCTGGTCAAGCTGGGCAAGCTGAGCCTGAGCGACCGGCAGATCGCCCGGGCCCGCGCGATCGTCGCGGACATCGGTGCCGCCACCTCGCTCGCCTGGGAAAAGGGCGACGAAACCACCGCGGTCGGGCGGATGCGCAGCTTCGGGCTCACCGAAGACGAGGCCCGGGGGCTCGCGTCGGCGTTCCTGATCGCGGGCACCGAGACGATCACCAGCCTGCTGCCCCGGATGGTCGCGGTGCTCCACGACCACGGTGCGCTGGCCGCCGTAGCCGCCGCGTACCGCGAGGGTGACACCGGGCCGATGGAGGCCGCGATCCACGAAACGGCCCGCCTGATCACCCCGGCACCGATCATCCTGCGCAACGCCGTCCGGTCCGGGCGGATCGGCGGGGTCGCCGTGCGCGCCGGGGACCGGGTCGTCTTGTCGACGCTCAACTGCGCCCGGGCGCACGGCCGGTTCGACCTCGCCCGCGCGCACCCGCCGGAGCTGCGGCGGCTGTGGTTCGGGGCGGGGCCGCACTTCTGCCTCGGCTACCCGCTGGCCATGGCCGAGATCCACGCCATCCTCGGCACCCTGGCCGGCCCCGCGGCGCTGCGGATCACCGCCCGCCGGGCCGCTCCCGGCGTGCTTTTCCCCGCCTACCGGCGCCTGGAGGTCAGCCGCGCATGAACGATTTCGTGACCCGATTCCTGAGCGCCGCCGAGGAGCGGCCCGGCGAAGTCGCCGTCATCGATCCGGACGGTCGCACGACGACCTTCGGCGAGCTGCGCCGCCTGGCGCTCGAGGTCAGCGCCGGGCTGCGGGCCGAGGGACTCGAACCCGGTGACGGCGTGCTGTTCGCCGTCCGGAACTCGGCCAGGGCGATCGGCCTGTTCCTGGGCGCGCTGCGCGCCGGCGCGGTGCTCATCTCGGCGGACACGGCCGTCGGCCCGGAGCTGGTGTCGGCGCGGCTGCGGGCCTGCCGCCCGCGCTGGCTGGTCGCGGAGTCGCTGTTCTACACGACCAGCGTGGTCGGCCCGGCCCGCACGTTCTGCCGTCGCCGCGGCTGGCCGGTGCCGGACCTGCGGCAGCCGATCGGCGATCCCGGGATCCGGCACGTCCACATCGGACGCCGGCTGCCCGGGGTGCCGCGCGCGGCCCGGTCGCTGAAGGACCTGCTCGGCCGGGAACCGGGCGCGGCTCCGGAACGGGATCCGGACGCACCCGCGCTGATCGTGTTCACCTCGGGCACCACGGAGCAGCCGAAGGGGGTCGTGCACTCGCTGCGGTCGCTCACCGCGGCGGTGACGATGCTGGGCGAGCACCTGCCGTTCGCGCCCGGGGACGTGATGCACGCCGACGGCATCATGGCCGGCCTGCCCGCGCTGCTGGGCGGCGCCCGGCTCTCCCTGCCGAAGCCGTCCGCGCCGCCCGAGCGCTTCGCGCGGGACCTCGCGGAACGACGGGTGACCCACGCCTACGGGGTGCCGGTGCACCTGGCCGAGGTGTTCGGCGTGCTCCCGGAGTGGCCCGGGCACGTCCGCCACCTCGTGATGGGGTCCGCGCCCGCGGCACCCGCGGTGCTGCGGCAGGCGATGGCCGCGGTCCCCGCCGGGCAGGTGCTCTCGATCTACGCGATGACCGAAGCGATCCCGCTCGCGGTCGCCCGCGCGGAGGACAAGCTGGCGCACATCGAGCGGGGGCTCCCGGGCGACCTGCTCGGCACGCCGTCGCCCGGGGTGACCACCCGGATCGCCGAGGACGGCGAACTGCTCGTGTCGGCCCCCAACGCCTGCCTCGGCTACCTCGGCGCGCCGCCACTGGCCGAGCTGGCCACCGGCGACCTGGCCCGGCTGGACGAGGCCGGCCGGATCGTCATGACCGGCCGCAAGAAGGACATGCTGATCCGGGGCTCGTACAACATCTACCCCGGGCTGTACGAGCCGTCGATCGCGCTGCTGGCGGGGGTCCGGGAAGCGGCGATGGTCGGGACACCCGACCCGGTGACCGGGGACGAGAGCGTGGTGCTGGCGGTCGTGGCCGACGGCGACGACGCCGACCCGGCCCGCCTCGTCCGGCGGCTCCGCAAGCAGCTGCCGGAGCTGATCGACGCCGAAGCCGTGCCCGACCGCATCGTCGTCCTGCCGGAGCTGCCCCGCTCGGGCCGGTCCCGCAAGCTCGACCGGGGCCGCCTGCGCGAGCTGATGACCGCGAGCCGGCCGTGAGGCTCGCGGTGACCGGCGCGACCGGGTTCGTCGGCGGCGCGGTCTGCCGGGCCGCCGCGGCCGAGGGCTGGCAGGTGCGCGCCTTCGGCAGGCGTGCCGAGGCGGACCCCCGGCACGTCGGCGGGGCCGCGTACCGGGCGTGGGACATCGGGGCGGCCAAGCTCGCCGACCCGCCCGAGGTCGACGCGGTGGTGCACTGCGCGGCGTCGGCGACCGACACCGGCGTGGCCCGGGAGGTGTGGCGGACCAACCTGCTCGGTACCCACCACGTGCTGGCGTCGTTCCCGGACTGCCGCATCGTCCACGTCAGCAGCGCCAGCGTCTACGACCCGTACCGGCCGACCGTGCGGGCGAAGGAGCACGAAGCTCCGGTCGACCGGTACCTCAACGCCTACGCGGCCGCCAAGGCCGCGGCCGAGCAGCTCGTGCTGACCATCGCCCGCGACGCGGTCGTCCTGCGGCCCCACGCCGTGTACGGCGCCGGGGACACCACCCTCCTGCCGAGGCTGCTGCAGAACGTGCGGGGTACCCGGCTGCTGGTGCCCGGCACCGGCCGGGTGCTGGTCAGCATGACCGAGGTGGGCGGCCTGGCCCGCGCCTGCGTGCTCGCCGCGACGGCCGAACCGGGGTGGCCGCGGGTGTTCAACATCGCCGACAGCGCCCCGGTGCCGATCGACTGGGCGCTGCGCGGCCTGCTGGCCTCGGCGGGCGTGCGGGTGCGGCCGGTCTACGTGCCGGCCCGCGTGCTGTCTCCGCTCGCCCGCCTGTTCCCGGGCGGGCGGCTGAACCGGTACGTCATCAGCCAGTTCGCGGTGGAACGCACGCTGGACATCACCGCGGCGATCGACCGGCTCGGCTACCGGCCGGCACCCACGGCGTTCCCGGCGCGGTGAGGCGTGGTGGGTGCGGAGCTGGGGTCCGCACCCACCACGGCACCGGGGCCGCCTCCGCGCTCCTGAGCTGCGGTTTCGGTCGCGGTGGCGGCTCACCGCGGGAGGGCGACGGGCGCCGGACGGCGCGCGACGTCGAGGTACACCCCCTCGAAGGTGTCCACTGTGGAATCCAGGTCGTGCGCGGCGATCAGTTCGAGGCTGGTCTGGCCCATCGCCCTCCGGGCGGGCTCGTCGGCCACGACCGGCTTGCCCGCGGCCATCGTCGCCAGGCTCCGCAGCTCGGCGGTGCCGGGCATGCAGAACACGGCGTACCGCCGGTAGGCCCGCACCAGCTCCTCGTCCGGGACGAACCCGTGGAAGGTCACCCGCTCCGCGATGCCCAGCCGGGCGGCCGGCGCCTCCAGCCGGGCGCGTTCGCTGCCGTCGCCGACGAGCTCGACCCGCACCTCCGGGGGCAGCGCGACGGTGGCTTCCAGGAGTTCGTGGGACGGCCCGGCGTAGTGCGCGCGGTCGACCCCGCAGGAGATCGCCAGCACCGGCCGGTTCAGGCCGTTGCGTTCGAGCAGCCCGGCCGCCCGGGGCGTCGGGGTGGTGCAGACGGTCCTCGTCGTCGGCGATCACGATCAGCACGCTGCCGATTGTCCGAGGCGGGCGGAGCGGCGGCCAGGCGAGGTTTTAAGAAAGCTAAGAACTCGCCGCTGTCATCACCGGGCGGTCCCGGCGGAGGGCGCGACCCCCAACGACGCGCCCGCCACCGGGTCGCCCCGGCATTCCCCCTCGTTCACCGTGCCCCTAGGGTTCCGGACGCCGTCCTCGTTTCGTCCTCGCGCCGGCATTCCGCCGCTCCACCTGCGCGTTCCGAAGCCGGGCCGGCCTTGACGACCAGGGGGTTGCGATGAGGTTCCGGATTCTCGGAACGCTGGAAGTGACGGCGTACGGGAGCCGGGTCGCGCTGGCGAGCCCGCGGCAGCAGCGCGCGCTCGCCGTGCTGCTGCTCAACGCCGGCGCTGTCGTGCCGGTGGAGCGCATGATCGACGCGCTCTGGGACGACGAGCCGCCGGCGACGGCCGTGAAGCAGGTGCGCAACTGCGTTTCCGCGTTGCGGGGCCGGCTCGGCGAGCTCGGCGGGGCGATCGTCACCGATGGTCCCGGGTACCGCCTGCAGATCGACGCCGACGATCTCGACTCCCTCCGCTTCCGCCGGCACGTCGCGGTGGCCCGGGGACTGGCCGGGCAGGCCAAGCTCGCCGACGCCGTCGGCGAAATCCGCACCGCGCTCGCCCTGTGGCGTGGTCCCGCGCTCGACGGGCTGCGGACGGCCACGCTCGCCGGCCGGGCCGCGCTGCTCGACGAACAACGCGCCGACGCGGTCGAACTCTGTGCCGAATGGCGGCTGCGGCTCGGCGAAACGGGGGAAGTCGTCCGCGAGCTGACGGAGTTCTGCGGCGAGCACCCGACGCGCGAGCTGTCCCACCTGCTCCTGATGCGCGCCCTCGCGAAGGAAGGCCGCTACGCCGAAGCCTCGACGCTGTTCCACGGCCTGCGCCGGCGGCTGGCCGACGAACTCGGCGTCGACCCGAATCCCGACCTGCGGCGGCTCCACGAGCAGATCCTCGCCGAGGCCACGCCCGGCGCCGAAGATCCCGAACCGGAACCCCCGGCGCAGCACCAGTTCGACCGGGCGGTCACCGAGCTGGCCGAGGCCGTCACGTGGCAGTGGCGCGCGGAAGCCGAGCTGCGGTCGCTGCACCGGCCACAGCCGATCCGGCTGCGCTGGTCGGCGGTCGCGCGTCCCGGGAAACCCGCGCCGCGCGGCGACCTCGACGACATCGCGGCGACGTTCACCGCGTTGCCCGCGCGGCAGCTGGTCGTGCTGGGCGATCCCGGCTCGGGCAAGTCGGTGCTCGCCCTGATGCTGACCCTGGAGCTGCTGCGCACCCGCACCCCGGACGCCCCCGTCCCGGTCCTGTTGTCGCTGGCGTCGTGGGACCCGCGGCGGGAGCACCTCGACCGGTGGCTGGCGGCCCGGCTCGCCGACAACCACCCGGCCCTGCTCAACGTCCGCGAGTACGGGCCCGGCGCCCCGACCCGGCTCGTCCTCGGCGGCCACGTCGTCCCGGTGCTCGACGGCCTCGACGAGATGCCGGCCGACCTGCGCGTCGCCGCGCTGGACGCCCTGGACCAGACCATGGGCGTGGGCCGCTCGCTGGTGCTCACCTGCCGGTCCGCCGAGTACGAGCAGGCGACGCGCGAGTCCGGCACGGTGCTGGCCGCTGCCACGGTGGTGCGGCTCGAACCGGTCGTGCGGCAGGAGGCGATCACCTACCTGTCCGCGCGGCAGGGCGAGGACCGCTGGCTTCCCGTCGCCGACCGGTTACGCCGCGATCCGGACGCCGCCCTGGCCCGGGTGCTGCGGACGCCGTTGATGGTCGACCTCGCGCGGATCGGCTACGGCCGGCCGCCGGCCGATCCCGCGGAACTGCTCGCCACCGAAGACGCCGCGGCCCTCGAAGGGCAGCTGCTCGACTCCTTCGTCCCCAACGCCTACGCGGCGGTGCCGCGGTCACCGGGGCGGAACCCGAAGACGAGCCCCTCCGGGCGCTACACCGCGGAGCAGGCCACCCGCTGGCTCGGGTTCCTGGCCCGGCACCTCGAACGCGCGCGCAGCCGCGACCTGGCCTGGTGGCAGCTGTACCGCGCGGTGCCCGCCGGCACCCGGTCGGTCCTGGTCGGCGTGCTGGTCGCGGTGTTCTTCGTGATCACCGGCTGGGTCGACGACGGACCGGTGCTGGCGGCGGTCTACGGGTTGTCGTTCGGTGGCGCCGCCGGCTTGTCCCACCGCTTCGGCCGGCCACCGGAGCCGCTGCGCACGGAGCTGCGGTTCGCCGGCGCCGCCCGGAAGTTCGCCGGCCGCTTCGCGATCGGTGCCGTGGTGGGTGTCCTGCTCGGCCTGGGCTGGTCGCTGGCGGCCGGCCTGGTGGTCTTCCTGGCGCTGGTGTTCGGCCTGGTGTTCGCGGTGCACGTGTGGCTGGCGAAACCGGTCGACGCGAGCCGCGTGTCGAGCCCGGGGACGATCCTGCGCAACGAACGGACCGGCGCGATCGCGCTGTCGGTGTCGTTCCTGGTGTCCTTGGGGCTGTTCGACGGGATGGCGTTCGCGTTCACGGCGCAGACGCGGTTCCTCCCGGTGCTCGGCGGCCGTTTCGACTTGGCGCTGGCCGTCGCGGCCGGGGTGGCGGGCGCGTCGTTCGGGTTCTTCATGGGCCGCGGCGTGGCGGCGGCGTGCTACGGCGTGGCGGCCGCGCTGGCGGGCGGCCAGGTGTTCCCGGCGGCGACGAACGCGGTGACCCCGGTCGTGGCCGGCGTGTGCTTCGGCGTGGGGATCGGCATGACGGTCCTGGTGACCCGGGCCTGGGGCAACTACTTCGTCCACCACCTCTGGCTGGCGGCGACCGGCCGCTTGCCGTGGCGGCTGATGCACTTCCTCGACGACGCCCACCGGCGCGGGGTGCTCAGGCAGGCCGGGGGCGTGTACCAGTTCCGCCACGCGCGGGTGCAGGAGCGGCTGGCCGCCGTCACCGGCGACGACTAGGGCGAGCTTCGCTCGGCGCGGCGTTCGGCTTCGGCCACCGCCGTCGTCATCACGGCGAACACCGTCTGCGGGCCGGCGCTCCGGGCGAGCAGCCCCGCCCGCGAGCGTGACGTTGGAGACGATGCGGCCGACCCCGCCGAGGAAGAAGGAGATACCGGTGGCGCGTGCCGTGCCCAGCACGCGCTCGTCCCGTCCCTCACCCGGTGGCGACGGCGAGGTCCTCCGGCGGCGCCCAAAGCGGCACCCCGTCCGCCCGCTCGGGCTGCAGCCAGTGCAGCCGCACCGCGAGCTCCTCGGCCACTTCCAGGAACGTCCGGACGGTCTCCGGCCGCTCGCCCTCCCGCCAGGCCAGCGACCACGGGTACACCGGCTGCAGCTCCCGCGGCCGGGACGTCGGGATCCCGAGATCCTCGTAGCGCCGGGCGTAGCTGTCGAACTCCAGCAGGTAAGCGCTGTCCGGCGCGCGGGTGAGCGCGGCGTGGCACGTGCCGAACGTGCCCGGGTTGCCCAGCCAGCGCAGGGCCAGCCCCGTGTGCTGCTCCAGCGAACTCAAGTACCGGCCGTGCACGTTGTACAGCGCCGTGCCGGGTGCGTCCGCGAAGACCTCGATCGGCCGCTCGTGCACCGACACCGCCGCGCGGCGGGGGTCGCCGGGCCGGCCGACCAGGCGGAACGGCTCCAGCCGCAGCAGCCGGTGCCGCCAGCCCGTCGGGTGGGCCGCCTTCATCGCCCCGGTGACGCGGATGATCGCCACGTCCAGGTGGTCCTCGAGCAGCGCCGTGAGCTGGCGCGCGCTGTCCATCTGGCTCTGGACGAGCCGGACGGCGGGGTGGGCGGCGAGGAACGCGTCCGCCACCAGCCGGCTCGTGTCCAGCTCGAAGATGTGGGCGATCCGCAGGTGGTGCGGGGCGGGTTCGCGCAGCATCTGGTCCGCGGTCGCGAGCAGCTGCCGGGCCAGGTGCAGGAACCGGTCGCCGCGCGGGGTCAGGGCCACGTGGCGGCTGTCGCGGACCAGCAGGGCGCCGCCGACGTCGGTTTCGAGCTTGCGGATCTGCTTGGACAGCGTCGGCTGGCTGATGAACAGCTTCGCCGCCGCCCGGCCGAAGTGCAGTTCGTCGGCGACGGTGACGAAGTACCGCACCAGCCTGAGGTCGAGGTCCATGCGGGCCTTCCGCGCCGAGGGTCGGGAGCGCCAACGATGCCACCACGGCTATCGATCCGGGCACGACGGGTCTTGGACGCCCGGGCGTCCGTCGGGTTGGCTTCGGGGACCACCCGGGCGAACTGGAGGATCCGATGGCCGAGCCGGGCACCCCCGTCGTGTTCATCCACGGGCTGTGGCTGCACGCCACCTCGTGGACCCCTTGGATCGACCACTTCCGGGCGGCCGGGTACGCGCCCGTCGCGCCCGGCTGGCCGCACGAGCCCGAAACCGTCGAACTGGCCCGGGAAAACCCGGACGCCGTCGCGGACACCGGTATCGACGACGCCACCGGCCACTTCGCGTCGATCATCGCCGGTCTCGAGCGGCCACCGGTGATCATCGGGCACTCCTTCGGCGGCCTGATCACCGAAAAGCTGCTGGGGCAGGGGATCGGCCTCGCCGGTGTCGCCATCGATCCCGCCCAGATCAAAGGCGTCCTGCCGCTGCCGCTGGCCCAGCTGCGGGCCGGCCTGCCGGCCCTGGGCAACCCGGCGAACCTCCACCGGTCGGTGTCGCTGACCGAGAAGGAGTTCCGGTTCGGCTTCGGCAACGCGCTGACCGACGAGGAGTCGTCGGCGCTGTACCGGCGCTGGACGATCCCGTCCCCGGCCCGGCCGCTGTTCCAGGCGGCGGCCGCGAACTTCGTGCTGCACTCCCAGGCCGCGGTCGACACCGGCCGCGCGGACCGCGGCCCGCTCCTGCTGGTCTCCGGGACGGCGGACCACACCGTCCCCGACGTCGTCACCCGCTCGACCTTCAAGCAGTACCGGGATTCCACCGCGGTCACCGAGCTGAAGCAGTTCGAGGGCCGGGGACACTCGCTCACCATCGACAGCGGCTGGCGCGAGGTCGCCGACGCCGTGCTCGGCTGGCTGCGCGAGCAGGGGATCTGAGCCCGTGGACCTCGGATTGGCCGGCGCGGTCGCCGTCGTCACCGGAGCCAGCCGTGGCATCGGCCTGGCCGTCACCGAAGCCCTCGTCGCGGAAGGCGCCCACGTCGTGGCCGGCGCGCGGGTGCCGGGACCGGACCTGGACGCCCTCGTCCAGGCGGGGAAAGCGCACGCGCTCGCCGTCGACCTCGGCACCGCCGACGGCCCGGGCCGGCTCGCCGAGCTGGCCCTGGCCGAGTTCGGGCGCATCGACGTCCTGGTCAACAACGTCGGCGCCGTCGCCCCGCGGCCGAACGGCTTCCTGCTGGTCACCGACGACGAGTGGCTGCGGTCGGTGACGCTGAACCTGCTGAGCGCGGTCCGGGCGACGCGGGCGGTGCTGCCGACGATGGTGACCGCGGGCCGGGGCAGCATCGTCACGGTCGCCTCGGTCAACGCGATCCTGCCGGACCCCGGCGTCATCGACTACAGCGCGGCGAAAGCGGCGCTGGTCAACTTCACGAAGTCGGTGTCGAAGGAGTTCGGGCCGCGCGGCATCCGCGCCAACGCGATCAACCCGGGCCCGGTCGCGACGGACCTGTGGCTCGGCGCCGGCGGGGTGGCCGAAACCCTCGCCGCCACCACCGGCGCGAACCCGGACTCGGTCGCCGAGGAGGCGGCCGGGCACGCCGTCACCGGCCGGTTCACCCGGCCCGCGGAAGTGGCGAACCTGGTCGCGTTCCTGGCCAGCGACCGGGTGGCGGGCAACATCACCGGCGCCACCCTCGCCATCGACGGCGGCTACGCCACGGAAACCCATTGAGCGCCGGCTCGGTTCGGGCGGCCGGCGTCCGCGGACGACGTGGCCCGTCGGCCGGTCCCCGGAAGTGCGTGTTCGGGAGTAGACACCCCGGCCACGGGGTATTTCCCTCCTGACCGTTCAGAAGGGAATCGCCATGGGAATCCTCGTCGCCCTGCTCGTGGTCTGGGCCGTCCTGGTCGTGCTCGGCATCGTCGTCAAGAGCCTGTTCTGGCTGATCATCGTGGGCGCGGTGCTGTTCGTCGCGACCGGCGTGATCGGGTTCGTCAAGCGCGAAGCGCTGGGTCGCCGGCACTGAGCAGGGCGCCGGTCGGCCCGCCGGCCGGCAGGGTCGCCGCGTGGACGACGTCGAGGGCCGCTTCCGCGGGGGAGCGGTCGGCGGCGTCGTCGCCGCGTTCGGGGTGGGTGGCGACCGAGCCGGGGTCGACGGCGTTGACCAGGATGCCGGTTTCGCGCAGTTCGGCCGCGAGGGTCGCGGTGAAGGCGTTGAGGGCGTACTTGGCCAGGGAATAGCCGGGGGACCGGACGCCTTCGCGGAGGCCGGTCCCGGCGGCGATCTGCGCGGCGGCACCGCTGGAGACGTTGACGATCCGGGCGGCGGGGGCGGCCCGCAGCAGCGGCAGGCAGGCCTGCACGAGCGCCCAGCTGCCGAGGACGTCGACGTCGTAGGCGGTGCGGGCCTCGGTGAGGTCGGCGCCCAGCAGGGACGTCGCGGTGAAGTCGGGCATGGCGGCGGCGTTGTTCACCAGGACGTCGAGCCGGCCGGCGAGGCCGCGCAGGAATTCCGCGCACGCGGCGACGTCGGCCGCGGCGGTGACGTCGAGGCGCACCGCGCCGGCGGAGAGTCCTTCGCCGGCGAGCTGCCGGGCCAGCGCGCGGGTCCGCTCGGGGTGCCGGCCGGCGAGGACGACGTGGTGGCCGCGGACGGCGAGCTCGCGGGCGACGGCGAAGCCGAGCCCCTCCGGGCGGCTCGCGCCGGTGACCAGCGCGATCGGAAGTTCATTCATGACCCATACTGTAGGGTGACCCTACAATTATGCCGACCGGCGGGTCGCCCTATGCTCGCCGCCATGTCCGCTTCCTCGTCCGAACGGCCCCGCGCGTTGCTGCGCTGGCCCACCTACGTGATGGGCCAGCTGCACCGCAGCGGCGTCGGCCGGATCGACACGGCACTGGCCGGCCACGGGGTCGCCCTGCGCGACTACTACGTCCTGGTCTGCATCGGCGAGTCCGGTCCGCTGTCGCAGCAGCGCGTCGCGGACCGGCTCGGCCTGGACCGCAGCGACCTGGTGAAGGTGCTCGACCGGCTGGAGGCGGCGGGCTGGGTGTCGCGGAAGCGCGACACCGAGGACCGCCGCCGGCACGTCCTCACCCTCACCGAGCGCGGCCACGCGACGGTGGGGAAGGTCGAGGAGGTTTCGAGCGCGGTGACCGGGGAGCTGCTGGCCCGGTTGAGCCCGGGTGAGCGGGAGACGTTGCATCGGTTGCTGTTGAAGGCTTTCGGGGAGCCACCGGCCTGAGCCGGCCTGGTCCGGTCGCCGCGGTGGGGCCGGGCTGTTGCCTGAGCGGGCGGTGAGGCCGGCGCGGGATCCGGGTGATGCGACGGCGGAAGCCGAAGCGCCGGCGGAACTGCCGTTACCCCGCCGGAAAATCCACGCCTGATCCGCGGGTCAGCGGCCGGTCAGTGCCTCGTCAGCGGACGCCGCGATTCTGGGCCGGACCGAGAAACCGGTGGCGGACCCGAGGGGAGTTGACGGTGCGATGACTTCGCTGGTGGCGGTGTCCACTTACGTGCCCACGACCGTGGCGATCGAATCGCTGCAGGACGAGCTGGGCCTCTCGGCCGGGCAATTGCGCCGGTTCCGGCGGATGTACGGCCTCGACGAGGTCTGCCGGTCGGACGAGTCCGAAGCGGACATGATCCTCGGTGCGGTCAGCAAGCTCGATTCCCTGCGGGGCCGGGAAGAGCGCGTCCGGTACGTCGTGCGCGCCAAGACGATGCCGGCCGCGAACCCGTACCCCGTCGACCCGATGGTCGACGTGCGGGAGGCGCTCGGGCTCACCCACGCCACCCTGTTCACCCTCACCGACCACGCCTGCGCCTCCGGGCTGCTCGCCGTCGACCTGTGCGGCACGCTGCTGGCCGCCGACGGCGATCCCGATGCGCTCGCGCTGATCCTCACCGGCGAAAAGGCGTTCACCCACTCCGCGCAGGTCATTCCCGATACCGCGATCATGGGGGAGGCCACCGCCGCGGTGCTCGTCGGGCCGGGCGAGGACCAGGACACCCTGATCGGCTACGCCACCACCACGCTCGGCGGCCCGGGTGGCGAAGTCATCCTCGACGACGACCAGGCCGCCGAGTTCCGGCAGATCTACCCCGGCACGGTCGCCGACATCGCGCTCGAAGCCATCGCGGCCGCCGGGCTGACCGTCGACGACATCGACCTGGTGCTGCCGCACAACGTCAACAAGATCTCCTGGGTCCGCGCGAGCGCGGCGCTGGGCATCCCGCGCTCGAAGATCTTCCTGCAGAACGTCGGGACGACCGGGCACTGCTTCTGCGCCGACCCCTTTCTCAATTACCACGCCGCCAACGGTCTCGGTTTGATCGCGCCCGGCGCCCGCTACCTGATGATTTCCGTCGGCCTGGGGTCGACGTTCTCCGCCATGGTCTTCCGGAAATGAGGAGCACTGCAATGAGTGTCGAATTCGAGATCTCGGGCGTCGGCATCGCCGAACTCGCGGAGCGTTACGGCACCCCGCTCTTCGTCTACGACGGTGACGAACTGGGCGGCCGGCTGCTGGGTCTTCGCGAGCAGCTGCACCCGCGGCTGGAGATCTTCTATTCGCTGAAGTCCAATCCGAACATCTCGGTGTGCGCGCTGCTGCACGCCCACGGTGCCCGGGCCGAAGTGTCGTCGATGGCCGAACTGATCACCGCGCGCCGGGCCGGGGTCGCCGGCGAGGACATCATCTTTCTCGGCCCCGGCAAGAGCACCTCGGAACTGGCTGCCTGCCTGGACGAAGACGTCTACACGGTGGTCTGTGAATCGTTCGGCGAGCTGGCGGTCCTCGACGGGCTCGCGCGCGAACGCGGGATCGAAGCGCGGGTCACCCTGCGCGTGAACCCCAGCTTCGCGGTCAAGGGCTCGGGCCTCACCATGGGCGGCAAGCCGCGCCAGTTCGGCATCGACGAAGAACAGCTGCTCGCCGCCACCGACCTCGCCGACCGGCACCCGAACCTGCGGCTGATGGGCGTGCAGGTCTACATGGGCACCCGGATCCTGGACGAGGAGCCGATCGTCGAAAACACGCGGCGGATCTTCGAACTCGCCGAACGCGTTTCGCGGCAGCTCGGGTTCCCGCTGGACATGGTCGACGTCGGCGGCGGCCTCGGGGTCGCGTACTTCGACGGCGAGAAGGACCTCGACCGCGATCTGCTCGCCGCGATGCTCAACCCGGTCATCGACGAGTTCGCGCAGCGGCACCCGGCGACGCGGCTGGTCATGGAGCTCGGCCGGTACCTGACCGCCACCTCCGGGACCTACGTCGTCCGCGTCCGCTACACCAAGACCTCGCTGGGGCAGAACTTCGCCGTCGCCGACGGTGGCACGAACCACCACATGGCCGCCGTCGGCATCGGGTCCTACGTCAAGCGCGACTTCCCGATCCGGCTGCTCAACCGCATCGACGAACCCGCCACCGAAACCTGGCAGGTGACCGGCCCGCTGTGCACGCCCAACGACGTGCTCGCCAAGAAGGCCGCGCTGCCGCCGGTCCGCCCGGGCGACCTGATCGGTGTCACGCGATCCGGTGCCTACGGCCCGACGGCGTCACCGGTGCTCTTCCTCAGCCACGGCTACCCGGCCGAAGTCATCGTCCACGGTGGACGCCACTACCTCGTCAGCGAGCGCGACGAGCCCGCGGACCTGCTGCGCCGCCAGCACCTGCACGAGTTCGCGCCGCCGGTCGCCGTGGGCGCGGAGCGCTAGGCGATGTACCGCGCGTCCACGACCACCCTGTCCGCCACGCCATCGCCGGGCCTGCAGCCGTTGCCGCTGCGCCTGGCGCTGGCGACCCGGCGTGAATTCGCACCCGGCGAGCGCGAAATCGACGTTCCCGCGCTGCACCGGTACTTCGCCGACCTCAGCCGCGGGCACGACATCGGCTTCCGGCCCGGCCGGGTGACGCGGGCGCGCGGCAACCCCTTCCTCGCGATGGCCCGCGAACTGCTCGCCGGGCAGCTGTCCGGCGAGCGGATCGACCTCGCGATCGTCGCGCACGCGGCGCCGGAGTTCGACCCGCGGCTGTCGGCGCCGGTGAACCTCACCGCCGTGCTCCCCGGGCACCCGCTGGTGTTTTCCGTTTCGGGGCAGGGAAGCCTGGCCCCGTTCACCGCGCTGCGCATCGCCGGTTCCTACGCTCGGCGCCACGAGTACCGGCGTGTCCTCGTCCTGATCATGGACCAGGGCGTCACGCCGTACGACGTGCCCGGCCGGATCGGCGACGCCGCCACGGCCCTGCTGTTCGAGACGGGCGGGCGCCGGACGGTCCGCGTCGGCTACGAACCCGAAGTGGCGCCGGACGCCCTGCCGGAGTTCGAGCCGGCGGAAACGGTCGTCATCGGCAGCGGGCTCGCCCGGGCGGCGGGTGCTTGGCCGGGGGCGATCGTCGCGCCGCCCGAGTTCCCGTGCACCGGGCTCTGGGCGCCGCTCGCCGCCGCCCCGGCCGCCGGCCCGGTGCTGCTGGCCGACTACGACCCGCGCCGCGGTGCGCTGGGGATCTGCGTGGTGGCCGGGTCCGACTGACGCGGCCCCTATGATGAGGGTCGTCGTGGTCGGGCTCGAAGCGGGGGACGGACAAAGTGCGCGTGGTCATCGGTGAAGACCAGTTCCTGCTCAGGGACGGTCTGGTGCGGCTGCTCGAAGCGCACGAATTCGAGGTCAGCGCGGCGGTGGACAACGGGCCGGACCTGCTGGAAGCGATGCTGCGCGAACGGCCCGACATCGCGATCGTCGACATCCGGCTGCCGCCGTCGTTCACCGACGAGGGCCTGCGCGCCGCGATCGAAGCGCGCCGCCGGATCTCGGGCTTCCCGGTGCTCGTCCTCTCGCAATACGTGGAACGGCTGTACGCCGACGAACTCCTCGCGGACGGCGAGGGCTCGGTCGGCTACCTGCTCAAGGACCGCGTGTTCCACGGCGACCAGTTCGTGGACGCCGTCCGCCAGGTCGCTCTCGGAGGCACGGTGATGGACCCCGACGTCGTGACCCGGCTGCTGACGCACAACACCCGCGACGACCGCCTGGAGCGGCTGACCGCCCGGGAGCGCGAAGTCCTCAAGCTGATGGCCGAAGGGCGGTCCAACAGCAACATCGCGGGCGAGCTGGTCATCTCCGAGAAGGCCGTTTCCAAGCACATCAACAACATCCTCGCCAAGCTGAACCTGCCGCAGTCCGAGGACGCCAACCGGCGAGTCCTGGCGGTGCTGGCCTACCTGAAGCACTGACGGCGTCAGGGCGCCAAGGCGCACGGGATTTCGATCGTCACCATGGTCGGCCCGCCGAGCGGGCTGAGGATCGTGATGAAGCCGTCGAGCGGGGCGAGCCGCTTTTCGATGCCGCGCAGTCCCGTGCCGCCTTCGGTGTCCGCGCCGCCGCCGCCGTTGTCGCTGACGTTGATCACCAGCCGGCCGAACTCGTAGTGGACGTGGATCGCGCCGCTCTGCGCCCCGGAGTGCTTCATCGCGTTGTTCAGCAGTTCGGACACCGAGAAGTACGCGGCGGTCTCGACCGCCAGTGACGGCCGGCCGGGCAGGTCGATCGTCGTCTCGATCCGCAGCGGGTTTTCGATGGCCAGGGTGCGGATCGCGTCGGCGATACCGCGGTCGACCAGCACCGGCGGCTGGATGCCCCGGACGAGGTCCCGCAGCTGCTGCAACGCCTTGGCCGAGCTGTTCTTCGCCTCGTCCATCAAGGACCGGGCCGCTTCGGGATGGGAGTCGAGCACGCGCATCGCCGCGTCGAGCGTCATCCCCATCGCGACGAGGTGGGTCTGCGCGCCGTCGTGCAGGTCGCGCTCGATGCGGCGCAGCTCGGTCGCCTGGGACCCCACGGCGTCGTCGCGGCTTTCCGCCAGGTGCTGCACGCGGTTCGTCAGCCGGGTCACCTCGGTCGGCGCCAGCAGCGTGGCCGCGAGCCGCGCGTGCAGCTTCAGCAGGTGCGGAGCGCTCCACAGCGCGAGCGGGAAGTGCGCCAGGCCGAGGATGGCGGCGAACCAGGCCGTCGTCGGGTCGTCCACCGGGAGCACCACGTACCAGCTGCCGAGCCAGTCGGCCGCGTCGGTCCCGACCAGGAACGGCATCGCCAGCCCGCGGAGGCCGTGCACGATCAGGAGGAGCGGGGTGAGCGTCAGCAGGATGCCGAGGGAGCTGTCCACCACCAGCCACAGCGCGTCGCGCCAGTTCGCGCGGTCGCCGAGCAGGTGGTGGCAGCGGCGCAGCGCCGAGCTCCCGGCCGGCTCGGGCAGGTACGGCGAGGCGATCCGCACGCCGGACCACGCGTCGGCCGCCGCGCGCACCCGGTCGGTCAGGGCGCGCATCAGCAGCACGGCCGGAGGCAGCATGAACAGTCCCACGCCCACGCCGATCAGCGAGCCGGCGGTGACCACGACGACGAACATCACGAGTTCGGTCACCGCGACCACGGCGAGCGCGCCGCCGCGCAAGGTGGCGAGCCCGCCGTCGCGCAGCAGCGACCGCGTCATCGTGGCGACCGGGCTTCCGCTAGTCATGGCGCCCATTATGCGCAGGCCGGGCCGTTCTCCGCGGTAGTGCTAACCCCCGCAAACTTCCGCTCCCTAGCACCCTCGGAAACCGGGCCGCACCTTCGTAACGTGGTCGCGGTAAAGAACGAACGGAAGCGAAGCCGCGCAGGGGAGCCGCAGATGTACCACCAAGACGACACGGTCGAAGTCGTGCGGCTGCTGTCCGTACGCAAGGCGTACGGCAAGAACGGGGCGCAGGTACTGGCCCTCGACAACGTGACGGCGGGCTTCGCCGCCGGCACGTTCACCGCGGTGATGGGACCGTCGGGTTCGGGCAAGAGCACGCTGCTGCACTGCGCGGCCGGCCTGGACAAGCCGACGTCCGGCTCGGTCGTGCTGGGCGGCACCGACCTCAGCGTGATGCGCGAGGTCGAGCTGACCCGGTTGCGGCGCGACCGGATCGGGTTCGTCTTCCAGGCCTTCAACCTGCTGCCCGCGCTCGACGTCGAGCAGAACGTGACCCTGCCGCTGCGGCTGGCGGGACGGCGCGCCGACCCGGCTCTCGTGCGCCGCGTCATCGAACAGGTCGGGCTCGGCCAGCGGCGGCACCACCGGCCCGCGGAACTCTCCGGCGGACAGCAGCAGCGGGTGGCGATCGCCCGCGCCCTCGTCACCCACCCCGAGGTCATCTTCGCCGACGAGCCGACCGGCGCGCTGGACACGCGGTCGGCCCAGGAGGTGCTTTCCCTGCTGCGAGAGGCGAAGAGCGTGTCCCGGCAGACCATCGTGATGGTCACCCACGACCCGGTGGCCGCCTCCTACGCCGACCGCGTGCTGTTCCTCGCCGACGGCCGCGTCGTCGACGAGCTGCGGCAGCCGAACCCCGAAGAGGTGGCGCGGCGGATGACCAACCTCGTCGCCCGCACCGAGCAGCGGCCGCAGGAAGGCCCCTGGATGAGCGAGCTGACGCGCTGATGCTGACCCTCGTCGTACGCACCCTGCGCTACCGCACCGGTGGCTTCATCGCCACCCTCGTCTCGGTGTTCGTCGGCACCGCCGTGATGCTCGCCTGCGGCGGGCTCATGGAAACCGGCATCCGGACCGTGATCCCGCCGCAGCGCCTCGCCGCCGCGCCGATCGTCGTCGCCGGCAACCAGTCCTACGACCTGCCCACGGTCGGCCACGGTGAGGACGCCGAACACGAGACCGCGACGCTGTCCGAGCGCGTCCGGCTCGGCGAAGGCCTCGCGGGCACGATCAGCGGCGTGCCCGGCGTCGCGCACGTGGTCCCCGACGTCTCCTTCCACGCCGAGGTGCTCGGCGACCAGGGCGGTCCGTCGGTGCCCGGCACCCAGGCCGGCCACAGCTGGGTTTCCGCGGAACTGGCGCCCTACCGGCTGACCGAGGGCGCGGCCCCGATCCGCGAGGGCGAAGTCGTGCTCGATTCCGCCACCGCCGCCCGGATCGGGGCGCACGCCGGTGCCAAGGCCGACATCGCCGTCCGCGGGGGCGTGCACTCCTACCAGGTCACCGGCATCGCCGACGCCGGCCGCCGGATGGCCGCCGACGCGGTGTTCTTCTCGCCCGCCGAGGCCGCCGGGCTGCAGTCCGCGGCCGGGCGGGTCGACGCGTTCGGCGTCCAGCTCGCCCCCGGGGCCGACGTCAGCGCCGTCAGCGCGCAGATCGCCACCGCGGTGCGGGACCAGCGCGCGGTGACGCTGACCGGCGACGCCCGCGGTACCGCGGAGTTCGCCAAGGCCGCCGGTGACGGCGAGCTGCTGATCATCCTCGCGGCCGTGTTCGGCGGCCTCGCGGCGCAGGTCGCCATGTTCGTCGTCGCGAGCACCCTGACGCTCTCGGTGCAGCAGCGCCGCCGTGAGGTGGCCATGCTGCGGGCGATCGGCGCGACCCCGCGTCAGCTGAGCCGGATGATCACCGGCGAAGCGATGATCATCGGGGCGCTGGGCACCGCGCTGGCGATCTTCCCGGGCGTGCTGCTCGGCAACTGGCTCTTCGGCCGGCTGACCGGGTTCGGCGTGATCCAGCCGGTCCTCAAGTTCGAGCAGGGCTTCTACCCGGTCGTCGCCGCGGCGATCGTGGGCCTGAGCTCGGCGTGGGGTGCCGCGTTCGTCGCCGCCCGGTACGCGGGCCGGACACGCCCCGTCGAAGCCATGCGGGAAACGGCGATCCCCACGCGCTGGCTGACCCCGACGCGGCTGTGGCTCGGGGTGTCGAGCCTGATCGGCGCGGTGGCGCTGGCCTACCTGACGATCACCGTCGTCGACGGCCCGCTCGCGGCGAGCACGGCCGGCCCGGCCGTCACGCTGGTGGCGACCGCCGTCGCGCTGTTCGCCCCGGGGCTCACCAAGCTGCTGGTCGGGGTGCTGCGCCGGCCGATCCGCGCGTTCGGTGGCCTGCCCGGCTACCTCGCCTCGCTGAACGCGCGTGCCCGCTGGATGCCGATGGCCGGGGCGGTCACGCCCATCATGCTCGCCACCGGCCTGGCGATCTTCATGCTGTATTTCCAGACCACGGAGGTCGCGGTCGCGGAGAAGCAGTACTCCGACTCGCTGCTCGCCGACGCCGTCGTGACGTCCGCGACCGGAGACCTGCCGCCGGATCTGGTCGCCAAGGTGCAGCAGGCGCCCGGGGTGGCCGGGGCCACGGCGTTCGTGACGAGCAAGGGGTACAACGAAAAGCCGTCGGACGCGACGCAGGACGAGGACGGCGTGGACCTCACCGGCGTCACCGCGGCCGGAGTGGCGAAGGCGTGGGGGAGCATCGTCGCGAGCGGGCAGCTCGACGCCCTGCGCGGCAACACCATCGCCCTGCCCGCCGATCTCGCGCAGCGGCTGGGGGTCGGCGTGGGTGCCAAGGTCGCCATGCGGCTGGGCGACGGCTCCCAGGTCACCCTGGACGTCGTCGCGACGCTGCGGACCACGGCGGCCTCGGCGTCGGCGCTGATGCCGGCCGACACACTGGCGCCGCACACGGCCGCGGGTGCGGCCGACCGGATCCTCGTCATGGCGCAACCCGGGACGGCGGAAGGCGATCTGCTCACGTCGCTGCGCGGCCGGGTCGGGGACGTCGACGGCGTGCAGGTGGCCGGCCGGGAGGCGCTGACCAAGGCCTTCCTGGCCGAGGTGCAGGCCAACGCCTGGGTCAACTACCTGATCGTCGGGCTGCTGCTCGTGTACGCCGCGATTTCCATGGTGAACACGCTGGTGATGGCCACGGCGGACCGGCGGCGGGAGTTCGGGCTGCAGCGGCTCATCGGGTCGACGCGGGGGCAGGTGATGCGCATGATGGCCGTGGAAGCGGGCGTCGTGGCCGCCATCGGTGTCTTCCTCGGCACGCTGGTCGCGGCGTCGATGCTGGTGCCCTTCAGCGCGGCCGTTTCGGACAGCCTCTTCCCGTCCGGTCCTTTGTGGATATATCTTCTGATACTCGGGCTGGCCGTCGTGCTGACGGTGGTGGCCACCTGTGCGCCGACGTGGTTCACGTTGCGCACGAGGCCGTCACCTTCGACGCTCGCCCCTGAATAGGTGACCTCGGGCGGACCGGAGCCCCCAGCACGGCGCTGACGAACTCTCCCCCAGATTGTCAGCGCGCGGTCAGCCCGAGGTCACCGCCCCGGCATAACGTCGCGGGCGTGGACACAGAAGAGAAGGCCGCCGAGCGCTGGGACGCCATCGTGGTCGGTTCCGGGATCGGCGGCCTCGTGTGCGCCGGCTACCTGGTGGCGAGCGGAATGCGCGTGCTCGTGCTCGAACAGCACGACGTCGCGGGCGGCAACAGCCACGTGTTCCGCCGGCGGCGCGCCTACCAGTTCGACGTGGGGGTGCACTACCTCGGCGACTGCGGGGCGGACGGCCTGCTGCCGAGGGTCCTCTCGGGTCTCGGCCTCGGCGACCGGGTGCGCTTCCACCCCATGGACCCCGACGGGTTCGACCGGATCGTCCTGCCGAGCGTCACCGTGGACGTGCCGACCGGGTGGGACCGCTACGCCGACCGGCTGCGGGCCGCGCTGCCCGCGGAGGCCGACGGCATCACCCGCTACATCGAGGTGTGCTCGGCCGTCGCGCGGGCCTGCCGCGAGTCCGCCTTCGCGGCGGGCCCGGCGGCGAAGGTGCCGGCCGTGATGGTGCGCTGGAGCCGCCGGACGCTGGCGCAGCTGTTCGACCACTGCGGGCTTTCGGCCCGGGCGCGCACGATCCTGGCCGCCCAGTCCGGGAACTACGGGTCCGCGCCGGCCGGCACGCTCGTCGTCGCGCACACGATGATGCTCGACGACTACCTGCGCGGTGCCTACTACCCGGAGGGTGGCGGGCAGGTGATCGCCGCGTCCTTCGTCGAGCTGCTGGAGTCGCACGGCGGCACGCTGCTCACCCGCACGCGCGTCGACCGGATCCTGGTCGAGCGCGGCAAGGCGGCCGGCGTCCGGCTGACCGACGGCACGGTCCACCGCGCGCCGGTGGTCGTGTCCAATGCGGACTACCGCCGGACCGTGCTGGAACTGTGCGACGGCCGGGAAAACCTGCCCGACCCCGTGGTCGCCCGCGCGGAGACGGCGACGATGCGCCTGCCGCTGGCCGTCTGCTACGTCGCGCTCGACCGGGAACTGCCGTTGCCCAGCGCGAACATCTGGTACTGGCCCAACGAAGACGTCGACGCGGCCTACGCCCAGGTGGAGGCGGGCCGGCTCGACGAGCTGCCGTTCGCGTTCCTGTCCTTCGCTTCCCTGAAGGACCCGGTGCCCGGCTCGGCGTGCCCGCCGGGGCACATGAACTTCCAGATCATGACGGCCTGCCCGCCGGGCTACGCGCACTGGGGCCTCACGGAGGGGCCGGCGCGCGGGGCCCGCTACCGGCGCGAACCCGGCTACCTGGGCGCGAAGGACCGGCTGACCGAGCAGATGCTGGACCTGGCCGAGGCCGCGATCGGGCCGTTCCGCGAGCACCTCGTGCACGTCGAGACGTCGACGCCGCTGACCCAGGAGCGCTACACGCTTTCGACCGGGGGCAGCGCGTACGGCCTGCACACCTGGGGCCGGGTCGGGCAACGGCCCGATATCGATTCGGGGGTCGACGGTCTCTACCTCACGGGTCAGAGCATCTTGCACGGTGGCGGAATCGTCGGGGTCGCGACCGGGGGCGCGCTGTGCGCGTCGACGATCCTCGGCCGGCCGGTCCTCGCGGACGGCGCCGCCGGGGTGCTGGGGAATCCCGAACTGCTCCCGGAACGCGAGCCCGGCTGGGACCCGCTGCGCACCTCCCGGGGCCTGCGGCGGCGGGCGGCGCGCGGCCTCGCCCCGCTCGACCGGGTCGTGGCGGGCTGAGCACGCGACACACGCGAAACCGGAGAAAAAAAGAACTCGAGGCCCGGTTCCGGGCCCGTGGGGTAATTGCTGCTGTCTTCATGAAGGGAATGGTGAGCGAAGTGACGGAAACCGTGGCTGAACCGACGGAGGTCCTGGACGACCGCGTGGTCGCGGGCATCTGCGCCGCACTGGAGTCCGTGCTCGAGGCGGAGGTCACCGACCTCGGCCCGGAGACCCGGCTCGCGGACGCCGGTCTCGACTCCACCGGCGTGCTGGAACTGCTGATGCAGCTGGAAGAGGCGCTGGGCATCGAATTCGACGCCGAGAACCTGGAAATGAGCCACTTCGAGTCGGTCGGATCGCTGGCCCGCTTCGTCTCGGCAGAAATGGCCGCCTGAGCGATGACCACGATCTCGCCGCCGCTCACGGCGACCTGGCTGCGGTGCCACGACACCGCCCGTGCGGAAGGGATGGCCCCGGCGCTGGCGGCGCTGCACGCGGCGCTGCCGGCCGGGGCGCCGGTCTTCGGTGCCGGCGGTGTCGCGGTCCTGCCGGCCGGGCCGGTGGCCGGCGACGTGCTCGTGGTCCGGACGGCGCAGCTGCCGGGCGGCCCGGTCGTCCTCGTGCGGACGCACCGGCCCGCCGGCCACGTCGACCCGGTCCTGGCGACCGGGGCGGTGTGGCTGCGGCTGGGCCTGTCCGGCGCCCTGCTCGACGCCGGCCTGGCCTACCTCGGCGGGCGGCGCAGCGGCGACACCACTCTGCTGCGCCGCCAGATGGTCCAGGGCGCCGTGGCCGAGGCGCTGACCGGGCAGCTCGAAGTCCGCGCGTTCCTGACCGCGCACGACGCGGACCCGGCGCCGGACGCACTGGCCTACCTGCACCGGCGGCTCACCGACACCGACCGCGTCCTGCTGCGCCTGCTCGGCGCGGCGGGGTTCGTCCGCGGCGGCGCGGGCGAGGTCGCCGACGTCTCCGAGCTGCTCGCGGGGGCCTACACCCCGGAGGCGGTGGCGTGAGCGCGACCGTGCTGGACGACCGGCTCGTGACGCTGCGGGACGCGGCCCGGACGTGGGGCGCGGAGTTCCGCGTCGCCGGTGCCGGCCTCGACACCGACCCCGACGGCGTCGGCGCGCACCTGGACCTGGCCGGCGTCCGCTGCCTGGCCACCATGCTCGTCCCCGGGGAGTTCGGGGGCGCGGGCCTGTCCCTCGGCGCGCACCGCTTCCACGGCATGACGGCGATCGAGCGGACGGTGGTGCTCGAAGAACTCGCCCGCGGCGACGCCGGCCTGATGCTGGCCAGCCCCGGCGCGTCGATGTCCGGCGTGCTCGTCGACGTGCTGGCCGACCGGGAGCAGAAGGAGTGGTTCTACGGCCGGCTCCTCGAACGTCCCACGTGGACGTTCTTCGCGCTCACCGAGCCGGATCGCGGCTCCGACGCCACCGCGCTGGAGACGGCGCTTTCGGCACCGGCCGACGGCACCCACCGGCTCGACGGCCGCAAGAAGTACGTCGGCAACGCCGCCCGGGCCGCGCTCGGGGTCGTGTTCGCCCGCACCGGGCCCGGCCCGCTGGGCGTCACCGCGGTCCTGGTGGACACGGCGGACCCGGGGTTCCACGCCGAGCCGATCGAGTCGCTGGGGCTGCGCGCCGCGCGGATCTGCGAGCTGACCCTGGACAACGTCGCCGTGCCCGCCGAGCGCGTGCTCGGCCGGGACCGCTCGCCCGCCCGGCGGGGCATGTGGGCGTGCGTGCAGACCTTCAACCGGCTGCGGCCGGGCGTGGCCGCGATCGCGGTCGGCATCGCCGCGGCCGCCCACGACTACGTGCTGGCCGAACGCGGCCCGCTCGACCACGACGGCCGCGACCGGCTCGACCGGCTCGACCGCCGCATCGAGGGTGTGCGCCACCTCGTGCAGCTGTCCGCGATCGAGGTCGACGCCGACGGCTCCCGCGGCCACCTCGCCTCGGCGGCCAAGGCCGAAGCGTGCCGGCTGGCCGAGGAGGCCACCCTCGAAGCGTGCGGCTTCTTCGGGCCGCGAGCCCGCTGGGAGCACCCGGCGCTGGACAAGCTGGTCCGGGACGCGCGCGGCGTCGAGTTCATGGAGGGCGCCGGCAACATCCAGAAGCTCACCGTTTTCCAGGGCCTGGTCGCCGGCAAGGTCGGCCGGGGCGACCCCTTTCCCGCGCACGCCGGGAAATCGTCCAGCGGAGGTTCGTCGTGCAGGTGATCACGAGGCCGGAGGAGTTCGACGTCACGGACCTGTACGTCGACCTCCACCACATCGTGGACCGGCGGGTCCTGATGAAGTGCGAAGGCTTCAACTTCGCGCGCTCGAGCAAGCTCAAGCCCGCCCTCGAAATGGTGACGCTGGCCGAGCGCGCGGGCGTGCTGCGCCCCGGCTCGACCATCGTCGAAACGTCGTCGGGCAACCTCGGCGTGGCGCTGAGCCTGGTCGCGGCCAGCCGCGGGTACCGGTTCGTCTGCGTCACCGACCCGCGCAGCACGCTGCTCACCCGGCAGCTGATGCAGAACCTCGGCACCGAGGTGCTGGTCGCCCCCGACCCGGCCGCGGGCCTGCGGCTCGTCCGCCGCCTGTGCGCGGAGAACGACGGCTACACCTGGCTGGACCAGTACGTCAACGCGGGCAACTGGATGGCCCACTTCCGCTCGACCGGCCCGGACATCCTGCGCACCGTGCCGGATCTGGACGTGCTCTTCGTCGGCGTCGGCTCGGCTGGCACCCTCACCGGGTGCGCCCGCTACCTGCGCCAGGTCCGGCCGCAGGTGCGGATCGTCGCCGTCGAGTGCGTCGGCCCCGGGCCGCGGGCCGCGCGGCGCAGCACGGCCCTGCGCACGAGCGTGCGGTTCCCGGTCATCGACATGTCCCTCGTGGACGATCTGGTGCGGGTCGACGAAGCGGCGGCGATCCGCGAGTGCCGCCGGCTCGCGCAGCGCGGCTTCCTGCTCGGGGGCGGCTCCGGCATGGTGCTGGCCGGCGCGCTCGGCTGGCTGGCGGACAACGACGCGGGCGGCGCCGAGCCCACGGCGGTGGTGATCTCGCCCGACCTCGGCGACCGCTACCTGGACACGATCTACCAGGACCAGTGGGTCAAGGACAACTACGGCCCCGAAGCGCTGCTCGACGGTGCCGAACACGATTCCCGTTACGCCAAAACACTCTTCGAGGTGCCCTGATGACCGCGGTCGACGCATTCCTGCCCCTGTCCACCGCACAGACCGACGTCTGGTACGACGAACAGCTGTCCGGCGGCGGCCTCGCCTACGCGATGGCGGACTACCTGGACATCACCGGCCCGCTGGACGTCGGGGTGTTCCAGGCCGCCTTGCGGGCGCTGGCCGACGAAGCCGAGTGCTTCCGGGCCCGGTTCGTCGAGGTCGAGGGCGAACCGCGGCAGCTCATCGAGCCGCTGACCGAGCTGCCGATCCGGTACCCGGACGTGACCGGGGAAGCCGACCCGGAGAGCGCCGCGCTCGACTGGATGCACGAAGACATGCGACACCCCTTCTCGCTGGAGGACTTCCCGCTCTTCCGCGGCGCCCTGATCAAGCTCGGCGCGCAGCGGCACTTCTGGTACCTCACCACCCACCACCTCATCGGCGACGGCTTCAGCGCGGCGATCTGCCACCGCCGGCTGGGCGAGCTCTACAACGCCCTGCTGGCCGGGGAGGACCCCGGGCCCACCGCCCTGCCGCCGTTCCGGCTGCTGCTCGACGCCGACCTCGCCTACCAGGACTCCCCGCACCGGTTGCGGGACAAGGCGTTCTGGGGACGCCACTTCGACACCACGCCCGACCTGGTCAGCCTGTCCGGCAAGGAACCGGCGCCGGCGCGCGGCTTCCTGCGGCGCACCATGGTGCTGCCCCCGGAGACGGCGAAGGCCGTGCGCGAGGCGGCCGCGAGCGCGAAGGTGACGCTGCCGACGTTCTTCATCGCCGCGATGGCGGCCTACACGCAACGGCTTTCGGGCATCAAGGACCTGCTGCTGACCGTCCCGGTCGCGGCGCGTGCGGGCGTGCGCTCGCGGGCGACCCCGGGCATGGTCGCCAACTACCTGCCGCTGCGGATGGTCGTCGAGCCGCAGATGACGATCGCCGCCCTGCTGGGCCAGGCCTCGAGCGAGCTCGCCGCGACCCTCAAGCACCAGCGCTACCACGTCAACCAGATCCGCCGGGACATCGGCGTGCGCAGCGACGAGCGCCGCCCGTTCGGCGGCCCGTTCGTCAACGTGCTCCCGCCCGAGCCCGGCCTGCGCCTCGGCGACTGCCACACGCGCGTGATGAACCTGTCGACCGGCATCACCAACGACCTTTCGCTGACCGTGCTCGACGTCACCGAAGACATCATCGAAATCCACCTGAACGGCAACCCCGACCTCTACGACGCCGAGGGCGTCGCCGCGCACCTGGAGCGGCTGGCCGGGTTCGTCGGCCGGCTCGCCGAAGCCGGCTCGTCGGCGGTGCTGGGCGGGGTCGACGTCGTGTCGGCGGACGAGCTCGGCGAGCTGCTGGCCAGCGGGGTCGGTGCGGCCGGGCCGGTGGGCGCCGACGTGGTGTCGCGAATCCGCGCCCTCGCACAGGCCTCGCCGGAGGCGGCCGCGGTGGCCGACGGCGGCGACTGGGTTTCGTACCGGTCCCTGACCGGCCGGGCGAGCGCGCTGTCCCGCCGGCTTCCTGCCCGCGGGCTGGTGGGCGTGCTGGCCGACCCCGGTGTCGGGTTCGTCTCGGCCGTGCTGGGCGTGCTCTGGTCGGGTTCGGCGTTCGTGCCGCTCGACGCGGGGATGCCGGTGGCCCGGCTGGCCGGGCTGCTGGTGGATTCGGGTGCCTCGCGCGTGGTCGTCGGCCCCGGGTACGAGGAGCTGGCGGCGGAGGTGGTGGCCGCGGCCGGCAGTGGTGCCGGGATCGTGGCCCTGGACGGTGCCGAAGACGGCCCGGATGCGCTGGCGCCGGTGTTCGGCGCGGGCGAAGACGCCGGTGCGGAGCTGGCTTACGTGATCTTCACGTCCGGCTCGACGGGGCGCCCGAAGGGCGCGATGGTGCACCGCCGGGGCATGGTGAACCACCTGCTGGCCAAGATCGAGGATCTCGACCTGGAGCCCGCGGACGTGGTCGTGCAGAACGCTCCGGTGACGTTCGACGTTTCGGTGTGGCAGATGCTGGCCCCGCTGCTGGTCGGCGGCCGGGTCCGGGTGGTGTCCCGGGCGATCGCGGCGGATCCGGACGCGTTGTTCGGCTTGATCCGGACCGAGGGCGTTTCGGTGCTGGAGGTCGTGCCGTCACTGCTGCGCGCGGCGCTCGACTCCTGGGACCTGGCCGGGCGGTCCGCCGATGTTTCCGGGCTGCGCTCGCTCGTGGTGACCGGTGAGGCGCTGCCGCCCGACCTGTGCGTGCGCTGGTTCGCGCGGTTCCCGGATGTGCCGCTGGTGAACGCGTATGGCCCGACGGAGTGTTCGGACGACGTGACGCACGCGGTGATCCGGTCCGGCGTCGAGGTGGTGCCGATCGGCCACGCGGTGCGCAATTCCCGGCTGTACGTGCTGGGTGACGAGCTGCGCCCGGTGCCCGCGGGCGCGGTCGGTGAGTTGTTCGTCGGCGGCCTCGTCGTGGGCCGCGGTTACGTCGGTGACCCGGCGCGGACGGCGGCGGTGTTCGTCGCGGATCCGTTCAGCGGCCCGGGCACGCGGATGTACCGCACCGGCGACCGCGTCCGGCTGCGGGAAGACGGCCAGCTCGAGTTCGTGGAGCGGCGCGACTTCCAGGTCAAGATCCGCGGCCACCGCATCGAGCTCGGCGAGATCGAAAGCGTACTGCGGGCCGTGCCCGGCGTCCTGGACGCCGTCGTGCGGGTGCTCACCGACGCCGACGGCGGCAAGCGCCTCGCGGGCTACCTCATCGGCATCGACGGCGAAGGCCCGATCGACGCCGGTGCCGTGCGCAGCACCGCCCAGCAGCTGCTCCCGGACTACATGGTGCCCTCGGCGCTGGTCGTGCTCGACGAGCTGCCGCTGACCGAACACGGCAAGGTCGACCGCGAAGCGCTGCCCGCACCGGATTTCCGGGCCGAGGTCGTCGGGCGCCGCCCGCGCAACACCGTCGAGACCGTCGTCTGCGACATCCTCGCCGAGGTCCTGTCCGTGCCGCGGGTGTACATCGACGACAACTTCTTCGCCCTCGGCGGCGACAGCATCAGCGCGATCCAGGTGGCCGGCCGGGCCCGCACGGCGGGCATCGAGCTCACCCCGCGCGACATCCTCGAGCGCCGCACGCCGGCCGCGATCGCCGAGCAGGTCGGCCTCCGCGAGCCGAGCGCCGACGTCGAGGCGATCGCGGTGGCCGAAGGGCCGCTGGTCGAGCTGACCGAAGACGAGCTGCGGGAGCTGGCGCCGGAAGGCGGCCGCATCGAGGACGTCTTGCCGCTGTCGGCGTTGCAGCAGGGCCTGCTGTTCCACTCCGAATTCGACCCCGACGGCGTCGACGTCTACACCGTGCAGGCCACCGCGGACCTCGCCGGCCCGCTCGACGTCGACGCGCTGCGCGACGCGTGTGCCGCGCTGCTGCGCCGGTACGCCACCCTGCGCGCCTACTTCCGGCACCGCCGCGGCGGCGACGCCGTGCAGCTGATCGCCGCCGAGGTCGGCCTGCCCTGGACCGAGCTGGATCTCTCCACGCTGCCCGAGCCCGAACGCGGGGAGCGGCTGAGCCGGCTGGCGGTCGAGGACCGGGAGCGCCGGTTCGACCTCGCGCACCCGCCGCTGGTCCGGTTCACCCTGATCAAGGTCGCGGCCGGCCGCTACCGGTTCCTCTGGACCGCCCACCACATCGCCACCGACGGCTGGTCGGTGCCGATCCTCATCCGCGAACTGGCCACGCTGTACACCGAAGGCCCCGCGGCCGCGCTGCCGGAAGTGGCCCCGTTCCGGAACTACCTCGCCTGGCTCGGCCGCCAGGACGAGCGGGAAGCCCGGCAGGCGTGGCGCGAGGTCCTCGACGGGCTCACCGAGCCGACGAAGGTGGCGCCGGAGCTCGACGGGCACCTGAAGGCGGTGCCGGAGTCGGCCGAAGTGGTGCTGTCCCGGGACGAGACCGCCGAGCTGGTGGCGTGGGCCCGGCGGCACGAGCTCACCCTCAACACCGTCGTGCAGGCCTGCTGGGCGATCCTGGTCGGCCGGCTCACCGGACGCCGGGACGTCGTGTTCGGGTCGGTCACCGCCGGGCGCCCGGCGGAGCTGCCGGGCGTGGAGACCATGGTCGGCATGTTCATCAACACGGTGCCGGTCCGGGCCGACCTCGACCCGGCGGGCACGCTGGACGAGCTCCTGGTCTTCCTCCGCGACCAGCAGGCCCGGATGTCGGCCTACCAGCACGTCGGGCTGGCCGAGGTGCAGAACGACGTGCCCGGCCTGGCCGGCACCGGCGAACTGTTCGACACCGCCATCGTCTTCGAGAACGTGCCCGCCGACGGCGAACAGACCGACGTGGTCCTGGGCGACGACGTGCGCGTGCTCGACGCCGTCACCGAGGACTCCCGCCACTACCCGCTGAGCCTGGTCGTGAACCCGGGCGGCGAACTGGCCTTCCGCTTCGACTACGCGCCCGAGGCGTTCGACGCCGAACGCGTCGGCCGGATCACCGGCATGTTCCGGCACCTGCTCGACACCGCCATCGCCGATCCTTCGGTGGCGCTCGGGTCGATCGACGTGGTGCCGGCGGCGGAACTCGAGCGGGGCGCCGGTGCCACCGGGCCGGTGGGTGCCGACGTCGTGGCGCGGGTGCGTGAATTCGCGCTGGCGACGCCGGAGGCCCCCGCGGTGGCCGACGGTGGCGCGTGGGTTTCGTACGCGTCGCTGGCCGGGCGCGCGAGTGCGCTGTCCCGCCGGCTTCCGTCCCGTGGGGTGGTCGGCGTCCTGGCCGACCCGGGGGTCGGGTTCGTGACGGCCGTGCTGGGCGTGTTGTGGTCCGGGGCGGCCTACCTGCCCCTGGACCCGACGTTGCCGGTGACCCGGCTGGCCGGGCTGCTGGTGGATTCCGGCGCCACCGCCGTCGTGGTGGGTGCGGGCTTCGAGGACCTGGCGGCCGAGATCGCCGGCGGCGGCACCGGGATCGTGGTCCTGGACGAGGCCGAAGACGAGGAGTGGGCGCCTGCTTTTGCCGGCGACGCCGGTCTGGACCTGGCGTACGTGATCTTCACGTCGGGTTCGACGGGGCGTCCGAAGGGGGCGATGGTGCACCGCCGCGGGATGGTGAACCACCTGCTGGCCAAGATCGAGGACCTGGGCCTGGAGTCGTCGGACGTGCTCGTGCAGAACGCTCCGGTGACGTTCGACGTCTCGGTGTGGCAGATGCTGGCGCCGCTGCTGGTCGGCGGCCGGGTTCGCGTGGTGTCGCGGGTCGTGGCGGCTGATCCGGACGCGTTGTTCGGTTTGATCCGGGCCGAGGGCGTCTCGGTGCTCGAGGTCGTGCCGTCGTTGCTGCGGGCGGCCCTGGACTCCTGGGACCTGGCCGGGCAACCGGATCTCTCGGGGCTGCGCTGGCTCGTGGTGACGGGGGAGGCGCTGCCGCCGGACCTGTGCGCGCGGTGGTTCGCCCGGTTCCCGGACGTGCCGCTGGTCAACGCCTACGGCCCGACGGAGTGCTCGGACGACGTGACGCACGCGGTGATCCGGTCCGGCGTCGAGGTGGTGCCGATCGGCCACGCGGTGCGCAATTCCCGGCTGTACGTGCTGGGTGACGAGCTGCGCCCGGTGCCCGCGGGCGCGGTCGGTGAGCTGTTCGTCGGCGGCCTGGTGGTCGGCCGCGGTTACGTCGGTGATCCGGTCCGGACGGCGGCGGTGTTCGTCGCCGATCCCTTCGGCGAGCCGGGCACGCGGATGTACCGGACCGGCGACCGCGTCCGGATGCGTCCCGACGGCGAGCTGGAGTTCGTGGAGCGCCGCGACTTCCAGGTGAAGATCCGCGGCCACCGCATCGAGCTCGGCGAGATCGAGGCCTGCCTCGCCGCGCACGCGGGCGTCGGGGAAGCGGTGGTCACGGTCCACGGCACGGGCAACGACCGGCGGCTCGTCGCGTACGTCTCCGGTGCCGTCACCGAAGGGGAACTGCGTGAGCACGTGACCGCGCAGCTGCCGGCGTACATGGTCCCCGGCGCGTACCTCGTCCTCGACCGCTTCCCGCTGACCGCGCACGGCAAGATCGACCGCAAGGCGCTGCCCGCGCCGGAACAGCACACGGGCGCGGGCACCCGCGGCCCGCGCACCCCGGTCGAAGCCACGCTGTGCGAGATCTGGGCCGACGTGCTCGGCGTCGCCGAAGTCGGGATCGACGACGACTTCTTCGCCATCGGCGGGCATTCCCTGCTGGCCAACTCGGTCGTGAGCCGGGTCCGGTCCGCGCTGGCCGCCGAACTGTCCATCCGGGACCTCTTCGAGGCGCGGACCGTGAGCCGGCTCGCCGGCCGGCTCGTCTCCGCGGGCCAGGCCGGCGCCGGGTTCCGGAAGCTCGCCCGGCCGGAGAAGATCCCGCTGTCGCACGCGCAGACGCGGATGTGGTTCCTCAACCGGCTCGAAAGCGCCGGGTACAACATCCCGCTGGCCGTCCGGCTCGGCGGCGACCTCGACCCGGCGGCCCTGGCGGCCGCGCTCGGCGACGTCGTCGAGCGGCACGAGGTCCTGCGCACGGTCTTCCCCGACGTCGACGGCGTCCCGTACCAGCAGGTCCTGCCGTCCGCGCCGGACTCACCGCTCGCCACGGCGACGGTCACCGAGGACGGGCTCACCGCGGCGCTGGCGGCCGAGGCGGGCGGCGCGTTCGATCTCGCCACCGACCGCCCGCTGCGCGCCACCCTGTACCGCGTGGCGGACACCGGCGAGCACGTGCTGCTGCTCGTCCTGCACCACATCGCCGGTGACGGCTGGTCGGTCGACGTCCTGGCGCGCGACCTGGCCACCGCGTACGACGCCCGGGTGCGCGGGGCCGAGCCCGGCTGGGCGGACCTGGCCGCGCAGTACGCCGATTACGCGGTCTGGCAGCGCGAGCTGCTCGACGACCGGCAGGCGGCGGACCGGCAGTGGGAGTACTGGCGCACCGCGCTCGACGGCCTGCCCGACGAGCTGCGGCTGCCCGCGGACCTCCCGCGCCGGGCCGCCACCGCCTTCCGCGGCGGCTCGGTCGGCTTCGAGGTGCCGCCGACCGTCCACAAAGCACTGACGGCGCTGGCCCGCCGGTCCGGCGCGAGCGTCTTCATGGTGGTCCAGGCGGCGGTGGCCGCGCTGCTCACCAAGCACGGCGCGGGCACGGACATCCCGCTGGGCAGCCTCGTCGCGGGCCGCTCGGACGAGGTGACGAACGACCTCGTCGGGTTCTTCGTCAACACGCTGGTCCTGCGCACCGACACCGGCCGCAACCCGACGTTCGCCGAGCTGATCGCCCGGGTGCGGGACACCGACCTCGAGGCGTACGCGCACCAGGACCTGCCGTTCGAGCTCCTGCTCGAGATGGCCCGGCCCGCGCGGTCGCTGTCGCGCCAGCCGTTGTTCCAGGTGATGCTGTCGTACTACGAGGTCCCGGACCCGCGGTTCACGCTCGGCGGCCTTTCGGTGCGGCCGGAGATCCTCCCGGCGACCGGGGCCAAGTTCAAGTTCGACCTGACGTTCCAGCTCGGCGAGCGGCCGGGCGAGGCGGGCATGGAAGGCAGCATCGAGTACTGCGCGGACCTGTTCACCCCGGAGACGGCGGGCTTGCTCGCCACCCGCTTGAACCGGTTGCTGTCGGCGGTGGCGGAGGATCCGGAGCTCCCGTTGAGCCGGATCGAGCTGGACACGCCGGCCGTGCGTTCCGTGGCCGGGTCCGGGGAACCGGCGGAGCTGCCGGTGCTGCGCAACACCCGGGGCCCGGCACTGATCTGGGACGGCGGCCGGATGAGCCACGCGCAGCTGCGCCGCCGCGTGACGGCGGAGGCCCGGAAGCTGAAGGCCCGCGGAGCGGGTCCGGAGTGGACGGTGTCGATCGCCGCGGACTCGGCGGCGGAACGCGTGGTTCAGGTGCTGGCCGCGCTCGAAGCAGGGGCGGCCTACCGGCTGGCCGAGCCGGGCGACACGCTCGGCACGGTGATCGACGTCGGTCGCCCGGAAGCTTCCGGCGGGGCCGGTTCTGCCTCCGCCGCACCGGCCGCTCCGGCGGCCGAGGCCGGTCGCCCGGACGGCGGCCCGGCGGCGGCCGAGGTTGCTCGCTTGGATGGCAGCCCGGCGGCGCAGGCCGAGGCCGGTCGCTCGCAGAGCGGCCCGGCGGCTTCCGGCGAGGCGGCTTCCTCCGCCGCCGCACCGGTTGCCCCTGGACACGCGGCCGCCCACCTCCCGGACGGCACCGTCCTCTCGCGCCGCGCGCTGGCGGAGTCCATCGCCGCCCTGCAGGAGTCCATCCCGGCCGGCAGCCGGGTGATCGTCCCCGAGCTCCCCGATGCCATCCCGGCCACGCTGGCCGCGCTGGCGACCGGCGGCTCTGTCCACCTCGCCGAGGCCGAAACCGCCGACGCCACCGCACTCGCCCAGCTCCTCGAAGGCGAATTGCCGGCGGTCTTGTTCGCCACTCCCCACCAGGTCCGGGCGCTGGCGGCCCACCACGAACCGGCCCTCGCCGGCGTCCGGCTGATCGTCGCGGGCGAGCCCCTGGCCACGCCGCTCGTCGACCGGCTCGACCGCGCCGGTGCCGAGGTGCACACGCACTACCGCACCTTCACCGGCCAAGCCGGACCCGGCACCTTGCCCCACCCGGCCCGCGCCTACGTCCTCGACGAAACGCTCCGACCCGTCCCACTGGGCGCACACGGCGAACTCTGGCTCGCCGGCCCGGCCCTCGCCCGCGGCCACGCGGGAGAACCCGGCCGCACCGCCACGCGGTTCGTCGCCGACCCCTTCGAAACCGGGGAACGGATGTACCGCACCGGCGACCTGGTCCGCCGCCGGCTCGACGGCACCCTGGAACTGGTGGCCGAGCCGATCCGGGCGCGCGGGTTCGCCGTCCGGCCGGTCGAGGTCGAGGCCGCGTTGCTGCGCCACCCCGGCGTCGCCGCCGCCGAGGTCGTGGTCCGGGACGACCAGCTCGTCGCCTACGTCGTCGGCCGCGGCGAAGGCCTGCGCGAGCACCTGGCACGGGAACTGCCGGACTTCGCGGTCCCGTCGGCGATCGTCGAGCTCGCCGCCCTCCCGCTCACCGCGGCGGGCGAGCTCGACCACGCGCGGCTGCCCGCACCGGCGACGACCGCCCGCGCGGTCGGGAGCACGCCGGCCGAGGAGGTCCTGCGGCTCGCGTTCGCCGAGACGCTCGGCTTGCCCGAGGTCGACGCCGACGCGGACTTCTTCGCCTTGGGCGGCAACAGCCTGCTCTCGGTGCGGCTGGTCGCGCTGGCCCGCAACGCCGGGGTGCGGTTCACCGTGGCGGACGTCCTGACGCACGGGACCGTCGAACGCCTGGCCGCGCTGGCCGGCACCGGCGGTGACGGCGGTGACGTGCTCGACCCGTTCGCGCCGGTGCTGCCGATCCGGCCGGACGGCGACCGCGCGCCGCTGTTCTGCGTGCACGCGGGGCTCGGGCTGAGCCTGCCCTACCTCGGGCTCGTCCAGCACCTCGACCCGGGCCGCCCGATGTACGGGCTGCAGTCGCCGAACGTCGGCGGGGACGGCGAGCTGCCGGTCAGCGTCGAAGACGTCGCCGAGGAGTACACCGCCCGGATCCGCGCGATCCAGCCGGCCGGCCCGTACCACCTGCTCGGCTGGTCGTTCGGCGGGCTGCTGGCGCACGAGATCGCCGTGCAGCTGCAGGAGGCGGGGGAGCGGGTCGAGACCCTGTGCGTGCTCGACAGCTTCCCGGTCGAGGCGGCGGGCCAGGCCCCGCCGACCCGGCAGGAACTGCTCGTCAGCTTCCTGGAACACCTCGGCTACGACGCCGACGAGGGCGCCGACCTGTCCCCGGCGGGCGTCATCGACGTCCTGCGCCGCGGCGGCTCGCGGCTGGCCGGGATCGGCGAGGACCGGATGACCCGGGTGCTCGACGTGATGAGCAACAACGGCGAGCTCGCTCTCCGGTACGAACCCGCCCGCTTCTCCGGCCGCCTGCTGCTGTTCCTGGCGGCCGAGGGGCTCACCGAGGCCGACCTCGCCGAGCGGCCCGGCCGCTGGGCACCGTACGTCGACGGGGCGATCGAAACGCACCGCATCGGCTGCGGGCACGAATTCATGATGCACCCGCAAGCCCAGGCCGCCATCGGCCGGATCGTCGCCGCCGCACTGGACGGCTCTTCCGAGGAGGACGAATGACTGTGATTGCCCCGGCGCCGGCGCGGCGGTTTTCCGACGCCGTGGTGGAGGTGCTGGCGCTCGCCGGGCGCCGTCTCACCCACCTGCGCAACGTTCCGGGCCGCCTGCTGGCGGTCACCCTCAACCCGCTGATCACCATGCTGGCGATCGGGTACGTGTTCAAGGACGCGGTGATCGTGCCGGGCAGCGGCAGCTACCCGGAGTTCCTGTTCCCCGCCGCGCTGATGCAGGTCGGCCTGGCCGGCATCGCGCCCACCGCGATCGCCGTCGCCACCGACCTGAACGGCGGCCTGACCGACCGGTTCCGCTCGCTGCCGATCGTCCGGCCCGCGGTGCTGATCGGGCACTCCCTGGGTGACTTCCTGGTGGGCCTGATCGCGCTGGCGATCACCGTGGCGTCCGGCCTGCTCGTCGGCGGCCGGGTGCACACCGGGTTCCTGCCGCTGATCGGCGGGCTCGCCCTGCTCGTCGTGTTCCTCTACGCGATGATCTGGGTCGGCATCCTGCTCGGCCTGTCGCTGCGCAACCCCGAGGCGATCGACGGCATCGGCGCGGTGGCCACGCTCGGCCTTTCCTTCCTCTCCAACGCCTTCATGTCGACCGACCGCCTGCCGTCGTGGCTGCGCCCGGTCGCGGAGTGGAACCCGGTCAGCTCGGTGACCACCGCGGTCCGCCGCCTGTGGGGCACGCCGGTCGACGAAACCGGGTTCCCCGCCCAGCACCCGGGGGTGGTCGTGGCGATCACCCTGGCCGTCACCCTGGTGCTGGCCGGGGGCCTGAGCTTCCGCAAGTACCGCACGATCGCCTAGTGTCGCGCGTCCGAAGTTCAGTGACAGTGGCCCGGTCCCCGAGCGCCCCAATGTGGCCTTGGTTGCGTTGAACGCACCCAAGGCGGCCTTCGGTGCGTTCAACGCACCGAAGGCCACATTGGGGCGC
>NZ_JBFAZA010000006.1:269209-347428 GCF_040681595.1 Amycolatopsis sp. NPDC051716 | reverse complement strand
CATCGGCCAGAACACCCCAGCCGAAACCCGAACCAACTATCGTCAGGCCCCGGCTGCCTAACAACCCCGTGTCCGCCCCACCGGGGCAACTCCACTCGCGTGATTGGAGGGGCATCACGCGTGATTGAGGGGGCATCACGTGTGCCGGGGATGGTCGGGTGGCTTACCCGGGCGGTCGGCTTGCGTGCTTGGAGGGTCGGGTGGCGTGCTTGGAAGGTCGGCTGGCGTGCCTGGAGGGTCGGGTGGCACGAAAAAGGGGGTCAGGCGCGGAGCTCCTGACCCCCTGAAGTGAGGTGAGTGCGTTACTTGATGGCGGAGCCGGCTTGCCAGTCGGCCCAGGACTTGGACCAGTCGCCGTACAGGTCCCAGACCGGGAGCTGGGGGCCGCCGGAATTGGTGACCTCCACGACGTCGCCTAGGCCCATGTTCTGGAAGAACCACTGGGCGTTCGCGTCGTTCAGGTTGATGCACCCGTGCGACACGTTGGAACTACCCTGCTGGCCCACGCTGTTCGGGTTCTCGTGGACGAACTCGCCGTCGTTGGAAATGCGCTCCGAGAACTTCTCGTTCGAGCGGTACGCCTTCGGATCCGGTGGGCAGACGCCGTACGTGCAGGAATCCATCGTGTAGTTCGCCTGCTTGTCCGAAATCACGTGCGCACCCAGGTGGGTCGGCGTGGCGTCCTTGCCCATCGAAATCGGCATCGACTTCACCATCTGACCGTTGTGGAAGATCTGCATCTGCTCGCTGTTCCCGTCCGCCTTCGCGATCCAGGAATCGTGCACCTTGTACGTCTCCGTACGATCCTCCGCGCCGAACACCCCGCCGCCGAAATCGACGCCGTAGATCTTCGCCGTCACCTTCAGCGTCGTGCCGGCCTTCCAGTACTCCTTGGGCCGGTAGTGGACGTTCGAGTCGTCGATCCAGTACCAGCTGCCGTCCTGCTTCGGGGTCGACTCCACCGTCAACGCCTTCTCGACCGCCGCCTTGTCCTTGACGGCGACCTTGCCGAAGCTGAACACGATCGGCTGGCCGACGCCGACGCCCGTGCTCGCCACCGCGGACGGCGCCGGGATCAGGTTCGCGTTCGCCTGCTTCTTCGGCGACAGCGTCGTGATCTGGTTGTCCTGCTCGACCGGCTTCCCGTTGGTGCCCTGGGCGTGCGCGACGATCTTGTACGTCGTGCCGTAGCCGAGGGGCTCACTGGACGTCCAGCTCGACCCGTCGCCCGCCAGCTTGCCGGCGACCGTCTTCCCCTTGGCCGCGTTCGTCACCGTGACGTCGAGGAGCTTCCCGTTGGCCGCCTTGACGACGATCGGCGTCGCCGGGTTCACCGCCGCGCCGCCCGCGGGCTCGAACGTCACCGCGACCGGGGTTTCGGACGGCGAGGCGGACCCCGACGCCGGCGCCCCGCCGGCGGGCGACCCACCGTCGTCACCGGACGAGCAGGCGGAAAGCAGCAGTGCTCCGGCAAGGATTCCGGCCACCGAAAGTAAAATCTTCTTGGGGAGCATATTATCTCTTTTTGGGAATCGGGATCGGCGGGCATTCGTCATCAAAACTACGCGATAGCGATGACGTTCTTGTCGGCGGATCGGTGCATCGGCGTGACGTGGATCACGTGATGACGAGTCCGGGTGCACCGTACAGCCCCGGCCCGCTCACCGATAGTGCGCCGAGGTATTCGCGCGCCGCCGTGTACGCCTCTTCCGCCAGCGTTTCCGTGTGCCCGAAATCCAGGGGGTTCACACGTACCGGCGCGGGCCCCGGCAGGTAGAGCACCGGCACCTGCGCGGCCGCCACCGGCGCTTCCAGCACGGCCTGGTTCCGCATGCTGATCATCGCGGTGAACATCATCACCTCGGCGAACGTCCGCGGCGCGCTCGGCAGCTTCCCGGGGAACGCGCAGTCGAGCACCACCAAAGACTTCGCGCCCATGGCGAGGGCCTGCCGCATCGGCACGTTCGCGACGAGCCCGCCGTCGTACAGCAGCTGCCCGTCGTGCTCCACCGGCGGGAAGATGCCGGGGATCGCGCAGCTCGCCAGCAGCGGCTCGAGCAGGCGCCCGGAGCGGATCAGCAGCGGCTCGGCCGTGTCGACCTGCGTCGTGACGACGCCCAGCGGCAGCGCCAGGTCTTCGAAGCGCGTCTCGGAGCCGAGGTGGTCGGCGATGATCCCGGCCAGGCCGGTGTTGGGGAACAGGTGCGTTTTGCTCTGCGTCAGCGTCCGGACGCGGCTCAGCACGCCGCCGGGGAACGCCTCCGCTCGCGTCATGTGCGCCCAGATGTCGTGCAGCCGCGCGAGCGCGTCCTCGCCGGAGCGGGCCAGCACGGCGGCGTTGAGCGAGCCGACCGACGTGCCGGCTACGACGTCCGCCGTGAGCCCGGCTTCGGTCAGGGCACGCAGCATGCCGACCTGCATGGCGCCGAGGCTGCCGCCCCCGCCGAGCACGAAGCCGACCGGGCGGGGGAGATCCGCGAGACTCATACCGCCGAATGTAGTACTCAGGGCACGCGTTCGGGCTCCCGCTCGGGCGCGGCCAGTGTCTTGCGCTTCTTGAGCCGCAGCAAGAAGAACACCGCGGCCGCGGCGAGCACGCCGACGACGATCAGGCCGCCCGTGTTCAGGGCGCCTTCGATGCGCTTCGCGGCCTCGCCCAGCGCCGCGCCGATGCTGATGTGGACCAGCGACCAGCAGAAGGCGCCCGCCGCGGCGGCCGGCAGGAACTTGCGGAACGGCAGCCCGGACGTCCCGGCGGCCGCCGGCGTCAGCGTCCGGATGACCGGCAGGAAGCGGGCGAAGAACACCGCCCAGGCGCCCCGGCGTTCGAGGACGGCGGTGGCCTTGTCCCAGGCCTCCAGGCCGTACTTGCGGATGAGCTTCGTCTCACGCAGGCGCGGCCCGAAGCGGCGGCCGATGCCGTAGCCGAGCGCGTCGCCCGCCGTCGCGCAGAGGGTGACGACGAGCCACAGCACCAGGAAGCGCGGGACGGTGTTCGCCGTCGTCGCGGCGACGAGCAGCCCGGATTCGCCGGGGGCCAGGAAGCCCAGCCCGATCGTGCACTCGGCGAACACCAGGCCGCCGGTGGCGGCGACGAGCCCCGGTTCCGGCAGTCCTTGCAACCAGCTGAGGAGGTCCGAAACCAGGGCCATGCCCGCCACTTTACCGATCCTTTAAGGATGGTGGGGTGACGTGCGTCACCGGGCCAGGAGCGACGCGGCTTCCTGAGCTGCGGGTCCTTCGACGGCGAGGTGCTGCAGATTCTCCGGCAGGACTTCGCCGCGGTGGGCCTTGGTCTGGGCGTAGAGCCGTCCCGCGCGGTAGGACGACCGCACCAGCGGCCCGGCCATGACGCCGGCGAAGCCCATGGCTTCCGCGGCGCGAGAGTGGTCCACGAATTCCTCCGGCTTGACCCACCGGTCCACCGGGTGGTGCCGCGGCGACGGACGCAGGTACTGCGTGATCGTCAGGATCTCGCACCCCGCGTCGACCAGATCCTGCATCGCCGGCGCGACCTCGTCCGGCGTCTCACCCATCCCCAGAATCAGGTTCGACTTCGTCACCAAACCGGCCTCACGCGCCTTCGTGATGACCTCCAGGGAACGCGCGTACCGGAACCCGGGACGGATCCGCTTGAAAATCCGCGGCACCGTCTCCACGTTGTGCGCCAACACCTCCGGACGCGACCCGAACACCTCAGCCAACTGCTCGGGGTCCGCGTTGAAGTCCGGAATCAGCAACTCGACGCCGGTACCCGGGTTCAAGTCGTGGATCTGACGGACGGTCTCCGCGTACAGCCAGGCGCCACCATCGGGAAGGTCATCCCGGGCGACACCGGTCACCGTCGAATACCGCAACCCCATGGCCTGCACGGACTCGGCGACCTTCCGCGGCTCCGAAGTGTCCAAAGCAGCCGGCTTACCGGTGTCGATCTGGCAGAAATCACACCGCCGCGTGCACTGATCCCCACCGATCAGGAACGTGGCCTCCCGGTCTTCCCAGCACTCGTAAATGTTGGGACAACCAGCCTCTTCACACACCGTGTGGAGACCCTCGCGGCGCACCAGACCCTTGAGTTCGGTGAACTCCGGCCCCATCCGCACCCGCGTCTTGATCCACGGCGGCTTCTTCTCGATCGGCGTCTCACTGTTGCGAACCTCGAGACGCAGCAGCTTCCGGCCTTCAGGCGCAGCACTCACGACCTCAACCGTACGCCCGTCCGGGCTACGCGGGATCCGGGGTGACGCCGGTCAGCTTCGCGGTGACGTCCCACAACGCGGCCCCCAGCGACTCGCTGCGCGCGGCCGCCAGCGGGCGCACCTTGACCGGGTGGCCGCGCACGCCGCCGAGGCTGCCGGGGGCGATGTAGTCGCCGCCCTCGACGCCGTCCGCGGTGGCCGCGTACAGCTGCGGCAGCGCGCCCTGGCGGACGTTCTGCGCGAAGAGCACCTCACCGATCCGGTGGCCGCCGGCGATGACCGAGCGGACGACCGGGTTGGAGTACGACCGCGCCATCCCGCTGCCGAGGCCGGTGGCGGTGTACCCGGGGTGGGCGGCGACGCTGAGGACGTCGTCGCCGGCCGCGCGCAGCCGCCGGTCGAGCTCCAGGGCGAACACCTGGTTGGCGAGCTTCGACTGCCCGTACGCCGTGGCCGGGTTGTAGCGGCGGCGCTCGGCGTTGGGGTCTTCGAGGTCGATCCGGGCGCCGACGGCGGCCAGGCTCGACAGCGCGACGACGCGGGCGTGCCGTCCGCCGCGCAGCGCGGGCAGCAGCAGCCAGGTCAGCGCCGCGTGCCCGAGGTGGTTGGTGCCGAACTGCAGCTCGAAGCCGTCGGCGGTGCGGCCGCGGGCGGTCGCCATCACGCCGGCGTTGTTGACCAGCACGTCCAGCGCGTCGCCGGTGCGCTCCCGCACCGACGCGGCGGCCGCGCGCACCGAGGCGAGCTCGCTCAGGTCCAATGGGATGAGCTCGGGTTCGGTGCCCGCGGCGGCCGCTTTCACGATCTCGAGTGCCTTCGCGCCGCGCTCGGCGGAGCGGCAGGCGAGGAGCACGCGGGCCCCCTTGCCCGCGAGCACCTCGGCGGTGCGCAGCCCCAGGCCGGAGTTCGCCCCGGTGACCAAGACGGTCCGGTCACTCTGGTCAGCGACGTCGGCTTCGGTCCAGCGCTGTGTCATGGGTGACACCTAACTCCATCCATGCCCCCGCCGCCGCCCTCAACGGAGGCGCTGCGCGCCGCTGGTTGAATTGTTACGCACTGGGCGCGAGCAGGCGCCGCAGGTGTCCGATCACCGGACGGCGGCGGGTGCTTTCTTCGCGGTTCGCGCGCAGCAACGCCTCGAGCGCGTGGCCCACCTTGACGATTTCGCCGGCCGGTTCGCGCGGGTCGGCCAGTCCGGCCGTGACGGCGAGCATCCGCAGCTCGCCTTCGTGCATCCGGCGCAGCGACGCGTGCCGCTCGTAGGCGCCGTCGAGGACCGCGCGCAGGTCGGCGTGCTCGTCGACGGCCGCGCGCCAGGCGCGGGTGACGGCGTCGACGTGGTCGCCGAGGCCGTCGGCATCGTCCGGGTCGATGACCTCGGTGCGCAGCCGCCCGCTCAGCGTCCGCGTCCACTGGTACTGCAGGGCGGTGAGGACGTTTTCCTCGGTGCCGAAGTGCTCTTCGGCACCGGGCACCTCCTCGAGCGGCAGCGGCGCGCCGGGATTCCGGGCGGCCAGGCGGACGGTCGCGTCGAGGATTTCCTGACGTCGGTAGAAGTCTGTCCAGCTCATCGTGTGGCTCCCCTTCCGTGGCCCGGGTCATACCGCGGGTCTGCGGCATACTCCCGGTACGGACCTGACGCGCCGAACATACCATGAGTATGGAGAGCTGTTCCGGGCGTAAAGTTGTGAAGGTGGCGACAATGAGGTCCAGACGACTCGACTACTCCGAGTCGACGCGGTCCGCGCTGGTCGACAGCGCGGTCGAACTGTTCACCAAGCGCGGTTACGCGGGAACCTCGCTCGACGAGATCGCCAAACGCGCCCGGGTGACCAAGGGCGCGCTGTACCACCACTTCAGCGGCAAGCAGGCGTTGTTCGAAGCCGCGTTCGACCAGGTCGAGAGCCTCGTCTACGACCGGCTCGACAAGATCATGACCGGCGAGGGCACGCCGTGGGAGCGGGCGCTCGCCGGGCTCAACGCGTTCTTCCGCGCCTGCCTCGACCCCGCCTACCAGCGGATCGCCATCCACGAGGCCCCGGTCGTGATGGGCTGGGAGCGCTGGCGCGAGGCCGAGGAGCGGTGCAGCTTCGGGCTGGTCCGCTCGGGCCTGCAGTCGCTGATCGACGCGGGCGAGGTCGAGCCGGTGCCGGTCGAGGTCACCGCGCGGCTGCTGTTCGGCGCGCTGTCGAGCGCGGCGACCGAAATCGCCAGTTCGCCCGACCCGAAGAAGGTCCGCGCCGAGATCGAGGACGTGATCGTCCGCATGCTGGTCCGGCTGAGGCGCACGGAGCCCGACGTCTCTATAGGCTGACGTCGTGGACTTGAGGATCTTCACCGAGCCCCAGCAAGGGGCCAGCTACGACGACCTGCTGCGCGTCGCCAAGGCGACCGAAGCCGCCGGGTACGACGCCTTCTTCCGCAGCGACCACTACCTGAAGATGGGCTCGGCCGACGGCCTGCCCGGCCCGACCGACGCGTGGATCACCCTCGCCGGCCTGGCCAGGGAGACCAGCCGGATCCGGCTCGGCACGCTCGTCACCGCGGCGACGTTCCGCCACCCGGGGCCGCTGGCCATCTCCGTGGCGCAGGTCGACCAGATGTCGAGCGGCCGCGTGGAGTTCGGCTTCGGCGCCGGCTGGTACGACGCCGAGCACGCGGCATACGGCCTGACGCTGCCGCCGCCGAAGGAGCGCTTCGACCGCTACGCCGAGCAGCTCGAGATCATCACCGGGCTGTGGAAGACGCCGGCGGGCTCGACGTACTCGTTCGCGGGGGAGCACTACACGCTGTCCGAGTCGCCGGCGCTGCCGAAGCCGGCGCGGTCCCCGGCCCCGCCGGTGATCATCGGCGGCGCCGGCAAGAAGCGCACCCCGGCCCTGGCGGCCCGGTTCGCCGACGAGTTCAACCTGCCGTTCGCCGACGCGGAGACGGCGGTGGCCCAGTTCGCCCGCGTCGAGGCCGCGGCGGCGGAGATCGGGCGGGACCCGAAGGAGATCCTGCGTTCGGTGGCGCTGGTCATCGGGGTGGGCCGCTCGGACGCGGAAGTCGCGCAGCGGGCGTCGGTGATCGGGCGGGACGTGGACGAGCTGCGGGCCAATGGGCTCGCCGGGTCGCCCGCGCAGGTCGTGGACCGGATCGGGCAGTGGCGGGAGAAGACCGGGATCACCCGGGTGTACCTGCAGCTGCTGGATCTGTCGGACCTGGACCAGATCGACCTGATCGCCGCCGAGGTCGCACCACAGCTGGACTAGCGCCCCAATGTGGCCTTGGTTGCGTCTGACGCACCCAATGTGGCCTTCGGTGCGTCTGACGCACCGAAGGCCACATTGGGGCGCTAGTCAGTTCTGGAGGGCGAAGGTGACGCCGGGGGCCTGAGGAGCTTCCGGGCGCGGGAGCCAGCGGTCCTCGCTCACCGGGAGTTCGCCTTCGAGGGCCGCCAGCACGGCGTCGCGGGCCAGGGGGAGGACCGCTTCCACCGTCACGTCCCGCTGGAGCTCGTACGACAGGGACGTGACGCCCGCGTCGCGGATGCCGCACGGGACGATCGAATCGAACGCCGCCAGGTCCGCGTTGCAGTTCAGCTCGAAGCCGTGCATCGTCACGCCGCGCTGGACGCGGATGCCGATCGCCGCGATCTTGCGCTCGATCCCCCGGTCGTCGGCCGGGATCCACACGCCGCTGCGGCCCTCCACGCGGCCGGTCGCCACGCCGAGCTGGTCGCACACGTGGATCAGCGCCTCCTCCAGGCGCCGCACGTAGTGGACCACGTCGATCGGGTCGGCGAGCTTCACGATCGGGTAGCCGACCAGCTGGCCCGGGCCGTGCCAGGTGATCTTGCCGCCGCGGTCGACGTCGATCACCGGGGTGCCGTCCACCGGCCGGTCGGCCGGCTCGGTGCGCTTGCCCGCCGTGTACACCGACGGGTGCTGCAGCAGGAACATCGTGTCCGGCGCGGTGCCGTCGGCGCGCTCGGTGAGCCGGCCGCGCTGGAGCTCCCAGGCTTCGGTGTAGTCGATCGTGCCGAGTTCCCGGACGTCGACGGGCTCGGTGCTGGCGCGGCAGGAAGTGCGGGAAGAACTCACCCGTCGAGGCTACGCCCGTCACCCGGGGGAAGCAGCCGCAAGGCACACGCTGAGAGCAGCCCGACACCGGTCACCGCCAGCACTGCGCCGATCGTGTCCGTCACCCAGTGCACGCCGAGCACGACGCGGCAGGCGGCCGACAGCACCACCGCCACCGCGACCGCCGCCGCCACGCGCCGGACCAGCCGCGGCCACACCCACGCGCACAGCAGGAGCAGGACGAACCCGGTGCTCGCCACCGACACCACGTGCCCGCTCGGATAACTCAGGTCCGGGTAGTCACGCGGGCGTTCCCGCAGGAAGATCGGCTTGAACACCAAGCTGGTCAGCCGGCACAACAGCAGCACGACGGCCAGCCGGACGCACAAGCCGACGTGCTCGCGCCGCCGCAGCGCCAGCGCCAGCAGCGCGACGCCGAGGACGTAGGGGAGCACCGGGCCGAGGACGTCGCTGCCGGCCTGCGCGACCCGCCCGAGCGGCTCCGCGTACACGCCGTGAAGCGCCTTCGAGACCGCGACGTCGAGGGCCAGCGGCTGCCGCGCCACGCTCAGGCCGAGCAGAACGAACGCGGCCGAGAACACCAGGCCCACGACCAGCCAGCGCTGCAGCCGGACACTCATGCCGCGGCGAGCGCGCTGTCCAGGGTCCGGTGCCGGAACGCGTACCCCGACCGCTCCAGCGCGGCCGGGACGGCCCGTTGCCCGAACAGCGCCATCTCCTCGCCGGCCTGGCCGAGCACGGCCTTGAGCGCCACCCCGGGCACCCACCACGGCGCGGGCCGGTGCAGTACACGGCCGACGGCACGGGTGAACTCGGCGTTGGTCACCGGTTCGGGGCCGGTCAGGTTCACCGGCCCCGAGACGTCGTCGTGCGTCAGGACGTGGACGATCGCGCCGACCTCGTCCTCGAGGGAGATCCACGGCATGTACTGGCGGCCGTCCCCGAGCCGCCCGCCCAGGCACAGGGCGAAGAGCGGGCGCAGCGTGCCGTACAACCCACCCTTCGCGGACAGGACCAGCCCCGTCCGGATCTTCACGACCCGCGCGTCCCCGGCGGCGGCCGTCGCCGCTTCCCACTCTTCGCACAGCTCGGCCAGGAAACCCCGGCCGCGCGGCGCGGACTCGTCCACAATGGACTCGTGGGTGTGGCCGTAGTACCCGACGGCGGAGGCGTTGACGAGCACGCCGATGCCGTGTTCGGCCACGGCTTCGGCGAGCACCTCGGTCGGCTCGACCCGGCTGTCGATGAGCTGCTGCTTGCGCATCGCGCTCCACCGGCCGGGGAACAGCCGCTGCCCGCCCAGGTTCACGACGGCGTCGACCCCCTCGAAGGCGCCGCTCGCGACGGTGCCCGACGGCGGGTCCCAGCGGAATTCGCCGCCTTCGCGGGCTTCGCGCCGCACCAGGCGGCGGACCTCGTGGCCTTCGCGCCGCAGGCGTTCGCCCAGCGCCGACCCGATCAAGCCACTCGCTCCGGCGATCAGTACTCGCATGGTTCGATCGTGGCCCATCGGCGTCACCGCCGCACGCCCAGGTCCCGCGCGAAAGCGTCGAGGTCGGACAGGATCGCCAGGCCCAGCCGGGGGAGCGGCACGTCGGGGAAGTCCGTGCCGGTGCGGGGCAGGCTCCCGCCCTTGTACAGCGGGTCGCCGCCGAGCTTGCGGCGCGCGAGCGCGGCGGAGGGAGTTGTCCGCGCGGTGGCGAGGTGGCCCATCGGCGTCACCGCCGCACGCCCAGGTCCCACGCGAAAGCGTCGAGGTCGGACAGGATCGCCAGGCCCAGCCCGGGCAGCGGCACGTCGGGGAAGTCCGTGCCGGTGAACAACACCGCGACGGTGCCGCCGTCGGCGGAGAGGCCGAAGCCGCGGGTGCGGGGCAGGCTCCCGCCCTTGTACAGCGGGTCGCCGCCGAGCTTGCGGCGTGCGAGCGCGGCGGCGGGAGTGTCCGAGGTGGCGAGGTGGCGGTGGAAGGCGAACAGCCGCGCCGCGGTGCCCCGGGCGGTCTTCTGTGTCCAGGCCCACTCCGCTTCGGCGGAGATCGGCTCGCCCCGGACGCGGTCGAGGACTTCCCGCCGGAACGCGGGATCGGCGGCCTCGTCGCCGAGCCGGGCCCGGAGGTAGTCGGGGGCCGCGTTGTCGCTGACGGAGATCATCGCCGTGGCGATCGCGTCGAGCGGGACGAGCCGCTCCGGGTCGCGGGCGACGCCGTACTCGTCGCAGGCGATGCCCAGGGAGGTCAGGGCGCGGTGGTGCGCACCGGCGCCGAGCGGGCCGTCGCCGTCGAAGGGGTGGAACGCGTCCCAGTCGCCGACCCGGACCGGCTCGTCCGGGTCGAGCCCGCCGGCCACCACCGCCGTCGTGTAGGCGAGCAGCGGGACGACCTTGATCGTCGAGGCCAGGACGCGCGGCACGTCCGGGAGGTGGCTCAGCCGGCACCCGGCGCCGTCCCCGGCGACCACCGAAACATCGCCGCGGTGGCTGGCGAGCCAGGCCCGGAACGCCGCGAAGGGCTCCCCACCGGCTGGTGCGGAGCCCTTCGCGGTCATGCGGTCAGAGGCCGAGTTCACTCTCGAAGTTGCCCTCTTCCAGGCGCTGCTTGATCGTCGTCAGGAAGCGGCCCGCGTCGGCCCCGTCCACCAGGCGGTGGTCGTAGGTCAGCGGCAGGTACGCCATCGACCGGACGGCGATCGTGTCGTTGCCGTCGGCGTCCGCGATCACGACCGGGCGCTTGACGACCGCGCCCGTACCGAGGATGCCCGACTGCGGCTGCACGATGATCGGCGTGTCGAACAGCGCGCCGACGCTGCCGATGTTCGTGATCGAGAAGGTGCCGCCCGACAGCTCGTCCGGCTTGATCTGACCCGCCCGCGCCCGGCCCGCCAGGTCGGCGATCCGGTGCGCGAGACCGGCCAGGCTCAGCTCGCCCGCGTCGTGGATCACGACCGAGAGCAGCCCGCGCTCGGTGTCCACCGCGATGCCCAGGTGCACGGCGCCGTGGTAGGTGATCTCCTTCGTGTCCTCGTTGTAGGACGCGTTGACGTTCGGGTGCTGCTTGAGCGCCTCGACGGTGGCCTTCGCGAAGAACGGCAGGAACGTCAGGTTGACGCCCTCGCGCTCCTTGAAGCCCGCCTTCGCCCGCTGCCGCAGCTTGGCGATCTTGGTGACGTCGACCTCCTGGACCTGCGTGAGCTGCGCGGCGATCTGCAGCGACTCGCGGGTCTTGGTGGCCGTGATCTGGCGGATCCGGCTGGCCTTCTGCACGGTGCCGCGCAGCGCGGCGAGCTCCGGCGACACCGCGGCCGCGGGACGCGCGGCGGGCGCCGACGGGGCGGCGGCAGCGGCCGGGGCGGCAGCGGCCGGAGGGGCAGCCTGCTGCTTCTGCTTCTCCTCGGCCGCGGCCAGGACGTCCTGCTTGCGGATCCGGCCGCCGACGCCGCTGCCGGTCAGCGACGCGAGGTCGATGCCGTGCTCCGACGCGAGCTTGCGGACCAGCGGCGTGACGTACGGGCCGTCCGCCGAGCCGTCCTTCGCCGCGGCGGCCGGGGCCGACTCGGTCGCCTTCGCCGCGGGGGCGGCCTGCGGTTCGGGCTTCGGTTCCGGCTTGGGCTCGGGCTTGGCCTCCTGAACCGGCTCGGGCTTCGGTTCCGGCTTGGGTTCCGGCTTCGGCTCGGGCTTGGGTTCGGGCTTCGACTCGGCCTTCGGCGCCGCGTTCGCATCGCCGATCACCGCCAGGACGCCGCCGACCTCGACGGTCTCGTCCTCGCCCGCGCGGATCTCCAGCACCGTGCCGGCCACCGGCGACGGCACCTCGGTGTCGACCTTGTCGGTGGAGATCTCGAGCAGCGGCTCGTCGACCTCGACCGAGTCGCCGACGGCCTTCAGCCAGCGCGTGACGGTGCCCTCGGTGACGCTTTCGCCCAGCTCGGGCAGCTTCACCTCGGTGCCTTCACCGCCGGCCGCCGGTGCGGTGTCCGGCTTGCTCGGCGCGCTGTCCTGAGCCTGCGGCTCGGGTTCCGGCTCGGGCTCGGGCTCGGACTGCTGCTCTTCCTGCGCCGGGGCGGCGGACTCGGAGGACTCGGAGGACTCCGGCACACCGCCGGTGCCGTCGTCGATGACGGCGAGCTCGCCGCCGACCTCGACGGTCTCGTCTTCCTGGGCGCTGATCTTCACGACCGTGCCCGCCACCGGGGAGGGCACCTCGGTGTCGACCTTGTCGGTCGAGATCTCGAGCAACGGCTCGTCGACCTCGACGGTGTCGCCCTCCTGCTTAAGCCACCGGGTGACGGTGCCTTCGGTGACGCTCTCCCCGAGCTCCGGCAATGTGACGGAGTAGGCCATCGTTCGCTGACTCCTCTTCCAAGTTCTGCGTGGTCTGGATTCTGCTGGTGGGACGTCAGCTGTGCACGTGCAGCGGCTTCCCCGCGAGGGCGAGGAACGCTTCACCGAGGGCCTCGGTCTGGGTCGGGTGGGCGTGGATGAGCGGCGCGACGTCCTCGGGGAAAGCCTCCCAGCTGTAGATCAGCTGCGCTTCGCCGATCAGCTCGCCGACGCGGTCGCCGACCATGTGCACGCCGACGACCGGGCCGTCCGGGGCCTTGACCAGCTTGACCCCGCCGGAGGTCTTGAGGATCTGGCTCTTGCCGTTGCCGCCCAGGTCGTAGGTGAACGTCGTGACGTCCGAGCCGTACTTGTCCTTCGCCTGCGACTCGGTCAGCCCGACCGACGCGACCTCCGGGTGGGAGTAGGTGACCCGCGGGATGCCGCTCTCGTCGATCACGCGCGGGTTCTCCCCGGCGATCTCCTCGGCGACGAAGATGCCCTGCTGGAAGCCGCGGTGCGCGAGCTGCAGGCCGGGGACGATGTCGCCGACGGCGTAGACGTTCGGCAGGTTCGTGCGCAGCCGCTCGTCGGTGAGGACGAAGCCGCGCTCGATCTTGACGCCGGCCTCCTCGTAGCCGTGGCCCGCCGAGTTCGGCCCGCGGCCGACGGCGACCAGCAGCAGGTCGGCCTCGATGGTCTCGCCGGACTCCAGCGAAACGCTCACGCCGTTGTCGTCCTGCTTCGCGCCGGTGAACTTCACCCCGGTCTTGAAGGCGATCTTGCGGCGGCGGAAGGCGCGCTCGAGCTGCTTGGACGCGAACTCGTCCTCGTTCGGGACCAGCCGCGGCAGGGCCTCGACGATGGTGACGTCGACGCCGAAGGAGGCCCACACGCTGGCGAACTCGACGCCGATGACGCCGCCGCCGAGGACCACGACCTTCTTGGGGACGTAGTCGAGGGCCAGGGCCTGCTCGCTGGCGATGACGCGGCCGCCGAGCTCCAGGCCGGGCAGCGTGCGCGAGTACGAGCCGGTGGCGAGGATGACGTTCTTGCCGGTGTAGCGGGTGCCGTCCACCTCGACGGTCGTACCGCCGACGAACGTGCCGCTGCCCTCGACGAGGTTCACCTTGTGCGCCTTGGCCAGGCCCTGCAGGCCCTTGTACAGGCGGGCGACGATCCCGTCCTTGTACTTGTTGACCCCGGCGATGTCGATGCCCTCGAAGACGGCCTTGACGCCGACCGCTTCGGCTTCCCGGGTCTCGTCGGCGACCTCGGCGGCGTGGAGCAGGGCCTTGGTCGGGATGCAGCCCCGGTGGAGGCACGTCCCGCCCAGCTTGTCCTTCTCGATCAGCGTGACGGAAAGGCCCAGCTCGGCCGCGCGGAACGCCGCGGCGTAGCCGCCCGATCCGCCTCCCAGGATCACGAGGTCGGCGGAGGTGTCGGTCACTTCATTAACTCCTCGGCAAGCAGTGGGGTGATGCTCTGTCGTCGCCCGTTCCCGGTATAACCGCGCGCGCGACACCCGCCATCTTGTCACTACGCCGGACGGGGCTGCGAGCTAGCCGGGTGTGCGACGCCGACCACACGCGGAGTCCGGGATAATGAGTGGCGGAAGTCTCGTGAGGGAGGGTGGTCGAGGTGGGTCTCTTCGACTCGCTGCGCAGGCGGGCCAAGGGTGGACAGCGGGCCGGCACGCTGCGGAAAGCCAGTTCCGAGGACACCCGCCACCTGGAGGAGTGGATGGCCGACCGGCGGGGGGTCGAGGCGTTCGTGGAGCCGAAGACCAACGTCACGGAGACCACTGTGGTGTTGATCGCCCACGACGGCGAATGGACCCGCCGCCGCATCGGCAGCCTGGAGGCCGCGCAGCAGTTCGGCCACCGCCGCTCGATCCCGGTGTACGAGGTCGCGCGCGTGGGGTACCCGAAGCGGATGCGCGAGTACACCGAGCGGAAGAAGCGCGGCCAGGTCTAGAGGTCGATCCGGCCGACGACCTCGCCGTGGTGGGTCTGCCCGGTGGGGCGGAAGCCCAGCTTGAGGTAGAAGTCCTCCGGGCCGCCCTCGGCCGGGAGCCAGAGCACGGTCGCCGTCTTTTGGCCGCGTCTTCGAGCTTCTTCGAGGACGGTTTCGACGGCGAACCGGCCGTAGCCGCGGCCCTGGACGCCCGCGCCGACGTTCAGGCGCCAGACCCCGCAGCGGAAGAAGTCGAACTCGGCGTCCGGGTCGAACGCGCCCATGACGAAGGCGACCGGTTCCCCGTCCCGCAGGATCAGCCGCGGCCAGGCCACTTCCGGCTGGGTGTAGGCCTCGGCGAGCGAGACGGCGACCGGCGCGACGAAGTCCTTCTGGTGCGGTTCGACGGCCAGCTGGCAAGCGGCGGCGACGTTGTCGCGGGTGATCTGCTCCGCGGTGAGAGTGGTCACCCGGTCCAACCTACGTGGCCTGGGCGAGCAGCGCGGCGTGCCGGACCAGCGCGGCGCGGAACGAGGGGTGCACGGTGGTGCCGAGGACCGGATCGACCTCGACCACGTGTCCCGAGGAGAGCAGCAGGACCGGCGGGTCCGACAGCACCACGACGCCGTCCTCGGCCCGCAGGTCCGCCGTGCCGAGCAGGCGCGGGAAGACCACGTCCGCGGGCAGGCCGTCGCAGGTGCGCAGGAACTCGCGGACATCCGCGGGCAGCTCGACGCCGAGCCGCAGCTCGGCCGAGCGGATCGCCGCCTCCGACGCCGGGGGCGGGAGGCTGACCCGGCGGTGCAGGAGCGGCCCGGGTCGCGGGTCCGCCCGGGTTTCGCCGGGCGGGAGCGGGGGTTCCGCGGCGCCGAGGCGCGGTCCGGGCCGGGCCGGCGGCGCCGGGGTTTCGCCGGGCTCCGCCGTGCCGCGCAGGCGCATGATCTCCGCGACCAGCTCCGGCCAGCTGCCCAGCTCCGGCGGGTACCGCTCGTGCAGGGCCGCGACCAGCGCACCCGCGCAGGCCGGGGGCCAGTCGCGCAGGCCGAGCGGGTCCGCGCCCGCCACCAGCGCCGGGGCCACCACCCGCGTCGCCGCCAGCGTGGCGACGTCGGGGTGCGGCCCGGCCAGCGAGGCCCAAAGCTCGAGGTCACCGTCGGCGAGGGCGGTGCGAACGCGGTCCGGGCGCGCCGGAGCGACGTGCTTGATCACCTCGGCGACCGGACCCGGCGGGAGGACACCCTCCAGATCGGAAACCGTCCTTCGCAGGGAAGCCGTGTGCGCTCGTTCTTCGGCATCGAGGTCGAGGGGCGGCAAGCCGGCGGCCCAGTCCGGCCGCCCGCCGCGCGCCTCGAAGAGCATCGCCCACGCCCGAGCCCGCACCGGGTCCACGGCCAGCGCGGTCACCGGCCGTTCGGTCCGGGCCTGCCACTGGGTGACCAGCCGGTCGGCCTCGTCGAGGGCGCCGGAGACCGCGAGCAGCAAGGCCGCGTAACCCACCTGGTCGTCGACGCGCGCCTCGGGCGCCGTCAGGACGTCGCGGACCGCCGCTTCGAGGTAGTCCTGCACCTCGCCGACCCTAGCCCAGCGCTTGTTTGGCGCCCGGGTGCAGCGGCACCGGGTCGGTCTGGGTCGCCAGCTGCCGCGAAATCTCCTTCGCCGCCGGATGCACCTTGGCCAGCTCCGCCTGCTTGTCGAAGATCAGCTTCGTGATCGCGCACGCGTTGCCCGCCGGGAAGTCCTCGCGCACCAGCAGCAGGTTGGGCACCACCACCGTCGGCACGTCGGCGGGCTGGGCGTAGGCCGCCTTCGGGATCACGGCCTGGTCGTAGACCGGGTTGACCTTCTTCAGCGCGGGCAGCAGCGGCGTGATGTCGAGGAACTTCACCTTGTCCTTCATGGCCGTGGTGATGTCGGTGATCTGCGCGGTCGGCAGGCCACCGGACCAGACGAGCCCGTCGAGGGTGCCCGCCTTCATGCCGTCGGCGGTCTTGGCCAGGTCCAGCCGCTGGGCCTGGACGTCGGTGTCGGGCTTGAGCCCGGCCGCCTGCAGGAGGCGGTTCGCGATCACCTCGGTGCCGGATTTCGGCGAGCCGGTCGAGATCCGCTTGCCCTTCATGTCCGCGACGCTGTCGATCCCGGCGTCCGCGCGCACCAGCACCTGCGTCGAGTTCGGGTAGATCCGGGACAGCGCCTGGATCTTCTGCGGCTTGCCGTCGAAGGAGCCCTTGCCGTCGACCGCGTCCGCGGCGGTGTCGGCCAGCGAGAAGGCGACGTCGTAGTTGCCGGCGACCAGCTGCTGGATGTTCTGCACCGACGCGCCGGTCTCCGCGGCCGTCGCGCGCAGCTTCGTGCTGTTGCTGATCAGCTGGGCCAGCCCGCCGCCCAGCACGTAGTACACGCCGCCGCTGTTGCCGGTGGCGATGGTGATGCGGCCTTCACCGGCTTCGCAGGACTGCGTCCCGCCGGGGGCGGCCTGGTCGGTCTGCTGTTTCCCGCCGCAGCCGGTGACGGCCAGAGCGAGTACCGCGGCGGCGGCGACGGCGCGTTTCATGCTGTCCTCCTCTTGATCACGGCGTGGGCGAGCAAGGCGGCGGCGCCGCACGCGGCACCGATCGCGATCGGCACCGGCTCCAGGTAGAGCAGGCAGAGAGCGGCGGGCACGAACAGCAGCCGGACGGGGACACTGACCGGCCCGAAGAGCCAGCCCCCGGTGACCACCGCCAGCGCGGCGACGGCGAGCGCGGACACCGCCGTCACCCACAGCACGGTGAGCACGTCGGATTCCAGCAGCAGCGCGGCGCCGTTGTCGGTCAGCACGAAGGCGATCGGCACCAGGAACGCCGGAAGCGTGTACTTCCAGCACTGCCACATGGTGCCGAGCACGGAGCCGCCGGTGATCGCGGCCGAAGCGACCGCCGCCAGCGCGGTCGGTGGCGTGACCTCCGACAAAACCGCGTAGTAGAAGATGAACATCGCGCGCTCGGCGTCGGCGACGCCGAGCGTCTCCAGCGCGGGGCCGATCACCACCCAGGCGATGATGAAGCTGGCGGTGACCGGCACGGCGAGTCCCAGCACGCCGACGGCGATCGCCGAGAGCAGCACGGTCAGGATGAGGACCAGCGTGCCGTTGTCGGTGAGCGCGCCGGCCAGTTCCACCAGCGCGTCGGCGAGTTCGAGACCCAGCCCGGTCTTGGTGATGGTCGAGGTGATCACCCCGGCCGCCGCGCACACCGCGATCACCGGCAGCGCGCCCCGGACGCCGGCCGACAGCGCGTCGACCATGTCCTTCGCCCACCCGCGCACGTCGTGGCGCCGGGCGAGCAACGCGAACAGCGCGGCGACGCCGGTGGCGTAGACCACCGCGGCGAACGGCGGGATGTCCAGGGCGAGGAACACGACGATGATCGCCAGCGACAGGAAGTGATAACCCCCGCGCCGCAACAGCTTCCACGGATCTTCGTGCGGGACGTCGACGGCTTCGGCCTTGAAGCGCCGCGCGTCGGCCTCCATCGCGAACACGATGCCGAGGTAGTAGAGCAGCGTCGGGACGGTCGCCCAGATCAGCACCTTCAGGTACGACGTCTGCAGGTACTCGGCGATGATGAACGCCGCGGCGCCCAGCGTCGGCGGCGAGAGGATGGCCCCGATGCCGGACGCGGCCAGCAGGCCACCCGCGTTTTCCTTGGGGTACCGGGCTTTCCGCAGGATCGGCCAGGTGATCGAGCCGAGGCTGACCGCCGTCGCCGTGCCCGAACCCGACACCGTGCCGAGCAGGAAGCCCGACAGCACGGTGGTCCGGCCCGGCGCCGTCCGCGACCGGCGGAACGCGGCGAAGGAGATGTCCACGAAGAACTTCCCGGCGCCGGAGGCGTTGAGCACCGCGCCGTAGAGGGTGAACAGCACGATGTAGCTCGCCGCGACGTCCAGGGGAGTGCCGTAGAACCCGCTCGCGTCGTTGAAGAGCGCGTTGACGATCTGGCTGAAGTCGACGCCGGCGTGCGCGATGCCCCAGTTCTGCGGGAGGAAGCCGCCGTAGTAGGCGTAGGCGAGGAACAGCAGGCAGACGATCGGCAGCACCAGCCCGGTGGTGCGGCGGGTGGCCTCGAGGATCAGCACCAGCAGCAGCGCGCCGGCCACGATGTCCAGCGGGGACAGGATGCCCTGGCGGTTCAGGAAGTCGTCGTAGCCGACGAGGACGGGGTACAGGCCGACGGCCAGGGCCACGACGGCCAGCGCCCAGTCGGTCCAGCCCGGGTTGTCACGACCGCGCAGCCGCGGGCGGTAGCAGAGGAACACCAGCGGCAGCGTCACGCCGAGGAAGAGGACCAGGTAGAACTGGTTGCCCTTGGCGAACGGGAAGAACACCTGCTTGAGCACCAGGGCCGCGACGGCGAGAGCGACGAAGTAGACGACGCGGTCCGGAACCCGGGGCAGCTTCCGCGCCGGGCGTTCCTCGTCGTGCTCGGCGGCGATTTCGGCGGGGGAGTCGCGTTCCACCGGCTCGGTCGTCACCGTGCCACGGTACGGTGTCGCGGATCACACCGAAAGCGGCAAATGGATCACTCCGGGCGCCGGCGGTCGTGAGTGGTAAGGCGGGTTCTAACCCGCCTTACCACTCACGACCAGCAGCGGCAGACCGGTCAGCCGTTGGCGGCGATGTCCGCCAGCACCGCGGCGATCGACCGCACCGGGACGCCGGTGCCGCCCTTGCCGGTGTAGCCCCACGGGGAGCCGGTGTTGAACGACGGGCCCGCGATGTCGATGTGGACCCAGTCGAGGCCGTCGGCGACGAACTCGCGCAGGAAGATCCCGGCCGCGAGCATGCCGCCCCAGCGGTGGCCGGTCACGTTGGCCAGGTCGGCCAGCCGCGAGTCGAGGTCGGCGCGGAGTTCCTCCGGCAGCGGCATGGCCCAGCCGTTTTCGCCGGTGGCCTGCATGACGCCGGCGACGCGGTCGCGGAAGTCCTCCGAGCCCATCACGCCGGCGGTGCGGTTGCCGAGCGCGACGACCTGGGCGCCGGTCAGCGTCGAGGTCTCGATCAGGTAGTCCGGGTTCTCCTCGGCCGCGCGCACCATGGCGTCCACCAGCACGAGCCGGCCCTCGGCGTCGGTGTTGAGCACCTCGACGGTCTTGCCGCCGTACATGGTCAGCACGTCACCCGGGCGGTACGACGTCCCCGACGGCAGGTTCTCCGCCAGCGGGATGTGCGCGACGACCTCCAGCGGGTACTTCAGCTTCGCCGCCAGCACCACCGACGCGAGCACGCCGGCCGCGCCGGACATGTCCGAGGTCATGTGGTCCATGTTCGCGGCGGGCTTGAGCGAGATGCCGCCGGAGTCGAAGGTGATGCCCTTGCCGACCAGCGCGACCTTCTTGGCGGCCTTGGCCGGCTTGTAGGCCAGGCGCAGCAGCCGCGGCGGGCGCGACGAGCCGCCGCCGACGCCGAGGATGCCGCCGAAGCCCTTGCGCTTCAGGGCCTTCTCGTCGAGCACCTCGAACTCGAGGCCGTTGTCCTCGGCCAGCTTCTTCGCCTGGTCGGCGAAGGAAGCCGGGTAGAGGTCGTTCGGCGGGGTGTTGATCAGGTCGCGGGCGACGATGACGGCTTCGGCGATGGCGCCGGCCGCCTTCAGGGTCGCCTTGTGCTCGCGGGCGGTGCCGTCGGCCGGGCTCGTGAAGTCCGCCTTCGCCAGCGGGGCGTCGCCCTTCTCCGAGCGGTAGGCGGTGAAGACGTACGAGCCGAGGATCGTGCCCTCGACGGCGGCCTGCAGGTCGAGCTCGGACAGCGTGACCAGCGCGCGGTCGGTGCCGGCCAGCGCGCGGCCGGCGGCGCCCGCGGCGCGGCGGACCTGCTCCGGGGTGACGGCGCCGGCCGCCTTGCCCAGGCCGACGGCGAGCACGACACCGGCGGGGAGCTTGCCCAGCGTCGGGACCTTGACGACCTCTTCGGCCTTGCCGCTCGCGCCGAGGGTGGCCAGCAGGCCGGCGAGCCGGCCGTCGAAGGCGGCGTCCACGGCGGCGGCGCCGGGGGCGAGCACGGGACCGTCCTCGCCGGCCAGGGTGCCGATGACGACCACGTCGGCGCGCGTCTTGGCCAGTGCCTCCCCGGTGTTGTCGGACAGGGCGAGCTTAGGCACGGTCACTTCTGGCTCCTCGCGCGTTCTCGGTGGTACCGGGCACCGGCCCGGTCGGGATCGTGAGCCATGCTAATGACGACGGAACCACGGGTGAACACAGGTACGGGAGGGCCGCGTGCGGCTGGGCGGTGGACTGCTGGTGGCGCTGGCGGCCGGGGCGGCGGGCGCGGGCTGGTGGCTGCTCGCCGGGCTGGTGCTCGCGGCGGTGGCCGCCGGCGTGACGGCGCGGGTCCCGGAACCGGGGGATGCCCTGGTGGACCGGGTCGCCGTCGCCGTCGCACGGTTGTCCGAGGTGACGGTCTACGCGATCGCGTTCGGCGCCTACGTCTTCCCCGCCCACCGCGAAGTGGCCGCCGCGGCGTTCGTCGTGGTGGTCGCCGGCGCGGGGTACGCCGGGCTGAAGATCCCGACGATCGTCGTACGGGTCGCGGGTGGACTGCTGCTCGTGGCGGGGCTGGCGCTGGTCGCGGTGTGCGTCGCGGTGGCACCGGTGGGAACCGCCGGGGGCGGCCTGCAGCCGCCCGACTTCGCGGGCGTGCTCGTCGCCGCCGTGGTGGCGTTCCCCTTCCTGCGTCCCGGCGGGCGCGAGAACGCGGGTCTGCGCGTGCTGCTGCTCGGCGCGTTCGCCGTCCTGGCCGCCTTCGCCGCGCTCTACCAGCTCGGCGCGGTGCGGCTCGGGCTGTCGCTCACTTCGCTTCGTGACCTGTTGTCCGCCGCCGACGGGGACGCGCTGCAGCCGCTGCTCACCGTCGTCGCCGTGGTCGCGACCGTCGTGCCCGCGCTCGCCGCCGGGTCCGCGGTCCGGGCCCGCGCCGGGGTGCCGGGGCTCGCCGGGCTCGCCGTCGCCGTGGTGGCCGCGTACCTGCTGCCGGTGCTGCCCGTGCTCGTCGTCGCGGGGCTGGCGGCCGTGTTCGAGCTGCTACTGGGCGTACGCGCGCGCAGGTACAGTGAGACCCGTGAGTGATCGACGCTGGCGGCCGGGGGAAACCGTGGTCGAACGGTTCCACCGCCCCGACGGCTCGATCGGCCAGGTCCACCCGCTGCGCGTCCTCGAAGACGACGGCCGCGTCCTGCGCGCCTGGCTGCCGGCGGGCACGCCGATCATCGGCAGCAGGCTCGCCGACGGCCGCCTGATGCGGGACGCCCCGCTGGACCAGCGGTTCCGCATCCCGCGGGTGGCGGTGCCGGACTGCTGGCACGGCGCGTCGACGCTGCGCCGGATCCCCGAAGACGAGTGGTCGTCGGTCTGGTGGTTCTTCGACCTCGAAGGCCGGTTCAAGAACTGGTACGTCAACCTGGAGATCCCGCTGGGCCGCACGCCGGGCGCGGTCGACCGGATCGACGGCGTGCTCGACGTCGTCGTCGAGCGCGACGGCAGCTGGCGCTGGGACGACGAGGACGAGGCCGAGGCCGCCATCGAGGTCGGCCGCCTGACGCTCGAGCAGTTCGACCGGCTGCGCGCGGAGGGCGAGCGGATCGGCGCGCTGGCCGAGCGCGGCACCTACCCGTTCGACGGGACCGACACCGACTTCCGCCCGGACCCCGGCTGGCCGGCGCCCGAGCTGCCGCCCGGCCTGCCGGCTTCGCTCAACCCGCGGTCAGGAGAAGGATCAGCGCCAGCACGGCGTTGACGACCGCGAGGATGACGACCGACTTGGTCGGGAGCACCTTCGGGAACGCCTTGCCGTGGATCTTCCGCCACCACACGACGCCGAAGACGCCGCCGACCAGGCCGAGGAAGCCGCCGAAGCCGCTGTCCAGCACGGCCCAGCCGACCATGCCGAGCAGGCCGACGCCGAAGGTCAGCAGCACCGCGGCGACGAAGGTCTTGATGTCGGCGCCGGTGCTCTTGGGCCGGGGGACCGGCTCAGTGGAGTGGTAGGTCACCAGAGCATCCTAGAGCGCTTGCCCGGCGGGCGCGGGGAACACCGGAACAGATGGACATCCGACTAACGCGCGTCCGAGCAAGCGGTATCGTCTAGCCATGACGACCACGACACAGTTCGCCCATACCCCGCACCCGAGTCCTGCGAGCGCGGACCGTGTCGCGGAGGTACTCGCCGCCCCCGGGTTCGGGGTGTACTTCACCGACCACATGGTCACCGTCAAGTGGTCCAAGACCGAAGGCTGGCACGACGCCCAGGTCGGCCCGTACGCGCCGTTCACCCTCGACCCGGCGACGTCGGTGCTGCACTACGGCCAGGCCATCTTCGAGGGTCTCAAGGCCTACCGCCAGCCGGACGGCTCGATCGCGTCGTTCCGCCCGGACGCCAACGCCGAGCGGTTCCGCCAGTCGGCCGAGCGGCTCGCCATGCCCCAGCTGCCCGAGGAGGTCTTCCTCGAGTCGCTGCGGGAGCTCATCGCCGTCGACGGCCGGTGGGTGCCCACCCGCCCGGGTGATTCGCTGTACCTGCGGCCGTTCATGATCTCGACGTCCACCGGGCTCGGCGTCAACAGCCCGGCCGCCGACTACGTGTACACGGTCATCGCTTCGCCGGCCGGGTCGTACTTCGCGGGCGGCGTGAAGCCGGTCAGCGTCTGGCTGTCCACCGAGTACGTCCGGGCGGCCCCCGGCGGCACCGGCGCGGCCAAGTGCGCCGGCAACTACGCGGCGTCGTTCGTGGCGCAGGCGCAGGCCGTCGAGAAGGGCTGCGACCAGGTGGTGTGGCTCGACGCGGTCGAGCGGCGCTGGGTCGAGGAAATGGGCGGGATGAACCTGTTCTTCGTCTTCGGCTCCGGTGAGAACGCCCGGGTGGTGACCCCGGAGCTGACGGGCTCGCTGCTGCCCGGCGTCACCCGCAAGTCGCTGCTGCAGCTGGCTTCGCGGCTCGGGTACAAGATCGAGGAGCGCCGCATCTCCACCGAGGAGTGGGAGAAGGCGGCCGCGTCCGGCGAGCTGACCGAGACGTTCGCCTGCGGCACCGCGGCGGTGATCACCCCGGTCGGCCACGTGAAGCACGCGGAGGGCGAGTTCACGATCGCCGACGGGCAGCCGGGCGTGCTGACGATGAAGCTGCGCGAAGAGCTGACGGGGATCCAGGAGGGCACTCGCCCCGACCCGGACCACTGGATGGTCCCGCTCGGCTGAGCGGTTTTCCGAAGCGGCCCCCGGTACGCCGGGGGCCGCTTTCGTTCGTCAGGAAGCGGGCGCGGCGATCAGCGGGCCGGAGACGCCGGCCTGCTCGTGGGTGGCCGTCTCGGCGAGGACGCGGGCGGCCATCATCAGCAGCGGCAACGCGGTCACGGCGCCGGTGCCTTCGCCGAGCCGGACGTCCAGTTCCAGCAGCGGGCCCAGGTCGAGGTGCTCCAGCGCGAGGCCGTGCGCCGGTTCGGCCGTCCGCTGGCCCGCGACCCACCAGCGCCGCGCGCCCGGGGCGAGGTCCTCGGCGACGAGCGCGGCGGCGCAGGCCACCAGGCCGTCCAGCACCACCGGCGTCCGGCGGACCGCGGCCTGGGCGAGGAATCCGGCCATCGCGGCGATGTCCGCACCGGCCGTGGTGCGCAGCAGGCCGACCGGGTCGGCCAGCACCGCGCGGGCCCGGCGCAGGGCGTCGCGAACGGCGGTGGCCTTGCGCATCCACGCGTCGTCGTCGATGCCGGAGCCGCGGCCGACGACGGCGACCGGCTCGGTGCCGGTCAGGGCCGCCACCAGCACCGACGCCGGCGTGCTGTTGCCGATCCCGAGGTCGCCGGGGATGAGCAGGTCGGCCCCGCCGTCGACTTCGGCGTCGGCGATCGCGATCCCGGCGCGGACAGCGGCCTTGGCTTCGTCGGCGGTCAGCGCGTCTTCGACGTCGATGGAGCCCGAGCCGCGGCGGACCTTGAACTCGCCGATCGAGCGCGTCGCGGGGGCTTCGGTGTCGACGGCCAGGTCGACGACGCGCACGCTCGCGCCCGCGGCGGCGGCCAGCACGTTGATCGCGGCGCCGCCGGTGAGCATGGTGCCCAGCAGCTGCGCGGTGACCTCGGTGGGATAGGCGGAGACGCCCTTCGCGGCAATGCCGTGGTCCCCGGCGAAGACGACGACGCGCGGCCGGGTGAACGGCCGCGGCGGCGACTGCCCCTGGCAGGCGGCGATCCAGACACCCAGCTCTTCCAGCCTGCCCAGCGACCCGGCGGGTTTGACCAGCTTGTCGTGCAGCGCGATGGCGGCGGACCGGGCGTGCTCATCGGGCGGGGTGATCTCGGCGAACTCGATGTTTTCCGGCTCCACACCAGGCCCTTTCTTCGGCACGGCAACGCTGTGGCCAACCTACCGGGCACGGGCGGCGGGCGGTTGTGCGGCCGGTGGGGCGCGGCTCCGGTCCGGGTTCGGCTCGGTCTTGGGTCGCCCGAAAACCGGCCCGCGCGTCCGGCCGTGCTCACCGGCGCCCAGTAGTCTCGCGGCTCGTGGAGACGACGGCGGCCGCGGTGGTGCTGGCCAGCGGCGCGGGGACCCGCGTCGGCGCGAAGGTGAACAAGGTCTACCTGCCCCTGGCCGGGCGGCGGGTGGTCGCGTGGTCGCTGGACGCCTTCCAGCGCGTGCCGGGGATCGGCGTGCTCGTGCTGGTGATCCGGCCGCAGGACCGCGAACTCGCCGAAGAAGTCGCCGGCGAAGACGTCGAGATCGTGTACGGCGGCGACACTCGCCAAGCCTCCGAGCTCAACGCGCTGCGTCACCTCGCCGAGCGCATAAGAGGCGGCCGGGTCGACGCCGTGCTCTTGCACGACGCGGCCCGGCCGCTGGTCCACCCCGAACTGGTCGGTGCGGTTTTGACCCGGACACGCGAGGACGGGGGGGCTGTGCCGGGCCTGGCCGCGGACGACGTCGTCGAGGTGGATGCCGGGCACCTGGTCGCCCAGGTGCCCGGCGCGATCCGCGTCCAGACGCCTCAGGGCTTCCGGGCCGGACCGCTGCTCGAGGCCTACGAGAAGGCCGAGCGCGAAGGTTTCGTGGGGACGGACACTTCGTCGTGCATGGAGCGGTTCTCCTCCCTGCCGATCCGCTGGGTCCCGGGCGCTCCCGAGAACCTCAAGATCACCTACCCCCACGACCTCGTCGTCGCGGAGCGGCTGCTCGCCCGCTAGGCGCACGCGGGCGGGCCACCGTCGTCTCCCTCCCCGTGCGTCCCGGTCGGCCGGATGGTGACGTCGCTGCGCAGTTCGGGCGGGATCCGGCAATCCGGCTGTGGCCGGAGTGCCTGCAGCGGGGCGCCCGGGGTGCCGGGCTCCGCCAGGGTGAGCACCGCCCGCAGCGTCCACACCGGGGTGGCGTGGTACTGCCAGGTGACGACCCGCGGGCTGAACACGTCGGTGCCCGGGAAGGTCGGCACGCGGTACGCGCTGGCCCGGTGCTCGTCGCGGAGGATGATGACGTCCGCGCAGGTCGGCCAGCGGTGTACCGCCGCGTAGATCTCCGGCGCCTCGCGGCCACCGAACAGGTGCAGCACCCATTTGCGGCGCCGGAGTTCCTCGAGGAGTTCCTCGAGGCCCTGGCCGCTGGAGCCGGAATGCGGTGTGGGCGGAGACACACTTTAGAGGGTAACTTGCGTACTAGAGCGCAGTCCAGTGCGTGTACTAGTACACCTGGGTGGTTCTGAACAGGCCTTTGTGTGTCACCCTCCGGCGTGCTAGAACACTTGTGCGTGTTGTCCTCGTGAGGAGCCGCCTTGCCCACCCTCGATCGCCCCGAGCCGCCGTACCTGCAGATCGCGGGCCGGATCCGTGACGACATCCTGTCCGGCCGGCTGCAGGAGGGCGACGCGGTGCCGTCCGCCCGCGAGATCGCGCGCACCTGGACCGTCGCCATGGCGACGGCCACCAAGGTGCTGGCCACGCTCCGCTCGCAGGGCCTCGTGCGGCCCGTGCGCGGGGTCGGCACGGTCGTCGACCGCGGCGGCCTGCACCGCACGGCCCGCGACCGCACCACCTCCTCGGTGCGGACGGGCCGGATCTACCCGCCGGGCCACTACGCGGTGATCCGCTCGGCCGGTCTCGAGCCGGCCTCCGAACGCGCCGCGGCCGCACTCGGCCTGGAGGAGGGCGCCCCGGTGATCCGCCGTCGCCGTACCACCTACGGTCCCGACTCGCGGCCGCTGTCGACCTCGACGTCGTGGTTCGACGGCGTGCTGTCGGCCAAGGCGCCGGCGCTGCTGGTGGCGGAGCGGATCGTCGAGGGCACCGCGGCCCACGCGGCCGCCCGGCTCGGCACGAAGATCGCGACGACGCAGGAACGGCACGCGGCGGGCCGCGCGGGCGAAGAGGAGGCGGCCGAGCTGGGGCTGCCCGCCGGGTCGCCGGTGCTGCTCGGCCGGAGCACCTTCGTGGCGGCCGACGGGACGGTCGTCGAGTACGGTGAATCCGCCGCCTTGCCCGACCACTGGGTTTTCTACGAGTACACGACTGAGGACGGCGAATGAAGCACATCCACGCGGGCAAGGTCCGTGACCTGTACGAACTCGACGGCGGGGACATCCTGCTGGTCGCGTCCGACCGCGTCTCGGTCTACGACGTCTCGCTGCCGACGCCGATCCCGGACAAGGGCAAGCTGCTCAACCAGCTCTCCGCCTGGTGGTTCGACCGGATGGCCGGCGTCGTCCCGAACCACGTCGTGTCGACCACCGACGTGCCGGCCGAGTTCGCCGGCCGCGCGATGCGCTGCAAGCCGCTGAAGATGGTCCAGGTCGAGTGCATCGCGCGCGGCTACCTGGCCGGGCTCGGCCTGCGCGAGTACCAGCGCGACGGCAAGATCTCCGGCGTCGCGCTGCCGCCGGGCCTGGTCGAGGGCGACAAGCTGCCGGAGCCGATCTTCACGCCGACGACGAAGATCTCCGACACCGGCCACGACGAGTTCATGACCTTCGACGAGGTCCTGAACGAGATCGGCGAAGACACCGCGAAGCGGCTTCGCGAGCTGACGCTGGAGATCTACACGAAGGGCGCCGAGCACGCGGCGAAGCAGGGCGTCATCATCGCCGACACGAAGCTGGAGTTCGGCTTCGACGCCGACGGCACGCTGACCCTCGGCGACGAGGTCCTGACGTCGGACTCGTCGCGGTTCTGGCCGGCCGACGAGTGGGAGCCGGGCCGCCCGCAGCACGCGTTCGACAAGCAGTTCGTCCGCGACTGGTCGCGGTCGACGGGCTGGGACCAGACCCCGCCCGGGCCGGAGATCCCCGCGGACATCGTGGAGCAGACGCGCCAGCGCTACACCGAGGTCTACGAGCGGATCACGGGGAAGACCTGGGTCCGTGGGTGAGTACGACCCGTACCGCCTGATCGACGACGTCGAGACCTTGCTCGTCTCGCACGGTCTCACGCCGTCCCGCGTGCCCGGCCGCGGCGGCGACCGGCTCGCCGGGGCCGGCCGCCTCCTGCGTGGGTTCGGCCTGGAGCCCCGGATGGCCCCCGAGGACGCGTTCGGCCTCGGGGTGCCGTTCCAGGGCCGGATCAACCAGGACTAGGGGCTCTTGGTCAGGCTCGCGTCGCGCTCGACGACGTCGCCGAGGACGTCGTCGATGGCTTTGAGGAGATCGGCGTCGAGCTTCTGGCCGGCGGCCTTGACGTTCTCGTGCACCTGCTCCGGCCGCGAAGCCCCGATGATCGCGGAGGCGACGTTCGGGTTCTGCAGCACCCAGGCGACGGCCAGCTGGGCGAGGCTGAGGCCGGCCTGCTTGGCCAGCGGCTCGAGCTGGGCGACGCGCTCGAGGACGTTGTCGTCGAGGAAGCGGGCGACCATGTCGGCGCCACCCTTCTCGTCGGTGGCGCGCGAGCCTTCGGGGTAGGCCTGGCCCGGCTTGTACTTGCCGGTGAGCACGCCCTGGGCGATCGGCGACCAGACGATCTGGCTCAGGCCTTCGCGCTCGGAGGCCGGGATGACCTCCGCTTCGATGACGCGCCAGAGCATGTTGTACTGCGGCTGGTTCGACACGAGCGGGACGTGCAACTCGCGGGCGAGGGCGGCACCGCGGGTGATCTGCTCGGCGGTCCATTCCGAGACACCGACGTAGAGCACCTTGCCCTGGCGCACGAGGTCGGCGAAGGCGGTCATGGTCTCTTCGAGCGGGGTGTGCCGGTCGAACCGGTGCGCCTGGTAGAGGTCGACGTAGTCGGTGCCGAGCCGCTTCAGGCTGGCGTGCGCCGACTCCATGATGTGCTTGCGGGACAGGCCCTTGTCGTTGGGGCCCTTGGGACCGGTGGGCCAGAAGACCTTGGTGAAGATCTCCAGGCTTTCCCGCCGCTGGCCCTTGAGGCCGCGCCCGAGCACGGACTCGGCGGCGGTGTTGGCGTAGGCATCGGCGGTGTCGAAGGTGGTGATGCCGACGTCGAGGGCGGCCTGGATGCAGGCGTGGGCCTGGTCCTCTTCGACCTGGGAACCGTGGGTGAGCCAGTTCCCGTACGAGATCTCACTGACGTTGAGGCCACTGCGGCCGAGACGACGAAACTCCATGGCCGTGAGCTTAGGCGGTAATCGTTTACTTTGCTAACGACCTGGAGTGGCTCCAGCCTCACTTCGGCCGGTCGTCGTCGGCTGGGGGCCCGGTCTCGATCTCGAAGAACGGCATCTTGAGGCGGAAGCGCTCGCCGTCCTGGCGCTTGGCGAGGTGGAGCCGGTAGAGCAGCCAGGCACCGAGGAAGACGATGACGAGGATGGCGGCGATCGCCCAGAGGCTCGCGGCGGACATCCCGGCGATGCGGGACAAGACGACTTCGAACGACGACACGCGCAGCCCTCACCGCCGGCAAGCCCGGAACTTCTTCGCTGGCTGGCTCGGGGTGCAACGCGGTGGAAGGCGGCTCTTGCCGACGCGTGCTTTCGGCGTCCGGTCCCGGGTGGCCTGGTCACGATCAAGCCAGACAAACGCCGGATCAGCCGGTGCGACGGCCAATCCGTTACGGAGGGTACCGCAGTCGCGGACAGCAAGAAGCCGGGCGAGCATCGCTCCACCCGGCTTCTCGAAACCAGCTCAGTTCGGGATCGCGTCCCCGGGCTTCAGCCGCGGCTTCGGCATCCGCAGCCGGCGGATCTGGGACGCCCGGACGAACGCGTACCAGCCGATCGACCGGCCGTTCACCGCTTCCTTCGGGAACTTCTCCCGGACCAGCTTCGCGATCTTCCGGCCGTTCACGAAGCCCTCGATCGCCATCACCAGCAGCATCGCCGTGCACAGGAGCGTGATGTACGACTGGACCTGGGGCATCGGCACCAGCAGCGCCAGGAACACCACGATGGCCAGCGGCATGAACAGGCCGAGCAGGTTGCGGCGGCTGTCGACCAGGTCGCGGACGTACGCCTTGACCGGCCCGCGGTCGCGGGGGAGTAGGGCCTTGTCGTCGCCGCGCATCATCGCCTCGCGGCGGGCCTTCGCCGCCGCGCGGCGGTCTTCCTTGGTCTGCGGGTTCGCCTTGCGCAGCTCTTTGTTGCGCTTCATCGCCTCACGCATGGTGGTGGGCGGCGGCGCCACCGGACCCCGCCGCTTCGCCTCCGCTTCGCGGCGCTTCGGCGTAGCTTTGCCCTTACCGGGCGTGTACGCCTTGCCGGCGACGTCGACGGCTTCGGCCGACTCCGGCTCGTCGGCGGCGGTGTCTGTGGTGCTTCGGCGCAGGAACCTCACGTCATCAGGGTATTGCAGGCGTCACGCCGCCGGTAACCAGGGCGATCCATGTGCGACGATGGTGGGGGAACAGATCGGACGCTCCGGGTGTTGAACACGTCAGCACGAGGAGTATCCGCAGCGAGTTCGACTTTATGAGGGAGTGCCATGACGACCGCTGAGCACGCCGGCGCGACGCAGGCCGAGACCGCCGAGGAGACCCACGGGGTCACGTTGACCGACACCGCGGCCGCCAAGGCGAAGGCTCTGCTCGAGCAGGAGGGCCGCGACGACATGCACCTGCGTATCGCCGTCCAGCCCGGTGGCTGCGCGGGCCTGCGCTATCAGCTGTTCTTCGACGAGCGCACGCTCGACGGCGACCTGTTCCGCGACTTCGACGGCCTCAAGGTCGCCGTGGACCGGATGAGCGCGCCGTACGTGTCGGAAGCCGTCATCGACTTCGTGGACACGATCGAGAAGCAGGGCTTCACGATCGACAACCCGAACGCCACCGGCTCCTGCGCCTGCGGCGACTCGTTCCACTGAGCCGTCCGCGAGAACACGCGAAGAAGGCCCCGTCTCCCGGTGGGAGGCGGGGCCTTCTTCGTCGCTGCGGACCTACACGTACGCGTCGAGCTCGGCCACCTGGGCGTGGCACGCCTCGTCGACCTGCCACGGCTTGGCCGTGACGCGGGGCAGCGGCAGGCTCTCGGCCTGCAACGTCGCCGGGATGAGCGCGCAGTCGGCGATCAGCTCGGACAGGGTCTCGGGTTCGGTGACGGCGTTCACGATTCGTAACGCTATTGATCCGCTCTCGACTGGAGAAGGAGTACCAGCCGGTAGTGTCGGCTGGGCGCGCGCGAACTACCCGGATGGGTCATGACCCGGAGGTAACTTCGCGCCTTTTGCCGTGAGGTCGAACACGAAGGAGCAGCCGGTGGCAGACAGGGCCAGGATCGCGGTGTCCGGCAGTATCGCGACCGACCACCTCATGCATTTCCCGGGCAGGTTCGCCGAGCAGCTGGTCGCCGAGCAGCTGCACCGCGTCTCGCTGAGCTTCCTCGCCGACGACCTCGTGGTCCGGCGCGGCGGCATCGGCGCGAACATCGCCTTCGGCCTGGGGGTGCTCGGCGTGCAGCCGGTCCTCGTGGGTGCCGTGGGCGCCGACTTCGCCGACTACCGGTCCTGGCTGGAGCGGCACGGGGTGGACACCTCGGGCGTGCACGTGTCCGAGGTCGCGCACACCGCGCGGTTCGTCTGCACCACCGACGAAGACCTCTGCCAGATCGCGACGTTCTACGCCGGCGCGATGGCCGAGTCCCGCAACATCGAGCTGCTGCCGATCGCCGAGCGGGCCGGCGCGCTGAGCCTGGTGCTGATCAGCCCGGACGACCCCGAGGGCATGATCCGCCGCGCCGCGGAGTGCCGGCAGCGCGGGTACGCCTTCGCCGTCGACCCCTCGCAGCAGCTGGCCCGGATGACCGGTGAGCAGGCGCGCGAGTTCGTCGCCGGCGCGAAGTACCTGTTCAGCAACGACTACGAGTGGGAGCTGCTGCTCCAGAAGACCGGCTGGACCGAGGCCGACGTCCTCGACCAGGTCGGCCTGCGGATCACGACGCTGGGGGAGAAGGGCGTCGAGATCGTCGGCAAGGACGGCGTCGCCCTGCAGATCGGCGCGGTCCCCGAGCGGGTGAAGGCCGACCCGACCGGCGTCGGCGACGGCTTCCGCGCGGGCTTCCTGGCCGCCCTCGACGGCGGCCTGAACGTGGAGCGCGCCGCCCAGCTCGGCTCGCTGATCGCGGTGCTGGTGCTGGAGACGGTCGGCACGCAGGAGTGGACGTTCGACCGCGCGGAGGCGCTGGCCCGCATCGGCGAGGCCTTCGGCCCGGACGCGGCGGAGGAGATCTCGGTGGTCCTGCCCGCCGCCTGACGCTTCGACGGCGAAGGCCCCGCACCGGATCGGTGCGGGGCCTTCGCCGTGAAGAGCGTCAGAGCTTGACCGGGTACACCGGCTCCGGGATCTCGGGCTTGATCCGGTGCTCGACGAAGATCCCGTGCCACAGCATGAACACGATCAGCGCCCACAGCTGGCGGCTGCGGTCCAGCTGGCCCGCCTTGTGCTCCTCCAGCAGCGCCAGGATCGCCTTCTTGTCCAGCAGCTCCTCGGTCTTCGAGTCGGTGATGATGCCCTTCGCCCAGTCGTACATCTCGTTGCGCAGCCACAGCCGGATCGGGACCGGGAAGCCGAGCTTGCGGCGGTTGAGCACGTGCGCCGGGATGATCTTCGCCAGCGCCTGGCGCAGCGCGTACTTCGTCGTCCCGTGGGCGAGCTTCTGGTCCAGCGGGATCGACGCCGCGACCTTGAACACCTCGGCGTCGAGGAACGGCACCCGCAGTTCCAGCGAGTTCGCCATGGTCACCTTGTCCGCCTTGACCAGGATGTCGCCGCGCAGCCACGTGTAGAGGTCGACGTGCTGCATGCGGGCCACCGGGTCCCAGCCGCGCGAGACGTCGTACCAGGGCGCCGTGACGTCCTTGAAGCCCACGCCTTCCTGGTACGTGCGCAGGACGTTGCGCAGCTGGTCGTCGCGGAAGTTGCGGGCGTTGCCGTAGTAGCGGTCCTCGAGCGGGAGCGCGCCGCGGCGCAGCAGGTCCTTGCCGCGGGTGCCCTCGGGGATCTTCGTCGACACCTTGCCGATGAGCTTCCGCATGCCGCCGGGGATCTTTTCGAACGGCGCCAGCGAAATCGGCTCGTTGTAGATCGTGTAGCCGCCGAACAGCTCGTCCGCGCCCTCGCCGGACAGCACCGCCTTGACGTGCTTGCGGGCCTCGCGGGCGATGAACCACAGCGGGACCAGCGCGGGGTCGGCCACCGGGTCGTCGAGGTACCAGACGATGAGCGGCAGCGCCTCCATCATCTCGTCCGCCGACACCGTGCGGACCACGTGCTTCACGCCGATCGCGGCGGCCGACTCGGCGGCGACGTCCACCTCGGAGTAGCCCTCGCGCTCGAACCCGGTGGTGAACGCGATCAGGTTCGGGTTGTGCTCCTTGGCCAGCGTGGCGGTGGCGGTGGAGTCGATGCCGCCGGACAGGAACGCGCCGACGGTGACGTCGGGGTCGGAGATCATGTGCTTGCCGACCGAGTCGCGCATCACGTCGGCGATGCGCTGGTGCAGCTCTTCGGCTTCGGCTTGCGTGGTGACCGGCTTCGCGCTGAACTGCGGGTGGAAGTAGCGGGTGAACTTCACCTCACCGCCGGGCACGACCTCGAACGAGGTGCCGGACTCGACGCGGCGGATCGCGGTGTGCAGCGACTCGGGCTCGGGCACGTACTGCAGGACCAGGTAGTGCTGCAGGGCCTTCCGGTCCAGCTCCTGCGCGACGCCGAGGACGTCCGACAGCTCCAGCAGGCTCTTCTTCTCGCTGGAGAACGCCACCCCGCCGGGGCCGGCCGAGTAGAACAGCGGCTTGATGCCGAACGGGTCGCGGGCGCCGAAGACGCGCTTCTCCTGGGAGTCCCAGATCATGAAGGCGAACATCCCGCGCAGGCGCTTCACCCAGTCCGCGCCGAGGTAGTGGAAGCCGGCGACGATGGCCTCGCCGTCACCCTCGGTCTCGAACTTCGCGCCGTGCTTCTCGGCGAGCTCCGCCCGCAGCTCCAGGTAGTTGTAGATCTCCCCGTTGAAGTTCATCGTGTAGCGGCCCGGCGCCTCGGGCGGGCCCCACACCAGCGGCTGGTGCGCGTGCTCGACGTCGATGAAAGCGAGCCGGTTGAAGCCGTAGACGACCTCGGCGTCGGCCCAGGTGTCCTGCTCGTCCGGGCCGCGGTGGCGCTGGCAGCGCATGGCCGCGCCGACGGCGTCACGCGCGTTCGCCGCGCCGGTCTCGGTCGCGCAGATCAGTCCAAGCAGGCCGCACACGGGTACTCACACACCTTTAGGGTCTTCTTCGGGCTGGGAAGGTGCCCAGTATGCCGGGGCCGCCGTGGCGAGTACCACGCGCGTCGATGGTTACCCCTTGGTCAGCGGAGCGCGCCAACTCGGCTAGGCTCCGCCTGTCACGAAGATCGGTCGTAGGAGGCTCTGGGTGAAAGGGCGAGGCGCAGTGGGACAACCCGAGCGCACCCTGGGGAAGCGGACCGTGCGGATCGCCGCGCTGGCCGTGCTGGTCGCGCTGACCGCGACGGGCTGCTCCGGCGACGAGATCCTGCGGTTCGGCTGGCCGGTCGGTGTCACCGAGCAGGCGAACCAGATGCGCACGCTGTGGACCTGGGCCGTGGTGGCCGCGCTGGTCGTCGGCGTCATCGTGTGGGCGCTGATCTTCTGGACCGCGACGTTCCACCGCAAGAAGAAGACCGCCGACGGCGAGCCGGAGGAGCTGCCCCGGCAGTTCCAGTACAACATCCCGCTGGAGCTGTTCACGGTCGTCGTCCCGACGATCATGGTCTGCGTCCTGTTCTTCTTCACCGCGACGACGGAATCGAAGGTCCTCGACAAGATCCCCAACCCGGACGTCAAGGTCCAGGTCGTGGCCTTCCAGTGGAACTGGGAGTTCAAGTACGAGGACGCCAACGCGGCGAGGCCCGACGGCAGCGGCCAGGTCAGCACCGTCGGCTCGTCCGGCGAGATCCCGCTGCTGGTGCTGCCGGTCGGCAAGACCATCCAGTACGACCTGGTCTCCACGGACGTCATCCACTCCTTCTGGGTGCCGGAGTTCCACTTCAAGCGGGACGTCTTCCCGAACCCCGAGAAGAACAACCAGGACAGTTCCTTCCAGAACAAGATCGACCGCGAAGGCTCCTTCGTCGGCCGGTGCGCGGAACTGTGCGGTACCTACCACTCGGTGATGAACTTCGAGGTCCGCGCGCTCTCGGCGGACAAGTTCGACCAGTACATCTCGCTGCGCAAGCAGGTGAACCCGGCGACGGGCCAGGCGTTCACCGCGGCCGAAGCGCTGGCGAAGATGAACTGTGGCGAGCTGTGCACCCCGCACGCGGTGACCACCCAGCCGTTCAACACCGACCGCACGGCGCGGACCGCGTCCAACTGATCTCCCAGGAACAACAGGAGTAGAGGAAGACCATGAAGGTCGAAGCCCGCATCTTCTTCATCGTGGCGATCTTCGCCGTGTTCATGGCGGGGGTCTACTGGGTGTGGACCGCGCTGGCCGCGACCCACGGTGCCGAGCCGGTGGGCATCGTCGCGCTGTTCCTCACCGGCGGTCTCGCGTTCCTGGCCGGCAGCTACATGCAGTTCGTCGCCCGCCGCATCGAACCGCGCCCGGAAGACCGCGAGGACGCCGAAATCAGCGACGGCGCGGGCGAGCTGGGCTTCTTCAGCCCGGGCAGCTACTGGCCGATCGGCATGGCGGCCACCGCGGCGCTCGCTGCCCTGGCGCTGGCGTTCTTCCACATCTGGCTGCTGGTCATCGCGCTGGTCGCGCTGCTCATCACGATCGGTGGCCTGGTGTTCGAGTACCACACGGGCCCGTCGCACGACTGAGCCTTTCCGAAGCCGGCCGTCACGCACCCGCGTGGCGGCCGTTTTCGTGTCTGCCGCAGCTCTCGTGAGTGGTAAGGCGGGTTAGAACCCGCCTTGCCACTCACGACCGGTGCGGCAGGGTGCTCAGCCCCGGAACGCCGTCCGGTAGGACGACGGGCTCGTTCCCCGCAGGCGGCTGAACTGGTGCCGCAGCGCCGCGGCCGACGCGTACCCGCACGCCGTCGCGATGTCCTCCACCGACAGGCCGCCCTCCTCCAGCAGGGCCTGGGCGCGGTCCAGCCGCCGTTCGGTCAGCCAGCGGTGCGGGGTGGTGCCCGTCGCCGCCGAGAAGCGGCGCAGGAACGTCCGCTCGCCCAAGCCGCTGCGCCGGGCCAGCTCCGCCACCGTGAACGGCTGGTCCAGCCGCCGCTCCACCCACTCCAGGGCTTCCGCGACCACGGCGTCGTCACCCGCCGCCGTCGCCGGGACGGGCGCCTGGACGAACTGCGCCTGGCCGCCCGCGCGGTGCGGTGCCGCCACCATCCGCCGGGCCAGCGTCGTGGCCGCGGCGACCCCGCGCAGCCGCCGGACCAGGTGCAGGCACAGGTCGACCGCCGCGACCGTGCCCGCGCTGGTCAGGATGCCGCCGTCGTCGGCGTAAAGCGCCTGCGGATCCACCTCGGCGGCCGGGAACCGCCGCCGGAACTCCGCCTCGTACACCCAGTGGACCGTGCAGCGGCGGCCGTCGAGCAAGCCCGCGTACCCCAGCGAGAACACGCCCGCGCAGAACCCCGCCACCCACGCGCCCCGCCCGGCCGCGTCGCGCAGGACGTCCAGCACCGGTTCGGGCGGCGGTGCGGTCCGGGGCGCGCACGTCGGCACGATCAGCAGGTCCGCCGACGCCGCGAAGTCCAGGTCCCGCAGGCCGGACAGCCCGAAGCCGGACCAGCTCCCGACCGGGGCGCCACCGGGGGAGCAGACGCCGAAGTCCCAGCCCTCGATGCCGTCGGCGCTGCGGTCGGTGCCGAACACCTCGCACGCGACGCCCAGCTCGAACGGCGAAACGTGGTCGGCGAGCACCACGGCGACCCGGTTGACGTCCATGGCGGCCAGTGTGTCACAAGTTTTGCGGTCATTGTCATCTCTGACACTGGTTGGCCGGTCCGCGGACGGCGAACCTGGGCGCATGACGAATTCGGAAACCCGCCCGCTGCTCCAGTGGTCCGCGGCGATGGCGATGTCGGGCACGATCGGCGCCGTCGTCCTCGAGAGCGGCGCGGCCGCCCCCGCCGTGGCCTTCGCCCGCTGCTTCGTCGGCGGCGCCCTGCTCGTGCTCTGGTGCCTCTCCCGCGGCTGGCTGCAGGCCTGGCGGCCGTCGCGCCGCGACCTCGGCCTCGCCGTGCTGGGCGGGCTGTTCCTGGTCGGCAACTGGGTGCTGCTGTTCGCCTCGTACGCGCTGTCGTCGATCTCGGTCAGCACGGTCGTCTACCACACCCAGCCGCTGATCCTGGTCGGCCTGGCGGCGGCCTTCCTCGGTGAGAAGGTCGCCAAGAGCCACCTGGCCCGGGCCGCCATCGCGTTCGGCGGCGTGGCGTTGATCTCACTCTCCGCTCACGGCGAGGACGGCAAGCCCGTCCAGCTCGCCGGGATCGCCCTGGCCCTCGGCGCGGCGTTCCTCTACGCCGGCGCGTCCTTCATCGCGAAGCAGCTGAAGCACATCCGCCCGCACCTCCTAGCCGCCGTGCAGACGACCGTGGGCGCGCTGGTGCTGGCGCCCGCGCTGCTGATCACGCCGCTGCCGTCGACGACTTCGGGGCTGCTCTGGCTGGTGCTGCTGGGCACGGTGCACACGGCCCTGATGTACGTGCTGATCTACGCGAGCATCGGCAAGCTGCCGACCACGAAGGTGGCGCTGCTGTCCTACGTCTACCCGGTGGTCGCGGTCCTGGTCGACATCGCCTTCTACGGCCACCGCCCGACCTGGCCGGAGGCGCTGGGCATGCTCGCGGTCCTGGCCGCGGCGCTGGCGCCCCAGCGCGGCCGCAAGCCCGCGGCCACGCCGGAGGAGGCGTCCGGTGCGGTGGCCGGACCGGTCGCCCCCCAACGGCTCAGCTGAAGGCGATCCAGCGGTCCAGCAGCGCGGCCGCGGCGCCCGAATCGATCGCCTCGGCCGCCCGGGTCAGCCCCGCGCGGAGGTCGTCTTCCAGGGACGCCGAGAAGCCCGTGAAGGCGGTCAACGCGGCGGCCGCGTTGATCAGGACGGCGTCGCGGACCGGGCCCGGCTTGCCGCCCACCAGGTCGCGGACCACCTCGGCGTTCGCCGCCGCGTCGCCGCCGCGCAGGTCGTCCGCCGTCGCCCGGGCGATGCCCACGGAAGCCGGGTCGAAGCTGCGCTCGGTGACCTCGCCGTCCGAAACCACCCACACGGTCGACGTCGTCGTCGTGGTGATCTCGTCGAGGCCGTCGTCGCCGCGGACCACCAGGGCGCGGGTGCCGCGGCGGGCGAACGTCTCCGCCAGCACCCGCGTCTTGTCGGCGTACGCGCAGCCGATCAGCGCGGCACCGGGCTGGGCCGGGTTCGTCAGCGGGCCGAGCAGGTTGAACGTCGTCGGGATGCCGAGCTCGCTGCGCACCGGGCCGGCGTGGCGCAGCGCCGGGTGGAACGCCGAAGCCAGGAAGAACCCGATGCCGACCTCGGCGAGGCTGCGCTGGACGTCTTCCGGCGGCAGGCTGATCCGGACGCCGAGCGCTTCGAGGACGTCCGCCGCGCCGGACTTCGACGACGCGCTGCGGTTGCCGTGCTTGGCCACCGGCGCGCCCGCCGCCGCCGTGACGATCGTCGCCATCGTGGAGATGTTCACCGAGTTGGAGCCGTCGCCGCCGGTACCGACGATGTCGACCGCCGGGCGGTCCAGCTCGACCCGCCGGGCGTGCGCCAGCATCGTGGCCGCCATGCCGGCGATCTCCTCGGGCGTCTCGCCCTTGGCGCGCAGCGCCACCGCGAACCCGGCGATCCGGGCCGGGCTCGCCGCGCCGCTCATGATCTGGTCCATCGCCCACGCCGTGTCCTCCGCGGAGAGGTCGACGCCCGCGACGAGCTGCTTGAGCAGGGGTGGCCAGGTGCGGGGGACCGGCGTGGTCACCGGGCTCAGCCGTTCACGACGGGGACCCGTCGCGCGCGCAGCACGTCGGCGACGGTCTCCGCGGCGGTCAGCGGGTCCAGCGGGTGCACCAGCACGGCGTCCGCCTGCGACCACGTCGCCAGCCACCGGTCGTCCCGGCGCCGCACGGCGACCACGATCGGGGGACAGTCGGTGATTTCGTTCTTGAGCTGGCGGCAGAGGCCGATGCCGCCGGTCGGCTGCGCCTCGCCGTCGAGGATCGCCAGGTCGACGTTCCCCGCGTCCACCTCGGACAGCACATCGGCGATGCCGGCCGCCTCGACGTAGTCCACGCGCGCCAGATCGGCGGCGGGCCGCCGGCCGACCGCGTTCACGATCGCCTCGCGCACCTCCGCCTTGTGGCTGAACACCAGGACCCGCATCGACCGCTCGCCCATCAGGCACGCCTCCATACTCGTCACCGCACGTCTCCCGCGATCGTATCGGCCGAGACGGACATCACGCGGGCGCCTCCGGCTGGAGCGCGTCCCAGCCCAGCGCGTCGCCGCCCAGCCGCTGCGCCAGGCCCGCCATCCGGGACCGTTCCTGGGCGCAGTGCAGGGCGTCCAGCACCTGCACCCGGACCGCGAGCACGCGCGCCGGATCCGCCGACGGGGACTGTTCCCGCAGCTCGTAGCCGTCCTGGGCGAGGATCGCCGCGGCCTCGGCGAGCCGGTCCGGCGGGAGCAGCAGGTGGTGCCGCAGGACGGCCGGTGCCGTGCTGACCCAGGCGGGTGAACCGGCGAGGACGGCGGAGTCCGCGACGACCGGGTCGAAGGCCTCGGCGACGATCTTCAGGCCGGGCGCGCCGGCGCTCAGACCGGGCGTTTCCCGCTTCTTGACCAGGTCAAGCAGGCGGTCGAGTAAACCCATGAGTAGCTCTCACCTTCCCGGGCATCCGGTGTGATCGGTTACGCAGACGGCTCGCCGTGGACCCACCCGGCGGAGCGGCGGTGCGAGAGGACATAATGCGACGCGTGACAACGGCAGCTCCCACCATCAGTCAGCGGGTCCACTCGCTGAACCGGCCGAACATGGTCAGTGTCGGCACCATCGTGTGGCTGTCCAGCGAGCTGATGTTCTTCGCCGGACTGTTCGCGATGTTCTTCACCGTCAAGGCGCAGAACTCGTCCGGCCAGTGGCCGCCGCCGCTGCACGGCGAGGAGTTCAAGCTCAACGTGGCGTACGCGATCCCGTTCACGGTGATCCTCGTGCTGTCCTCGCTGACCTGCCAGTTCGGCGTGTTCGCCGCCGAGCGCGGCGACGTCTACGGGCTGCGCCGCTGGTACATCATCACGTTGATCATGGGCGCGATCTTCGTCGGTGGCCAGGCCAACGAGTACCACAACCTGGTCGAAGAGGGGATGACGATCCCGTCCGGCCCGTTCGGCACGGTCTTCTACCTCGCGACCGGTTTCCACGGCCTGCACGTCATCGGCGGGCTCATCGCCTTCGTGTACCTGCTCATCCGCACGAAACTGAGCAAGTTCACGCCCGCCCAGGCCACGTCGGCGATCGTCGTGTCCTACTACTGGCACTTCGTCGACATCGTGTGGGTCGGCCTCTTCGGTGTGATCTACCTCCTTCCGTAGGTCCGCCTCAGCCGCCACCACCTTCACCATCGGCCTGAACTGACAGCAAGGGTTGCCGCAAGATGACCACCAGCACGAAATCCTCGGAGCGCCGCTACCGCGCGCGGTCGAAGCTGCGGAGGCGGTTCGCCGGCCTGCTCGCGCTCGGCATCGCGCTGGTGGGCGCCGGCGCCCTGTACGCCGTGTTCGCCCCGGAGCCGCAGACCGCGCAGGCCCAGGGCACGCCGGCGCAGCTGCGCCTCGGCGAGCAGGTCTACAACAACACCTGCATCGCCTGCCACGGCGCGAACCTCGAGGGCGTGCAGGACCGCGGGCCGAGCCTGATCGGCATCGGCGACGCCGCGGTGTACTTCCAGACTTCTTCGGGCCGGATGCCCGCCGCGCGCCAGGAGGCGCAGATCGAGCGGAAGCCGCCGAAGCTGACCGAGGCCGAGATCGACGCCGTCGGCGCCTACATCCAGGCGCATGGCGGCGGCGTCCAGCGTCCCGCCGAGAAGGGCGAGGCCCTGCGCGGCGACGACCCGGCCCGCGGTGGCGAACTGTTCCGCCTCAACTGCGCGTCGTGCCACAACTTCACCGGCCGCGGTGGCGCGCTGTCCGCCGGCAAGTACGCGCCGAACCTGGACCCGGCGAGCGAAGAGCAGATCTACACGGCCATGCTCACCGGCCCGCAGAACATGCCGAAGTTCTCCGACCGGCAGCTGTCGCCGGAGGAGAAGAAGGACATCGTCGCCTACGTGAAGTCGGTGTCGGACGGCAACAACAACCCGGGTGGTAACGGCCTCGGCGGGGTCGGCCCCGCTTCGGAGGGCGTCATCGCCTTCATCGTCGGGATCGCCGCGCTGATCGGCGTGACGTTGTGGATTGGATCGAAGGCATGAGTGCCGAGGGGCCGAAGCCGCCGTCGGAGGCGGAGCTGGCTGAGATGGACCGTGACCAGCTGGTGAAGCTGGGCGGTGCGCTCGACGGCGTCGAGATCGTCGAGTACCCGACTCCGTGGCCCGTGGAGGGCACCCGCGCGGAGAAGCGGGCCGAGCGCCTGGTCGCGTTCTGGTTCGGCCTGTCCGCGCTGGCCGGGATCGGGTTCGTCGTTTCGCTGATCTGGTGGCCGTGGCAGTACGAGGCGCCGGACAACGAGAGCGGCCACTTCTGGTACAGCCTCTACACCCCGATGCTCGGCCTCACGCTCGGCCTGGCCATCCTCGGCCTGGGCATCGGCGTGATCCTGTACACGAAGAAGTTCGTGCCCGCCGAGGTCGCGGTGCAGCAGCGCAGCGACTCGGGCGGCGAAGGGTCGCCCGAGGTCGACCGCGCGACGATCCTCGCGCACCTGGCCGACGCCGGGAGCCGCAGCACCATCGCCCGCCGGTCGCTGGTCAAGCGCTCGGCGATCGCCGGGGCGGGTGCGCTCGGTCTCGCGGCCGCGGCGCTGCCGATCGCGTCCTTCATCAAGGACCCCTGGAAGAACACCGAGACCCGGGATTCGCTGTGGCACACCGGCTGGCAGCCGAACTTCCCCGGTGAGAAGGTCTACCTGCGCCGCAACACCGGCAAGCCGGTCGAGGTGGAGCACGGCAAGGAGACCGAGATCTCCCTGGTCAAGGCCGAGGACCTCGACGCGGGCGCGATGGAGACGGTGTTCCCGTTCCGCGAGTCCGAGCGGAACGACGCGGAGGCGCTGGCCAAGGCGCTGACCCGCGTCGACAACCCGGTCATGCTGATCCGCCTGCGCTCGACCGACGCCGCCAAGGTGGTCAAGCGGGCCGGCCAGGAGGACTACAACTTCGGCGACTACTACGCGTACACGAAGATCTGCAGCCACGTCGGCTGCCCGACCTCCCTGTACGAGCAGCGGACCAACCGGATCCTGTGCCCGTGCCACCAGTCGCAGTTCGACGCGCTCCACTACGCCAAGCCGATCTTCGGCCCGGCGACCCGTCCGCTGGCCCAGCTACCGATCACGGTGGACGAAGAGGGATACTTGATCGCGCGAGGCGATTTCAACGAGGCCATCGGTCCGGCCTTTTGGGAGCGTAAGTCATGAGTTCACTCACCACGCCGACCAAGGGGTCGAGCCCGGTCGAGAAGGCGCTGGGCGACGCCGCGAACAACGCCGACCAGCGGTACCACCTGGCCAAGGGCCTGCGGCACCAGCTGAACAAGGTGTTCCCGACCCACTGGTCGTTCCTGCTGGGCGAGATCGCGCTCTACAGCTTCATCATCCTGCTGCTCACCGGTGTGTACCTGACGCTGTTCTTCGACCCCTCCATGCAGGAGGTCGTCTACCACGGCAGCTTCAAGAACATGCAGGGCCTGGAGATGTCGCAGGCGTTCCGCACGACGCTGGACATCTCGTTCGACGTCCGCGGCGGCCTGTTCATGCGCCAGCTGCACCACTGGGCCGCGCTGATCTTCGTCGCGTCCATGGCCGTCCACATGCTCCGGATCTTCTTCACCGGCGCGTTCCGGCGGCCGCGTGAGGCGAACTGGGTGATCGGCGGCCTGCTGCTGATCCTGGGGTGCTTCGAAGGCTTCTTCGGCTACTCGCTCCCGGACGACCTGCTGTCCGGTACCGGTATCCGCGCGACGCTGTCGGGCATCGTGCTCTCGGTGCCGGTGGCCGGCACCTGGATCCACTGGGCGCTGTTCGGCGGGGAGTTCCCCGGCGACCAGATCATCCCGCGCCTGTACACGCTGCACATCCTGCTGCTGCCGGGCATCATGCTCGCGCTGGTCGGGGCGCACCTGGCGCTGGTCTGGTACCAGAAGCACACGCAGTTCCCCGGCGTGCGCCGCAAGGAGACCAACGTCGTCGGCGTCCGGATCATGCCGTACTTCGCGCTGAAGGGCGGGGCGTTCTTCACGCTGGTCATCGGCGTGCTGGCGCTGATGTCGGGCCTGTTCCAGATCAACCCGGTGTGGAACTTCGGCCCGTACAACCCGGCGCAGGTGTCCGCGGGCTCGCAGCCCGACTGGTACATGGCCTGGGCCGACGGCATGCTCCGGATCTGGCCGGCGTGGGAGGTCTACCTCGGGAACTACACGATCCCGGCGGTGTTCTTCCCCGGCGCGGTCGGCATGCCGGTCCTGATCGGGCTGCTGCTGGCCTACCCGTTCCTCGAGCGGAAGCTGTCCAAGGACACCGCGCACCACAACCTGCTCCAGCGGCCCCGGGACGTCCCGGTCCGCACGGCGCTGGGCGCGATGGCGCTGGGCTTCTTCATGGTGATCGAGCTGTCGGGCTTCAACGACATCATCGCCGACCAGTTCGACATCTCCCTGAACGCGACGACGTGGGCGGGCCGCATCGGCGTGCTCCTCGTGCCGCCGGTCGCCTACTACCTGACCTACCGGCTCTGCCTGGGTCTGCAGCGGGCCGACCGCGAGGTGCTGGAGCACGGCGTCGAGACGGGCATCATCAAGCGGCTGCCGCACGGTGAGTTCATCGAGATCCACCAGCCGCTGGCCGGCGTGGACAGCCACGGGCACGCCATCCCGCTCGAGTACCAGGGCGCGTCGGTGCCGAAGAAGATGAACAAGCTGGGTTCGGCCGGCCACGCGGTGCCGGGCACGTTCTGGTCCCCGGACCCGGCCGAGGAGACCGCGGCGCTGCAGCGGGCCAACGGCAACGGTCACGGGAACGGGCACTCGATCACCCAGGGTGAACCGGGCGAGTTCGAGAGCATCGAGACGGCCGAAGCCGCCAAGCGCTCCGAGCACTAGTCGTCACCGACGTCGAAGGCCCACCTCGCGAGAGGTGGGCCTTCGGTGTTTCCGGGCTACTCCTGGCCGGCGCGGAGCCGGGAGACGGCCTTCTCCGCCCTCGAGACGCGCGTCTCGGGCTTCTTGGCCTCGGCAACCCAGCGGACGTACTCACGCCGGTGGGAGGGCGGCAGCGCCTCGAACAGCGCCACGGCGTCCGGGGCGGCCGCGAGGGCAGCGGCCAGCTCCGCGGGGAGCTCGCTCAATCCTCCACGCCGATCGAGAAGGCCGATTCGGTGTCGGCGCGGCTGTAGGACCGGAACGCGATGTGCGTGACGGTGTCCAGCACGCCCGGCACCTTCCCGATCCGGCCGGGGATCAGGTCGGCCAGCTCCTCGTGCGTGGACACCTTCACGGTGGCGATGAGGTCGACGTCCCCGGCGCACGAGTAGACCTCGCCGACACCGTCGATGTCGGCGATCGCCTGCGCCGCGTCCGGGATCGCGTCCGCCTCTACCTGGATCAACACGATCGCGGTGATCACCTGGGTCCTCCAAGACTCGTGTGCGGGTGTCGCCCGCGATCCTAGCTACGCCGCGGTGTGGGCCAGCCAGTGCGCGGAGAGTGCATCGTCGCCGGTGACGGTGACGCGGTCCGCGGGCAGGCGCCGGGTCAGCACGAGCAGGAGGTCCTGGACGGGCCGGCCAGCGTCACGTCCGCGGTGCCGGTCTCCCGCGTCCACCGGACGCCGCCGGGGTGGCGGGTCGCCTCCCATGCCTGGACGGGCCGCCTCGCGTACCTGGACGGTCGCCTCCCGTACCTGGACGGTCGGCTGGCGTATCCGGCCGAGCTGCTCGTGTGCGTGGCGGGTCGGCTCGCGTACCGGGGAGGGTCGCCTCGCGTACCCGGGCGGTCGGCTTGCGTACCCACACGGTCGGCTTGCGTGCCTGGAGGGTCGGTTCGCGTGTTGGGCGGTCGGTTCGCGTGCGCGGATGGTCGGCCACGGACCGGCCTTCCCGGTTGCGGCGGCCAACCCTCCGGGTACGCCAGTCGACCGGCTGGGTACGCGACCGGCTGGGTACGCGAGCCGACCTGCTGGGTGCGCCGGCCGACCGTCCGGGTACGCCAGCCGACCCTCCGGGTACGCCAGCCGACTCCCTGGGTACGTGGGCCGACTGGCTGGGTACGCGGGCCGACCGGGTAGGCCAGGCGGGGCGCGGGGGAGGCGGGGGCGTCAGTCGGCGTGTTCCAGGGTGTGTGCGTTTGCCACCAGGTCCAGCCAACCTCGCCAGCCCGCCACCGCGGCCGGCTCGGACCAGGGGCGGGTCGTGCGGACCAGGCGTACCCCCGGGCGGGCCAGCCAGCGCAGCAGCACCCCCACCTCCTCCGGGGGCGCGCCGTGGAGGGGGCCCGGGTCCGGGAGCACCGTCTCGGCCGAGGCCACCAGTGCCTCCACCACCGGCATCGGCGGCACTCCGCGGCGGGCCACGCCGGCCGAGGCCAGGCGGCCGTAGCGGATCACCGACAGCTCCCAGCCGCCCTCGCCGTCCGGGGCCGCCGCGATCAGCTCGGCGATCGAGGCCAGGGCTCCCTGCCGGTGGGCGCGGCCCAGCGCCCGGATCAGGCCCGCCAGCTCGTCGCGGTGGCGGGCCGCCTGCTCGAAGTGCCGGCCCGCCGCCAGGTGCTCCACGTGCGCGGCCGCCGTGTGCAGGGGACGGCCGTCCAGGCCCGCGATGAGCCCCGACACCGACTCGACCGCCGGGCTGTACGCCTCCACGCTCTGGCGTCCCGCGCACGGCGCTCCGCACCGCCCCAGCTCCGCCAGCACGCACGGTGTCCCGTTCGCCGACCGCGGCGAGATCCGCTGCGTGCACGTCCGCAGGCCCGACGCCCCGGCCAGGGTGTCCGCCGTCGTGCGGGCGTCCGCCTGGTTGCGGAACGGGCCCAGCACCCCCGGCCGCGGCAGCCGCACCACCGACAGCCGGGGGAACGCCTCGTCCGTCAAGCCGATCCACCAGCCCTGGTGCCGGTTCTTCGACCGCCGGTTGTACGCGGGCCGGTGCGCCGAAATCAGCCGCAGCTCCCGCACCTCCGCCTCCAGCGCGTGCGCGCACACGACGTGGTCGACGCGCTCGGCCAGCGCGACCATCTCCCGGATCCGGCTGCGGTTCTCCGAGCCCGTGAAGTAACTCCGCACCCGCCGCCGCAGGTCCTTCGCCGTGCCGACGTACAGGACCTCCTCCTTCGGCCCCTTGAAGAGGTAGACGCCCGGGGCCGACGGCAGGTCCGCCGCCAGGTGCCGTTTCGCCCGCTGGGCGACGGTCACCTCCGGCAGGTACCCCATCAGCTCCTCGAGCGAGTGCACGCCCACGTTCCCGACCCGCTCCAGCAGGCCGTGCAGGACGTCGACGGTCGCCCGCGCGTCGTCCAGCGCCCGGTGCGTCGGCCGCGTCCGCGCGCCGAACAGCAGCGCCAGCGCCGTCAGGTTGTAGCGCCCGACCTCGTCCCGCGGCACCACCCGCCGCGCCAGGCGGACCGTGCACACCACCGTCAGCTTCGGCCACACGTACCCGTGCCCCTCGCACGCCGCCCGCATGTGGGAGGTGTCGAAGCCGGAGTTGTGCGCCACCAGCACCGCACCCCCGATGAACTCGAGGAACGCCGGCAGCACCTCCTCGATCGGCGGCGCGTCGTAGACCATGGCCTGCGTGATCCCGGTCAATGAGACGATCTGCGGCGGGATCGGCGAGCCCGGGTTCACCAGCGTCGCGAACTCGCCCAGCACCTCGCCGGCGCGCACCTTCACCGCCCCGATCTCGGTGATCACCGACGGACCCGGCGGAGCCCCGGTGGTCTCGAGGTCGAAGACGACGAAAGTGGTGTCCCGCAAGGGAGTTCCGAGCTCGTCGAACGCGAGCTGAGCCTGGACCGGACGCATGGGCGGGACTCTAGGCGCGACCCCCGACAGTTTTGCCGGTGCAGTGCCGGTGCAGTGCCCGGTGCAGTGGCCGGCGCGGTGCCCGCGCCGGCCCCCGGCGCGGTCCGTGTGGCGCGCGGGGCGGGATGCGGGGGCGGGGCCTACCCTGGACCAATGCACCCGCAGCCGCTCGTGCCGGAGCCACCCGGGGACCCCGTCGGTCCCTCGGGTGTCGCGTCGCGCACCGAGCCGGCCGAGGAGCCCGCTGACCAGGCCGGACATCCCGAACCCGCCACCTGGCCGGCGCTGCCCGAACCGGTGCGCGACCGCATCGCCGAGCTCGCCGCGGCCGCCGTCGCCAAGCTGCCCGCCACCGACGTGCCCCGCCAGCTGCGGCCGGTCGCCAAGTTCGCCCCGGCCAAGCGCGCCAAGCTCGGCGGCGCCGCCCTGCTCGCGGCCCTCGGCGACTCCTCCCAGTTCCGGACCGCCGTCATCGAGTGGCTGCGCGAGCACCGCACCGACGCCCTCGACCCCAACGCCACCGAATCCGTCGCCGCGGCGGCCGCCGCCGTCCTGCTCGGCGAGTCCGGGGCCGCCGGGCGCGTCCGGCTGGTCGCCCGGAACGCCGAGGAAAACGCCCTGCGCGCCGAACGCGACGCCGCGCTCGCCCGCACCCAGCGGCTCGAGACCGAGCTCGCCCAGGTCCGCGCCGAACTCGCCGAGGCGAAACAAGCCGCCGAGAACGCCCGGGGCGAGCGCGAGGGCGAAGTCGAGAAGCTCCTGAAGCGCCTTCGCGAACAAGGCGTCCAGTTGCGCCAGGCCCGGGACGCGACCGAAGCGGCCGCCGCCGACGCCGAACGCGGTTCCGCCGCGCGCAACGCCGAGATCGCCGCCCTCACCGCCCAGCTCGAGCGCGAACGCCAGCGCGTCGCCGGCGAGCGCGCCCGCGCCGAACGCGCGGTCACCGACGCCGAGATCGCCCGCCAATCCGCGCGCGAGGCCCGGCAGGCCGACGAGGTGCGGCTCGCCCTGCTCATCGACACCATCGACGGCGCCGTCACCGGCCTGCGCCGCGAGCTCGCCCTCGGCGCGCGCGGCGCCCGCCCGGCGGACATGGTCCGCGGCGCGAGCGCCGGCACCGGCCAGGGCGGCAAGATCGCCGACGTGACGGCCTTGGACCGCTACCTCGCGCTGCCCAACGTGCACCTGATCGTCGACGGCTACAACGTCACCAAGACCGGCTACCCGGAACTCGCCCTCGCCGACCAGCGCGACCGGCTGATCCACCAGCTCTCCGCGCTGGCCGCGCGCACCGCCGCCGAGGTCACCGTCGTGTTCGACGGCGCCGGCGTGCTGTCCGTCCCCGCCTCGGTGCCCCGCGGGGTGCGGGTGCTGTTCTCCGACCGCGGGGTGCTGGCCGACGACGTCATCCGCAACCTCGTGGCGGCCGAGCCCGCCGGGCGGCCGATGGTCGTCGCGACGTCCGACCGTGCGGTGGCGGACTCCGTGCGCGGCCGCGGCGCCCATCCCGCGCCGTCATCGGTGCTGGTCAGCCGGCTCTCCCGGGTTTGACCGCCCGAAACTGTCGGTGGTGGCCCCTACCGTGTGGAGCAGCAGTTCCCACGTGAGGAGGACACATGACCGGCATCCCCGAGCTGTCCGAAGTGGACGTCTCGCACATCGCCGTTTCGGACATCGAGAACCTGGTGGTCGATTGTGACCGCTGCGCCGTGCGCGGCATCTCGTGCCACGACTGCGTCGTGAGCGTGCTGCTCGGCGCGCCACCCGCCGTGGTGTGGGACGCCGACGAGCGGCGCGCGGTCGACGCGCTGGCCGAGGCCGGGATGGTGCCACACCTCCGGTTGATCGAAGAACCGATCCGGCACACCGCCTGATTTCCACCGTTTCGTGGCGGCGCGCCGAATGGTCGATTGAATCGGTGAACGGTCGGTAGTCGAAAAGCGCCGCGGAGAAACCCCAGCGTGTAACGCCCATCACATGTTTATCCTTGCCCTGGTCCGATGGTGGTCCGCGGCGTCACTCAGCGTTTTTGGCGATGAGGTGGTGGACGTGGTGGCGCTCTTTTCGTAACCTGTCCGAGATCTCGTGGCCCCCGGCCGTCTGTGGAGGCGGCGACACGGGATCGCCGCCGGACGCAGCTTTGTCGGGAAGCTGGGAACCGGAACCACCACCGCGTGCTTCACCTGTTGCGGCTCGTGCATGGCTAAAGTGCACGGCTCGGGCGCGTGGTGGCGGGACAGCGGCGAAGAGGAACTCCCCGACCTCTTCGTGCCCCGGTCCCTTCGGCGGCCGAGACGCAAAGGAGACCCGCGCGACCGTGCAGTCGCATTCCCTCAGGCGCGTGGTTTCAGGTGCCCTCGCGGCGGCCTCGGTGATCACCCTCGTCACCGTGGCCCAGCCGATGGCCACCGCCGCCCCCGTCCCCGTTCTCCAGACCCCGCCCACCGGCTCCGACGCCCTCAACAAGTACCGCGACCTCGCGGCGCAGGCCGAGAAGCTCAACGAAGACCTGCTTTCGGCTCAGGACGACCTGAAGAAGAAGCAGGGCGAGCTCGACAAGGCCACCGGCGACGTCAACGCGGCGAAGCAGCAGGCTGCCCAGGCGTCCGAAAGCCAGAAGAAGTACCAGACCGAGGTCGACAAGTTCGCCGGCGCGTCGTTCACCAGCGGTGTCCAGCTCAACAAGCTGTCGGCGCTGCTGGCCGGCACGTCCACGCAGGACTTCCTCGACCGCTCTTCGGCCCTCGAGGTCATCGCGACCGGCAAGAACGCCGCGATGGGCAACCTCACCGGTGCCGTCCAGCAAGCCACCGACGCCGCCGCCAAGGCCGGCGACGCGGCGAAGCGCGCGCAGGACGCGCGGGACACGGCAGCCAAGCTGACCGAGGACATCAAGGCCAAGCAGAAGACGCTGCAGGATCAGCTCGGCCAGCTCGAGGTGGCCAACAAGAGCCTCAGCACGCAGGACAAGGCCGCCCGGAAGGACACCGGCGGGGCCGCGCCCACCAACATCCAGGCGCCCACCGCGGCCGCCCAGGCGGCGGTCAACGCCGCGCTGGGCAAGCTCGGCAGCGCGTACGTCTACGGGGCCACCGGCCCGACCAACTTCGACTGCTCGGGCCTGACGCGGTGGGCCTACGGGCAGGCCGGGATCACCCTGCCGCGGACCAGCCGCGAGCAGTCGACCTTCGGCACCGCGGTGCCGCGGGACCAGCTCCAGCCGGGCGACCTCGTGTTCTTCTACTCGCCGGTTTCGCACGTCGGCATGTACATCGGCGACGGCAAGATGGTGCACGCGCCCGACACGGGTGACGTCGTGAAGATCTCGCCGCTGCAGAGCCAGTACTCGGGAGCGCGCCGCCCGACGGCGTGACCCTCGATCAGCGGCACGGAGGGGCGGTACCGCACACGCGGTGCCGCCCCTCCGGCGTCGGTGACCCCCGCTAGCCTCTGGGGCGTGCTCAAGACCCTGCTCGTGACCAACGACTTCCCGCCCCGGCCCGGGGGGATCCAGAACTACCTGAACTCCCTCGCCACCCGGCTGCCGGCGGACGACCTGGTCGTCTACGCGCCGTCGTGGGAGTCGCGGACGGGGTCGCACGAGGAGTTCGACGCCGAGGCGCCGTTCGAGGTCGTCCGGCACCCGACGTCGCTGATGCTGCCGACGCCGGACGTGCTCCGCCGGGCGAAGCAGATCATGCGGGCGCGGGACTGCGAAGCCGTCTGGTTCGGTGCCGCGGCGCCGCTCGCACTGCTGGGACACCCGCTGCGCCGGGCCGGGGCGCGCCGCGTCGTCGCGTCGACGCACGGCCACGAGGTCGGCTGGTCGATGCTCCCGGCTTCGCGGCAGGCGCTGCGGCGGATCGGCGACACCGCCGACGTCGTCACCTACGTCAGCCGGTACACCCGCGCCCGCTTCGCCGCGGCGTTCGGCGCGATGGCCGGGCTGGAGCTGCTGCCCTCCGGCGTCGACACCGAGGTGTTCCGGCCGGATCCGGCCGCGCGCGCGGAGATCCGCGCCCGCCACGGCCTCGGCGACCGGCCGACCGTCGTCTGCGTGTCGCGGCTGGTCCCGCGCAAGGGCCAGGACCAGCTGATCCGCGCGCTGCCGGCGATCCGCGAGCGCGTCCCGGACGCGGCCCTGCTGCTCGTCGGCGGCGGCCCCTACCGCAAGAAGCTCACCGAACTGGTCACCGAGCTGGGCCTGGAGCGCGACGTCGTGCTCACCGGCTCGGTGCCGTGGGCCGAGCTCCCGGCGCACTACACCGCCGGTGACGTCTTCGCGATGCCCGCGCGCACCCGGGGCAAGGGCCTCGACGTCGAAGGCCTCGGGATCGTCTACCTGGAGGCCTCGGCGACCGGGCTGCCGGTGGTCGCCGGCAACTCCGGCGGGGCGCCCGAAGCGGTGCTCGACGAGGTCACCGGGCACGTCGTCGAAGGCCGGGACGTCGTCCAGCTGAGCGAGACCCTGACCAGCCTGCTGGCCGACCCGGTGCGCGCGCGCCGGATGGGCCAGGCCGGCCGGGAGTGGGTGACGGCGAACTGGCGCTGGGACGTCATGGCGCGACGGCTGTCCGGCCTGCTCGACGGCGATCCGGTGGCCGCGGTCCGCTGAGCCGTGGTTCGCTGAGCCGTGGCCCGCTAAGGCGTGTAGAGCGCCGGGTGCCGGGGATCGTCGACGCGCACCACGACGTCGGCGAGCGAGCTCGGATCCACCTCCTCCTCGTAGCGCTCGTAGGCCGGGATCGCCCAGACGTCCGGCACGCGGCGGCGCAGGGCGGCTGGGGAGAGCCACAGGTGCACGGCCAGGTCGACGGCCAGCCCGGCGCCGAGTAGCAGTTCACCGTCGAGGAGCACGACCCCGCCTTCGGGCAGCGGCACCCGTTCGGCGCGGGTGGCGCGGTCGCGTTCGGCGTCCCACAGCGACGGCAGGACCTCGCCGGAACCCTTCAGCGGCTCCAGGACTTCGCGGCGGAGGGCGCCGAGGTCGAGCCAGTCCGTGTAGCGGGCGTCGGGGTTCGTGCGGCCGTGTTCGAAGCGCAGGGACGCGGGGCGCAGGAAGTCGCGGGCCGACACTCGCAGCGTCGCGCGGCCGCGCAGACGCAGCGGATCGACCAGGGCGTCGGCGAGTTCCGCGGTGCCGGTGGCGCCCGCCGCGCCGTCGACGGCCACCGCGATCCGCGGCGAGGTCAGTGCGTCGATGCGGTCGGTGAGTTCTTCGGCGAGGACGGCGGGGGAGATCGGGCGATAGCGCACGGGTTCCCATCCTCCACCCGGGCCGCCCGGCGTTTTTGTCGTACCCCGGTGGGAGGATGAGGACATGACTTCTTCAGTGGGGAAGACGGCCGATGTCGGGTGGAACATCGGCGTTTCGCGCACCTTGCCGTACCCGGCCGAGGTGGTGTGGGACTTCCTGGTCAGCCGCGAGGGCGTCACGATCTGGCTCGGCCCCGGTGTCGAACTGCCCCGGGAACCGGGCGCGGAGTACGAAACGGCGAACGGCACGGTCGGCGAAATCCGCGGCTTCGCCGAAGGCGACCGCGTCCGGCTCACGTGGCGGCCGAGCGACTGGGACCACGACTCGACCGTGCAGGTGCGGCTGAGCGGCGCGGGAGCCAAGACCACGCTGCGGTTCCACCAGGAATGGCTCGCGGACGCGGAAGAGCGCGAGCAACAGCGGGCATACTGGCAGGACGTGACCGAGCGCGTCGTGGCGGCACTCGCCGAACGCTGACGCCGTGAGTGCTGGGGGCTGAGATGACGACCGGCGAAACCGTCGAGGTGGCCGAAGACTTCGCGCAGGACGCGCACCTGTTCGCGGAACTGCTGCGCGGCGGCGGCCCGGTCCGCCGGGTGCGGCTGCCACCGCGGGGGCTGCCGTGCTACCTGGTCACCGGGTTCGCGGAGGCGCGGGCGCTGCTGGCCGATCCGCGGCTGCGGAAGAACAGCCAGGGCATCCGCGAGGTGTTCGAACGCAAGCTGCCGCCGGAGCTGCTGCAGAACGGTCTCGGGCAGGATTTGAGCTGGCACATGCTGAACTCGGACCCGCCGGACCACACGCGGCTGCGGAAGCTGGTGAACAAGGCGTTCACCGCGCGGACGGTGTCGCGGCTGCGGCCGCGGGTCGAGGAGATCACCGCGGAGCTGCTCGACGCGCTGGCCGGGCAGGAGCGGGCCGACCTGGTGGCGTCGTTCGCCGCGCCGCTGCCGATCACGGTGATCTGCGAGCTGCTGGGCGTGCGCGAAGAGGACCGCGCGGAGTTTTCCGGCTGGTCCAAGACGCTGCTGAGCGCGTCGGTCCGGCCGGAGCCGGTGCAGGCCGCGGCGGCGAGCATGTTCGCCTACCTGACCGGCCTGATCGCCCAGAAGCGCGCCGAACCGGCCGAAGACCTGCTGTCGGACCTGGTGCACGCGAGCGACGACGGCGATTCGCTGTCTGAGCCCGAGCTGGTGTCGATGGCGTTCCTGCTGCTGGTGGCGGGCCACGAGACCACGGTCAACCTGATCGCGAACGCCGTGCTGGCGCTGCTGCGCGAGCCGGAGCAGCTCGCCCGGCTGCGCGCGGAGCCGGCGCTGCTGCCGGGCGCGGTGGAGGAGTTCCTGCGGTTCGACGGCCCGATCCACCTGGCGACGCTGCGGTTCACCGCGGAGCCGGTGGAGGTGGCCGGGGTGACGATCCCGGAGGGCGAGTTCGTCCTGGTTTCCCTGCTGGGCGCCAACCGCGACGCGGAACGGTATCCGGAGCCCGACAAGCTGGACATCACGCGCGCGGCCGGGGGACACCTGGCGTTCGGGCACGGGATCCACTACTGCGTGGGGGCGCCGCTGGCCCGGCTGGAGGCGGAGATCGCGCTCGGCGGGCTGCTGGAGCGGTTCCCGGGGCTGGCGCTGGACGCGAAGGCGGACGAACTGGTCTACCGGCCGAGTTCGCTGGTGCACGGGTTGGAGACGCTGCCGGTCCGGTTGTGAGGGCGCTTCGGGCCGGGAGCGAGGGTTAGGCCAGGGCGGGGGAGCGAGGGACGGGGCGGCCCGGCCGGTTCCACCCGCCGCCGAGGCGGGGGAACCCGGCTGAGGCGGTGTCGTAGGGTCGGCGGATGGACTCCGCCGACCTGCTCGCCTTGGACGCCCAGCACGTCTGGCACCCCTACGCGCCGATGCCGGCGAAGGTGCCGGCCCTGCTGGTGACCGAGGCGAGCGGCGTCCGGCTGAAGCTCTCCGACGGCCGGGAACTCGTCGACGGCATGTCTTCGTGGTGGTCGGCCATCCACGGCTACCGGCACCCCGTGCTCGACGCCGCCCTCACCGCGCAAGCCGGGCGGATGAGCCACGTCATGTTCGGGGGCCTCACCCACGAACCCGCCATCACCCTCGCGAAGACCTTGGCCGACCTCAGCCCCGACGGCCTCGAGCACGTCTTCCTCTGCGACTCCGGGTCCGTCTCGGTCGAAGTCGCCGCGAAGATGTGCCTGCAGTACCAACGCTCTCGCGGGCTCCCCGGGAAACGGCGGCTGCTCACCTGGCGCGGCGGCTACCACGGGGACACCTTCACCCCGATGAGCGTCTGCGACCCCGACGGCGGCATGCACTCCCTGTGGCGCGGGGTGCTGCCCGAACAGGTCTTCGTGCCCGCGCCGCCGTCCGGCTTCGACACCCCGCCCGATCAGTCCTATGTGGACCTCCTGGCCGCGGAAATCGAGCGGCACGAGGAGGAACTCGCCGCGGTGATCGTCGAACCCGTGGTGCAGGGCGCCGGCGGGATGCGGTTCCACCACCCCGCCTACCTGCGCGCCCTGCGGGAACTCACCGAAGCGCACGACGTGCTGCTGATCTTCGACGAGATCGCGACCGGCTTCGGCCGCACCGGCGTGCTGTTCGCCGCCGAGCACGCCGGTGTCACGCCGGACGTCATGTGCGTCGGCAAGGCGCTCACCGGGGGCTACCTGAGCATGGCGGCCGCCCTGTGCACCCCGGAGGTCGCCGCCGGCATCGCGCGCGGCGAACTGCCCGTGCTCGCGCACGGCCCGACCTTCATGGGCAACCCGCTCGCCTCGGCCGTCGCCAACGCCTCCCTCGGCCTGCTGGCCGGCGGCGGCTGGCGCACCGACGTCACCCGGCTCGAGAAAGGCCTGCTCGACGGCCTGGCCCCGGCGCGCGACCTGCCCGCCGTCACCGACGTGCGGGTGCTGGGCGGGATCGGCGTGCTGCAGCTCGACCACCCCGTCGACATGGCCGTCGCCACGGACGTCGTCACCGCGCACGGGGCTTGGCTGCGGCCGTTCCGGGACCTCGTCTACGCCATGCCGCCGTACGTTTCGACTGACGACGACCTGGCCGTGATCACCCGCGCGATGCTCGCGGTCGCCGAAAAGGCCTGAATTCAGCACATCGGGTGTGACCACCGGCACACCGAGACCCGAAGGTGCCTCACCGTCGCGCTGCGTGGCAGAGCATGATCGAAACCACGCGAACGGCGGAGGGGTAAGTGTGACGAGACAGCTCCCGCCGGTCCATCCTGTGCCCGGCCGAACGCGAGAAATGCTTGCGTAGCAGACATTTCGCGTGGTTTCGGCGATCCTGCCCCCATGATCGAGATCGTTCGTGGCGAGCACGACACCGGACCCCCGAAGCACTCCGAGCACCTGGAGAACCTCAAGCACGATTTCCTCGCGTCGATAGTCGTCTTCCTCGTCGCCGTCCCCCTGTCCCTGGGCGTGGCCTTCGCGGCCGGGGCACCGCTGCTCTCGGGCCTCATCTCCGCCGTCGTCGGCGGGCTGGTCGCGAGCCTCTTCGGCGGATCGCCGCTGCAGGTCAGCGGCCCCTCCGCCGCCCTCACCGTGGTGCTGGCCGACACGATCGCCACCCACGGCTGGCCGGTCACCTGCGCGATCACCGTCGCCGCGGGCCTGCTCCAGATCCTCTTCGGCCTCACCCGGGCCGCCCGCGCCGCGCTCGCCGTGTCCCCGGCGATCGTGCACGGCTTGCTCGCCGGCATCGGCGTCACGCTCGTGCTCGGCCAGCTGCACGTCGTCCTCGGCGGCTCGGCCCAGGGTTCCGCGCTGGCCAACGTCCTGGCGCTGCCCGGCCAGGTCGCCGCGCACCACGACCAGGCCGTGCTGATCGGCGTCGTCACCCTCGGCGTCCTGCTGGCCTGGCCGCGGCTGCCGAACCTCGTCCGCCGCGTGCCCGCCCCGCTGGCCGCCGTCGCGCTGGCCACCGGCCTCTCCATCGCGACCGGCATGAGCCTGCCGCGCGTCGACCTCCCCGCCGGGCTGCCCTCGCTGCACCTCGTGCCGCGGCTGCCGGACGGCGGCTGGAGCGGCTTCGCCGTCGCCGCGGTCACCATCGCGCTCATCGCCGGCCTGGAGAGCCTGCTGTCCGCGGTCTCGGTGGACAAGCTCCGCGGCGGCCCGCGCACCGACCTCGACCGCGAACTCATCGGGCAGGGCGCGGCGAACGTCGCCGCCGGCGCGCTCGGCGGCTTCCCTGTCACCGGCGTCATCGTGCGCAGCATGACCAACTTCGAGGCCGGCGCGCGCACCCGGGCGTCGGCGATCCTGCACTGCGGCTGGATCCTCGCCGCCTGCCTGCTGCTCACCGGCGTGCTGCGGCTGATCCCGCTGGCGGCGCTGGCCGCGCTGCTGGTGTACGTCGGGACGAAGCTGGTGAACCTCCACGGGCTCAAGGAGGTGCGGCGCCACGGCGACCTGCCGGTGTACGCCGTCACCCTGGCCGGTGCGGTGGCCGTCAACCTGCTCACCGGGGTCGCGGCGGGGGTCCTGCTGGCCCTGGCGATGATGCTGCGCCGGATGATCTTCTCCGGCATCCACGTCGAACGGGCGGGTGACCGGCACCGCGTCGTCATCGAAGGCGCGCTGACGTTCCTGTCCGTGCCGCGGCTGACCCGGGTGCTCGCCGAGGTGCCCCCGCACGCCGAGGTCACCCTCGAACTGCACGTCGACTACCTCGACCACGCCGCGTTCGACTGCCTGCGCGGCTGGCAGCAGGCGCACGCCGGGTGCGTCACGGTCGACGAGATCGGGCACCCGTGGTTCGGCCGCGGCCGCGCGGGGGAGCCGACCGTGCGCCGCAGCGTCGCCGCGCGCGTCGTGCCGCGGTGGCTCGCGCCGTGGTCGGAGTGGCAGGCCGAGCACGTCGTGCTGCCCGCCCAGCGCACCGCCAGTTCCCTGCTGTGCCGCGGTGCTTCGGAGTTCCAGCGCCGCACGGCGCCGCTGCTGCGCGACACGTGGAGCGGGCTGGCGCACGGTCAGCAGCCGCACACGCTGTTCATCACCTGCGGCGACGCGCGGATCGTGCCGAACCTGATCACCACCAGCGGGCCGGGCGACCTGTTCACGGTGCGGAACATCGGCAACCTCGTGCCGCCGGCCGACGGCACGGACTCGTCGGTCGGCGCGGCGATCGAGTACGCCGTCGGGGTGCTCGAGGTCGCCGAAATCGTGGTGTGCGGCCATTCCGGCTGCGGCGCGATGAAAGCGCTGCTCGGCCGGGCCCCGGCCGGGCTCGACCAGCTCGGCAGCTGGCTGCGCCACGGCGAAGCGACGCTCCGGCGCCGCAGCCGCGAGGCGCCGCTGCTGCTCGGTGGCGAGCGGCCGGCCGCCGAGGCCGACCAGCTGGCCCTGCAGAACGTGGTGCAGCAGCTGGAAATGCTGCGCGGCTACCCGGTGGTCGCGGCGGCCCTGGAGCGGGGTGCGCTGCGGCTGACCGGGATGTACTTCGACGTCGGCGCGGCGCAAGTGTCCCTTTTGGACGAAGCCGCGCGCGGGTTCGTCCCCGCGGGGGCGCTGGAGCACTGACGCACCGCCGGCGGCCACCTCCGTTGCCCACGGGGGTGGCCACCGGCGCGCAAAGCCTTGTGTCGTACGAAATTCAACTGTCACGTGACAGGCGGCCGCGCGTGAACGGCGTGTTAACCAGCTGCCCGATTTGTGACATCCGGGCTAATTATGGCGATTTATTCACTCGATCGGGTGGAACATAGCGGACATTTCACTCGATTTCCGGTTGCATGGTGATCATGAGACCCCTCGCCGTGCTCCGACACGACCTGCCGGCCTCACTGGTCGTCTTCCTCGTAGCCGTCCCCTTGTCCCTCGGCATCGCCCTCGCTTCGGGCGCCCCGGTCGCCGCCGGGCTGGTGGCCGCCGTCGTCGGCGGCGTGGTCGCCGGCGCCCTCGGCGGCTCCGCGCTGCAAGTCAGCGGGCCCGCCGCCGGCCTGACCGTGGTCATGGCCGAAACCATCCAGACGTTCGGCTGGGTCGTCACCTGCGCGATCACCGTCGCTGCCGGGGCGCTCCAGATCCTGCTGGGGCTGAGCCGCATCGCCCGCGCCGCGTTGGCCATCTCGCCGGCGATCGTGCACGGCATGCTGGCCGGCATCGGCGTCACGATCGTGCTCGGCCAGCTGCACGTCATCCTCGGCGGCAAAGCCCAGAGCTCGGCCGTGGAGAACGTCGCCGAGCTGCCCGCCCAGATCATCGCCCACCACGACTCCGCCACCATCGTCGGCCTGCTCACCATCGGCCTCCTGCTGATCTGGCCGAAGCTGCCGGCGGCGGTCCGCAAGGTGCCGGGGCCGCTGGCCGCGATCGCGGTGGCCACGGTGGTGTCGGTCGCGTTCGGGATGACGCTCCCGCGCGTCGAACTGCCCGGTGACCTGCTGAACATCCACCTCGTCCCGCAGCTGCCGGACGGCGGCTGGAGCGGGTTCGCCCTGGCCGTCGTCACGATCGCGCTGATCGCCAGCGTGGAGAGCCTGCTCTCGGCGGTGGCGGTCGACCGCATGCACACCGGGCCGCGCGCCAACCTCGACCGCGAACTGGTCGGCCAGGGCGCGGCCAACATGCTCTCCGGAGCGCTGGGCGGCCTGCCCGTCACCGGCGTCATCGTCCGCAGCTCCACCAACGTCACCGCCGGGGCGAAGTCCCGGGCGTCGGCGGTGCTGCACGGCCTCTGGGTGCTGCTGTTCGTCGTCCTGCTCGCCGGGCTGATCCAGAGCATCCCGCTGGCCGCGCTGGCCGGGCTGCTCGTGCACGTCGGCGCGAAGCTGGTCAACCCCGGGCACATGAAGACCGTGCTGGCCCACGGCGACCTGCCCGTGTACCTGCTCACCCTCGCCGGCGTCGTCGTGTTCGACCTGCTCACCGGCGTGCTGGCGGGCATCGGGCTGGCGGTGGTGCTGATGCTGCGCCGCACGGTCTGGTCGGGCATCCACATCGAACGGGAGGGTGACGACTGGCGCGTCGTCGTCGAAGGCGTCCTGACGTTCCTGTCGGTGCCGCGGCTGTCGAAGGTGCTCGGGACCGTCCCGGGCGGCGTCACCGTGCGGCTGGAGCTGGTCGTCGACTACCTCGACCACGCCGCGTTCGAGAGCCTGCACACCTGGCAGCAGGCGTACGAGCGCGCCGGCGGCACGGTGGAGGTCGACGAGGTCGGCCACCCCTGGTTCGGCGAGGGCAAGGCGGGCCGCCCGACGCGGTCCCGGGTCGCCGCCAGCCGGGCGGTGCCGCGCTGGCTAGCGCCGTGGTCGGAGTGGCAGGCGGCGGAAGGGGTCGAGATCCCGGCCCAGCAGACCCGCCGCGGCGCCACGGAGTTCCACCGCCGCGCGGCCCCGCTGCTGCGCGACACGTTGTCCGGCCTGGCCGACGGCCAGCGGCCGCGCACCCTGTTCATCACCTGCGGCGATTCCCGGATCGTGCCGAACCTGATCACGACGAGCGGGCCGGGCGACCTGTTCACCATCCGCAACATCGGCAACCTGGTCCCGCCGGGCCAGGCGGACGCGTCGATGAACGCGTCCATCGAGTACGCGGTGGGCGTCCTCGGGGTCGAGGAGATCGTGGTGTGCGGCCACTCGAGCTGCGGCGCGATGGCCGCACTGGCCGACGGCCCGCCGCCGGGGCCGCTGTCGGCCTGGCTGCACCATGCCGAACCGAGCGCGCACCGGCTGGGCTCGGCCACCCTCGACGGCGGCGTCCCGGACCGGGAAGGCGATCGGCTGGCGCTGCACAACGTGCTCCAGCAGCTGGAGCACCTGCGCGAGTACCCGGCGGTGGCGGCGGCCGAGTCGGCCGGGAAGCTGCAGCTGACGGCGATGTACTTCCACGTCGGCGACGCCCAGGTGTACTTGTTCGACGCGGCCGAGCGGACGTTCCGCCCGGCCGGGGCGCCGGTGGTGGTGCCGGGCGCCTGACCCGCCGTCCGGCTCGTGAGTGGTAAGGCGGGTTCTAACCCGCTTTACCACTCACGATGGGCTGTGGCAGGGCTTTGACCACGGCCCGCGTGCGCACCCGGGCCCGGAGTCACTATGTTGATGGCCCGTGACCATGCTGGTGATGACGGGGACCGGGACCGGGGTCGGCAAGACGATCACCACGGCGGCGATCGCGGCCGTGGCGGTGGCCGGGGGACAGCGGGTGGCCGTGCTGAAGCCGGCCCAGACCGGGGTGCGGCTCGATGAGCCCGGTGACCTCCAGGACGTCGTCCGGCTCGCCGGGCCCGACGTCACCACGCGCGAACTGCGCCGCTACCCGGATCCGCTGTCCCCGGAAGCCGCCGCCCGGCGCAGCGGGCTGCCGGCGCTCGACCCCGGCGAAATCGCCCAGGCCGCCTCCGACCTCGACACCGCGCACGACCTCACCCTCATCGAGGGCGCCGGCGGCCTGCTCGTGCGCTTCGACCGCACGGGCGCGAGCCTCGCCGACGTCGCCTGGTCACTCGGCTCGCTCGTGATCATCGTGGCCGAGGCCGGTCTCGGGACGCTCAACGCCACCGCGCTCACCGCCGAGGTCGCCGGCAAGCGCGGGCTGACCGTCGCCGGCGTGATCATCGGCGCGTGGCCGGCCGAACCGGACCTCGCGGCGCTGTCCAACCTCGAAGACCTGCCGGTCGCGGCCGGGGCGCCCCTGCTCGGCGTGCTGCCCGCCGGCCTCGGCCAGTCCTCCCGGGAAGACTTCCTGGCCGCGGCCCGGGCCGGGCTCTCGCCGTGGTTCGGCGGCGAATTCGACCCGGAGCTTTTCGCCGGTTGCGCTTCTGCCGGGAAGTGACCTGCATCGCTGTCGCCTCGACGTACCTTCGTGCACGATGAGGGACGCTTTCCGCACCACCTCGATCAAGGAGCCGCCCGTGACCGCAGTCCCGGACACCGATGTCCTCGCCCTCGCGCGCGAGCAGGTTTTGGAAAACGGCGTCGGCCTCGGTGAACAGCAGGTCCTCGACGTGCTCCGGCTGCCCGACGACCGGCTGCCGGACCTCCTCGCCCTGGCGCACGAGGTGCGGATGCGCTGGTGCGGGCCGGAGGTCGAGGTCGAAGGCATCATCAGCCTGAAGACCGGCGGCTGCCCCGAGGACTGCCACTTCTGCTCCCAGTCCGGCCGCTTCCCGACGCCGGTGCGCTCGGCGTGGCTCGACATCCCGAACCTGGTCAAGGCCGCCCGGCAGACCGCCGAAACCGGCGCGACGGAGTTCTGCATCGTCGCCGCCGTCCGCGGCCCGGACCAGCGGCTGCTCTCGCAGGTCCGGGAGGGCGTTCGCGCGATCCGCGAGGACGGGAACGACATCCAGATCGCCTGCTCGCTGGGCATGCTGACGCAGGAGCAGGTCGACGAGCTCGTCGAGATGGGCGTCCACCGCTACAACCACAACCTCGAGACGGCGCGCTCGCACTTCCCGTCGGTGGTCACGACGCACACGTGGGAAGAGCGCTGGGACACCCTGCGCATGGTCGCCGACGCGGGCATGGAGGTCTGCTGCGGCGGGATCATCGGCATGGGGGAGACGGTCGAGCAGCGCGCGGAGTTCGCCGTGCAGCTGGCGTCGCTGAACCCGGACGAAGTGCCGATGAACTTCCTCATCCCGCAGCCGGGCACGCCGTACGAGCACTACGAGATCGTCGAAGGGCGCGACGCGCTGCGGACGGTGGCGGCGTTCCGGCTCGCGATGCCGCGCACGATGCTGCGCTTCGCCGGCGGCCGCGAGCTCACGCTGGGCGACCTCGGCGCGGAGCAGGGCATGCTCGGCGGGATCAACGCGATCATCGTCGGCAACTACCTGACCAACCTGGGCCGGCCGGCTTCGGCGGACCTGGAGATGCTGGACGAGCTCAAGATGCCCATCAAGGCGCTCAGTGACAGCCTCTGACGCTGCGACAGCCGCTGCCTTTTGTGTCCATTGTGGACAGGAGTCGCCGGGTGGGGCGGACCACCCGGCGTGCCACAACCCCCGGACGGCGCTGGAACCGCCGCGGTACTGCACGTTCTGCGCGCGCCGGTTGGTGGTTCAGGTGAGCCCGCTCGGCTGGACGGCCCGCTGCAGCCGGCACGGCGAGACCGCGAGCGGCTGACGGCCGAGTGGGGTAACGAACCAGATCGTTCATTGGGTTGGCCGGGCGCGGCGCGGTAACGGACCGGATCGTTCATTGGCTTGCGTCGCTGCGAGGCAGTAACGAACCAGACCGTTCATTGGACCGGCTGGCGCAGCGGGGGTAACGGACCGGATAGTTCATTTGCTCGCGCCGCCGCGAGGACGTAACTAACCAGATCGTTCACTACGGCCCGCACCGCCCGCCCGGCCGACACGGCGAGCAGCTCACCGCGTCCCCGCATCGACCGGTTACGCTCGGTGGCACTGTCGCAGGAGGGAGTCCGGGTGAGTGAGTCGTCGGGGCCCGCGCACCGGCCGTCGGCCGTTGCCGGCCCGTGGTCCGTGCCCGTGCTGTTCCGGGAGCGGCGGCCGCGCGTCGTCGTGAAGGCCGACCTGCTGCCCGCCATCAGCGTGCTCGGCACCCTGAGCCTGCTGAGCTTCCCGCTCGCCTTCGCGTGGTCGCGGCTCGCCCCGCCGGAACGCGTGCGCATCGTCGCCGCCGACGGCACCCAGGGTGCCCTGGAGCTGGAAAGCTGGCACCGGTTCGACGACTTGGCCGTCTTCGGGTTCCTCACGCTCGGGCTGGGGATCGTCGTCGGCGTCGTCTGCTGGCTGCTGCGCGAACGGCGCGGGCCGGTGGTGTTCCTCGCCGCGGTGCTCGGCGTCGCGCTCGCCGGCGCGCTCGCGATGCTGCTCGGCGTCGGCTGGGCGAACAGCCACTACGCCATCTCCAGCCCGCCCGCGCTGGGGTCGGTGATCGAGCTGGCGCCGCGCCTGGAGTCGTGGTGGGTGCTGCTGACCGGCCCGCTCGGCGTGTCGATCGCCTACAGCCTGCTGGCCACCTGGAACGGGTGCGACGACCTGGGCCGCCGCCTCGGCTGACCGGTTTCCCCTAAGGTGGTGTCCGTCACCTACAGGGGGGAACCAGCAGTGACCGAGGACATCGAGGTTTCGCGGCACAACGCCGTCCGCTTTCCCGGCATCAGCCCACGCGCTTACGAGCACCCGGTGGACCGCGGCGCGCTCGCCACGCTGCGCGCGGTGCCGGGCTTCGCCCAGGTCGTGAAGGCGGTTTCGGGCTTCTACAACGAGCGCGGCGAGCGGCTGATGGCGCTGGCGTCGTCGATCCGCGTCGGGCCGAAGCAGTACCCGGAGCTCGACCGGCTGCGCCACGAATGCGCCGAGACGCTGGACCTGCCCGCGGTGCCGAACGTGTTCGTCTTCCAGAACGCGCAGATCCAGGCGCAGACGGTCGGCATGGACGAGCCGTTCATCGCGATCAGCACCGGGCTCGTCGAGCTGATGAACCAGGAGTCCCTGCGGTTCGTGCTCGGCCACGAGATGGGGCACGTGCTCTCCGGGCACGCGGTCTACCGCACGATCATGGTGCGGCTGATCAGCCTGCAGCTGGCGATGTCCTGGACGCCGGTCAGCGCGCTGGGCATCCGGGCGATCATCGCGGCGCTGCGCGAGTGGTTCCGCAAGGCCGAGCTGTCGTGCGACCGTGCCGGCCTGCTGTGCAGCCAGAACCCGACGGCGGCGCTGCGCGCCCAGATCCAGGTGGCGGGCGGCATCGACCCGGCGCGCATCGACGTCCCGTCGTTCCTGCAGCAGGCCGCGGAATACGAGTCGGTCGAGGACATCCGCGACAGCTTCCTCAAGCTGAGGTCGGTCGAGACGGAGTCGCACCCGTTCGCGGTGGTCCGCGCGGCGCAGCTGCAGAAGTGGGCGGCATCGGAGAACTACCGCGCGATCCTGGCCGGCGACTACCTGCGCCGGGACGCCGAAAGCCCGTCGTCGGACTGGAAGGACGACCTGAAGTCGGCGGCCCAGTCGTACAAGGAATCGTGGAACTCGTCGACGGACCCGCTGACGAAGGTGTTCAGCGACGTCGGTGAAGCGGTTTCGGGCGCCGCGGGCAAGGTGTGGAACAAGTTCGGCAACGGGAACGGGAACGGCGCCGCGGACTGAGTCAGTTCAAGCTGGCCGGTCGGCTCAGATCGGTCAGCTCGCCCGGGGGCAGCGGCACCGCGCCCAGCGTGTGCAGGAAGCCCGCCTCCCGCGTCAGCAGCCGGCACGCGATGCGCAGCCGGCGCAGCGGGTGGCGTTCTTCCAGCAACCGCTGGCGGTCCTCCAGCGGCAGCAGGCAGTCCGCCGCCAGCACGTAGGCCAGCTCGGTGATCGTCGTGTCCGCGTCCGGGGCGTGCCAGTCATCGCTGCGCCACGCCGTTTCGCAGTACCGCTGGTGCGCCGCGCGGGCGACCGTCGCCAGGCGCTCGGCCATGCCGCCGGCCGGGGTCACCGGGTCGTCGTCGACCCACTCAACCGAGGCGATCAGGTACGGCGCCGAAACACAGTCGAGGTCGCGCAGGCGGAAGCGGCGCTGGGCCTGCGTCACCACGTCGAACCGGCCGTCCGGCAGGCGTTTCGCCTCGCGCAGCACCGTGCTGCAGCCGATTTCGTACAACTGGTCCAGACCACGGACCTCGCGGGTCAGTGACGATCGCAGCGCGACCACGCCGAACTCGCGGCCCGGCACCGTGCCGCCCACCAGGTCCGCCATCAGCTGCCGGTACCGCGGTTCGAAGATGTGCAGCGGAAGATTGGTGCCGGGCAGCAGCACGGTCTGGAGCGGGAACAACGGCAGGATCGTCGTCGTCGCGTCACTATCCGATTCCGGCTCGGTCACGCGTCAACCGTACGGGCAGAACGCCTTCGCCGCAGGATGGTCACCGGTTGGGTGGTTTGAACACCGCAAAGGGGTCGGTGATCTGCATGCCCTTGCCGGCGAAGGAGAACAACGCCGCGGGACGGCCGCCCGCGCGGCCCGGCGGGGCCGTGTGGCCGGTCGGCACCAGCAGCCCGCGGCGGGACAGCACCCGCTGGAGGTTGGTCGCCGACACGCGGTAGCCCAGCGCCGCCGAATACAGGCCGCGCAGCGCCGAAATCGTGAACTCGTCGGGCGCCAGCGCGAAGCCGAGGTTCGTGTACGAAAGCTTCGACCGCAGCCGGTCGCGGGCGCGCAGCACGATCGCCTCGTGGTCGAACGCCGTGCGCGGCAGCTTCGCGACGTCGTGCCACTCGGTGTCTTCGGGCACCTCGGGGTCGACGTCGGACGGGACCAGGCCGAGGAACGCCGTCGCCACCACGCGCGGGCCCGGCACCCGGTCCGGATCGCTGAACACCGCGAGCTGCTCGACGTGCTTGAGCTGGCGGACGTCCACCTTCTCGGCGAGCTGGCGCCGGATCGACGTCTCGACGTCCTCGTCGGGCCGCAGCCGCCCGCCCGGCAGCGACCAGCGGCCGAGGTGCGGGTCGAGCGCGCGCCGCCACAACAGCACCCGCAGTGTGTCCGAGCGCACTTGAAGGACCGCGCCCAAAACCTCGTGGGCCAGGGGAGCCTGGGTGTTAAGATGACTTCGCACGGTTTTCGATTGTAAGGCGAAAACCGGAGACAGGTCCAGGAGGGCCAGCATGACTTCGACGCTCGAACAAGATCTCACCCCCTACGGCGGGGTCGAGGCGAACGCGGCCTGGGCGGAGGAGGTGCGGCGCCTGGCGAAGCAGCGCGACGCGGTCCTGCTCGCGCACAACTACCAGGTCCCGGAGATCCAGGACATCGCCGACCACACCGGCGACTCCCTCGCGCTCAGCCGGATCGCGGCGAGCAGTGACGCGTCCACCATCGTCTTCTGCGGCGTGCACTTCATGGCCGAAACCGCGAAGATCCTGGCGCCGGAAAAGACGGTCCTGATCCCGGACGCGCGGGCCGGCTGCTCGCTGGCCGACTCCATCACCGGCGCCGAGCTGCGCGCCTGGAAGGCCGAGCACCCGGGCGCGGTGGTCGTCTCCTACGTCAACACCACGGCCGAGGTCAAGGCCGAGACCGACATCTGCTGCACGTCCTCGAACGCCGTGGACGTCGTCGCGTCCATCCCCGCCGACCAGGAGGTTCTCTTCCTCCCGGACCAGTTCCTCGGTGCCCACGTCAAGCGCGTCACCGGCCGGGAGAACGTGCACGTCTGGGCCGGGGAGTGCCACGTCCACGCGGGCATCAACGGCGCCGAGCTGGCCGAGCGCGCGGCCGCGGAGCCGGACGCCGACCTGTTCATCCACCCCGAATGCGGCTGCGCGACGTCGGCGCTCTACCTGGCCGGCGAGGGCGCCGTGGCGCCGGAGCGGGTCAAGATCCTCTCCACCGGCGACATGGTCCACGAGGCGCGCGACACCAAGGCCAAGACCGTCCTGGTGGCCACCGAAATCGGCATGATCCACCAGCTCCGCAAGGCCGCGCCGGGCATCGACTTCCGGGCGGTGAACGACCGCGCGTCCTGCCGGTACATGAAGATGATCACGCCCGCGGCGCTGCTGCGCTGCCTGCGTGACGGCCTCGACGAGGTCCACGTCGACGTCGAGACGGCCGCTCGCGCGCGGGCCTCGGTGCAGCGGATGATCGAGATCCGGCAGCCCGGCGGCGGCGAATGACGCCGCCGGTTAGTGACCCACGGGCGAAAACCCCGGTTTGGGAAGCACGCGCCGACCTGGTCGTGATCGGCAGCGGCGTCGCGGGGCTGACCGCGGCGCTGCGGGCGCAGGCCCTCGGGCTGCACGTCCTGGTGATCACCAAGGCCGCCGTCGCGGACGGCAACACGCGCTGGGCCCAGGGCGGCGTCGCCGTGGTCCTGGAAGACCAGCACGACCTCGACGACTCCGTCGCCAAGCACGCGGAGGACACGTTCACCGCGGGCGCCGGCCTGTGCGACGAGGCGGCGGTGCGCTCGATCCTCGACGGCGGGCCGGCCGCGGTCGCCCGGCTGCGGGCCGACGGCGCGCGGTTCGACGCGTCCGGGAACGGCCTGCTCGCCCGGGCCCGCGAGGGCGGGCACAGCGCGTTCCGCGTGATCCACGCGGGTGGCGACGCGACCGGCGCCGAGGTCGAACGCGCCCTGGTCGCGCAGGCCGGGCAGGCGGGGGTGCCGGTGCTGGAGCACCACATCGCCGTCGACGCGCTGCGCACCCCCGGCGGGCGGGTGGCCGGGGTGACGGTGCTGGACCGCCACGGCGTGCCCGGCGTCGTCCGCGCTTCGGCCGTGCTGGTGGCCAGCGGCGGGATCGGGCAGCTCTACCAGGCGACGTCGAACCCGGAGATCGCCACCGGCGACGGGCTCGCGCTCGCGCTGCGGGCCGGCGCGACCGTCGCGGACATCGAGTTCGTGCAGTTCCACCCGACCGTGCTCTACACCCCGGGCGCGCGCGGCCGCTGCCCGCTGGTCACCGAGGCGGTGCGCGGGGAGGGCGCGACGCTGGTCGACGGCGCCGGCCTGCCGGTGATGCGGGGCGTGCACCCGCTCGGCGACCTCGCGCCGCGCGACGTCGTCTCGGCGGCGATCACGCGGCGGATGGCGACCGCGCCGGGCGGCGTCGACGACCACGTCTTCCTCGACGCGACTTCGATCGCGGGGTTCGCGCGGCGGTTCCCGACGGTGTTCGCGGCGTGCGCGGCGCTGGGGCTCGACCCCACCGTGGACCCGATCCCGGTGACCCCGGCGGCGCACTTCTCGTGCGGTGGGGTGGTGACCACTGTGGACGGACGTTCGTCGGTGGGCGGGCTGTACGCGGCCGGCGAGGTCGCGCGGACCGGGCTGCACGGCGCGAACCGGTTGGCGTCCAACAGCTTGCTCGAAGGCCTGGTCGTCGGGCAGCGCGTCGCGGAGGCCGTCGCGGCGGACCTCGCGGCCGGGCTGCTGGCCGATCCCGCGCGCGGCCGCCTGCCGTCGTCGGCCACCGCGGCGGCGGCGGACCGCGACTCGCTGCAGCGCGTGATGAGCCGGTACGCGGCGATCGGCCGTGACGCCGACGGGCTGGCGGCGGCCGGTTCGGTGCTCGATCTGTCGCTTTCGGACACTCCCTTGTGGACGCACGCGGCGGTCGAGGACGCAGCGTTGACGGTGGTGGCGCAGGCGTTGCTGGCCGCGGCCGTCCGGCGCACCGAGTCGCGGGGCTGCCACGTGCGGACCGACTTCCCGGGGCGCGACGACGGCTGGCGGCGCAGCCAGCACATCCGGCTCAGCCCGTCCGGCCAGCCCGTGCTGGCCGACCCGATCCCCTTGGAGGGCGTGGCATGACGTTCCCGATCTCCGAAGCCGTCCGGCGCCTGATCGCGGCGGCGGGCCTCGACGTCGACGACGTCACGCGCGTGGTCAGCACGGCGCTCGGCGAGGACCTGCGGTACGGGCCCGACGCGACGACGGCGTCGACCGTGCCCGCTTCGGCGGTGGCCGTCGCCGAGCTGACCCCGCGCGTCGACGGCGTGGTCGCCGGCCTGCCGGTGGCGCTCGCGGTGTTCGACATGGTGCTGGGCGACGGCTACGAGGTGCTGGCCCGGCGCGAAGACGGCGATCGGCTGGTCGCCGGCGAGCCGGCGCTGGTGCTGGCCGGCCCGGTGCGCGGGCTGCTCACCGCCGAGCGCACGGCGCTGAACCTGCTGTGCCACCTCTCCGGCGTCGCCACCGCGACCGCCGCCTGGGTGTCCGAAGTGGACGGTACCGGCTGCGCGATCCGGGACTCCCGCAAGACGTTGCCGGGGCTGCGGCTGCTGCAGAAGTACGCCGTCCGCTGCGGTGGTGGCGTCAACCACCGGCTGGGCCTCGGGGACGCGGTGCTGATCAAGGACAACCACGTCGTCGCCGCCGGTTCGGTCACGGCGGCGCTGGCCGCGGCCCGGGCGCACGCGCCGGAGCTGGCCTGCGAGGTCGAGGTGGACACGCTGGAGCAGCTCGAGGAGGCGCTGGCCGCCGGGGCGGACGAGGTGCTGCTGGACAACTTCACGCCCCAGGAGTGCCGCCGGGCGGTGGCGCGCCGCGACGAAGTCTCCCCGAAGACGCGGCTGGAATCCTCTGGTGGGCTGACCCTCGACCGTGGTAAGGCCTACGCACTGTCCGGTGTGGACTATCTGTCGGTGGGCGGGCTGACCCATTCGTCGCCCGCGCTGGATCTCGGCATGGACCTTCGCTGAGAGGGCGTTCCGGGCTAGACTGACGGTGGCGGACTTCCTTGTCCGCCACCGTCTTTCGGCTTCGGGGGTGCGGGTGCGGTTACCGGCGTTGCTCGCGGTGGCGGGCCTCGTGGCGGCGTCGGGCTATTGCGCGCCGGCCGCTTCGGCGCAGGGCTGTGCGAACCCGTCCGGCACCTACGCCGGCGAGGTCCCGTGGGGCCAGCGCCTGGTCGACCCGGCGCGGCTGTGGCCGCTGACGCGCGGCGGCGGCCAGCTGGTGGCCGTGGTCGGCACGGGCGTCGACGCGCAGAACACGCAGTTCGCCCCCGGCCAGCTCGACAGCGGCGCCGGCACCGAGCGCACCGACTGCGACGGCCGCGGCACGATCGCGGCCGGGATCGTCGGCGCCCAGCCGGATCCGTCGACGACGTTCGCCGGCGTCGCGCCCGGCGTACGGCTGCTGCCGATCCGGTACACCGCCGGCGACGGCGGTGATCCGGGCAAGCTCGCCGAGGCGATCGACCGGGCGGCGGACCGCCGGGCGGGCGTGATCCTGGTCGCCGTGCCCGCGACGGCCGACAGCCCGGCGTTGTCGGCGGCGGTTTCGCGGGCGCGCGCGAAAGGGGCGGTGGTCGTCTCGGCGGCGTCGGCGACCCAGCAGGGCGCGCGGACGTACCCGACGGCGACGTCCGGTGTCCTCGCCGTCGGCTCGGTGAACCGCGCGGGCGAGCCGGTGCAGACCGAAGCGGGCGACTACGTCGGCGTCGCGGCACCGGGCGCGGAGCTGGTGAGCACGTCGGCGGGAGCGGGCGGCGCGGTGGCGCACCGCTGGCCGGTGACCGACCCGGGCCTCGCGGCGGCCTACGTCGCCGGCGTCGCGGCGCTGGTGCGGGCGTACCACCCGTCGCTTTCCGGAGACCAGGTCGTCACGCGCTTGACGTTGACGGCCCACCGTCCGCCGTCCGGAGGCCACGACCCCCGGCTGGGCTGGGGAGTCCTGGACGCCTACGCGGCGGTGTCCTCGACCCTGCCCGCCGACGTCCCCCCGCCGGGCGCGGTTCCGCAGGCGGCCCCGGCACCGGCGGTGGTCCCGGCCGCAGCCCCGGCACCCCGCCCGCCGGACGTCCCCGCGGGCACGATCGCCCTGGCCGGGGTCGCCTTGGCCGCGGCCGCCGGAGTGACGGTGGCGGCGGTCCGCCGCGCCCGCCGCCGAGCCTGGCGCCCCACCCGCTTCACCCCGTAAGCCGTGTCGACCCCGCAATCACGAGTGATGCCCCTCCAATCACGGGTGATGCCCGCTCAATCACGCGAGAAGCCTTGCTCCGCCCGCGATTCGGTGTACCGGAACGGCGAACTCGCGTACCTGGAGGGTCGGTTCGCGTGTCTGGAGGGTCGGTTCGTGTGATTGGAGGGTCATCTCGCGTGATTGGGGGGTCGACACGTCAGGCGGGGACCGGGCGGGTGGAGCCGACGATCGTCACCGCGGTGGCGACGTGGATCGTGAAGTCCGTGCCGTGGCGGGTGAAGCGGGTGATCTGCTCGGCGGGGGTGCTGCGGTCGTGGGATTCCCAGCCGTCGGCGTGCAACGCCGGGAGGAGCGACGGCAGGCGGGTTTCCGGCGAAGCCGGGTGCTCCACGCGGACGCCGTACTGCCAGCACAGCAGCCGGCCCGGGGTGGTCGGGTCACAGTCCAGCTCGCCGTCCAACGTCCGGTCCGGGAGGCCGCCGAAGGACGCCGCGACAGAGTCGATCACCGTGGTCAGCTCGGCCGCGAGGCGGCGCAGTTCCGGGGTCACGGGGCCACGCTCCCACCGCCGGTGAGGACGCGGTAGATGTTCGTCCACGAATCGGACCCCGGCTTCAGCACGTCGTTGTGCGACGACACGCCCCACGACGGCGAGCCGTCCGCCTGGTCGCCGGTGCCCAGCTCGGTGACGCCCGGGAAGACGTCCGGGTCCGCGCCGTGGCCGATGCCGGTCCACTCCAGGCCCCACGCGTTGCCCTGCGCGAGCACGATCGGGTCGAGCGGAGCCGTCATCGAGAACCGCTGGACGCCCGCCTGGCTCGGCGGCAGGTCGGCCGGCGACCACACGCCGTGGCCCATGCCGGCCGACTCGACGTGCAGGACGCGGTCGACGTCGAGGCCGTGCGTCTCGGCGAGCCCGACCGTCGCGCCGCCGTAGCTGTGCCCGATCGCGGTCAGCGTGACGTCGGAGCCGGCGTGGCTCGCGATCTCGCCGCGCAGGTCGTCGGCGAAGTGCTTGAGGTCCGGCGCCATCGCCCGCGCGTACCCCGCGTCCGGCCCCTGCGCCACCGGGCCCTGCGGGAACACCCCGTCGGCCCAGACGACGACCGCCGTGCGCCCGGCCGGGTCCGCGGCCACCAGGCTGCGGCCGAGGCCGGCGTAGGCGTCGAAGTTCGACAGCTGCGTGTTGACGCCGGGCACGAACAGCCCGACGTTCCGCGTCCCCGGCTCGATGTGCCCGACCAGCTCGGCGATCCGGCCGTTTCCCGACGGGTCGAACCGCAGGATCTGCCGGTCGTGCGCGAGGATGTCTTCGTACAGCTTGACCCGCGCCTGCGACCGCGCGATCTCGCCGGGGTCGGTCAACGCGGCCAGCCGCGCACGCTCGGCCGTCAGCGCGTCGGCGACCTTCACGCGGTTGCCCGCGATCGCGCGCGCCCACGCCCCGGTGTCGGCCGCACCGCCGATCCCGGCGGGATTTCCCGCGCGGGGCAACGGATCCTCGGGCAGCAGCGCCCGGTACATCGCGGCGACCTGCGCGTCGGCCCGCCGGTATCCGGCCGCGCAAGCGACGAGTCCACTTTGGAGCCGCCGCAGAAGCTCCACGTGCGAGCCGAGCTCGCCGCCCAGCTCCGTCATGGTCTTCTCGAACGTCTTGGCCGCGGCGGCGGATTCGCTCACCTGGCCGAACGCGGTGGCGGGCAGCTTCTCGCCCGCCACCGCCGACTGCGCCGCGGCAAGCGCCTCGGCGCGGGAACCGGACTCGCCGGCCACCGCGTCGAGGCGCGCCGGGACCACGCGATAGCCCGCCGCCGTCATCAGGAGCCGTCTTCGCCGATGACCGGCGGTGCGACCGGCGCCGACTGGCCCCAGACGTTCTCCGTCTCCACCAGCCACGCCGGGATCCGCCGCCCGGACCCCATGTCCCCGCCGCCGCCCATGCCCATCGGCATCATGGGCATCATCGGCATCGCGCCCTTGGCGGCCGCCGCGCCCACGGCCCCGGCCGCGCCGCCGGCGAGCCCGCTCAGCGCGTTGCCCGCGCCGCCGTCGCCGGCCAGGCCGGAATGCGCCGCCGGCACGTCGCCGGGGCCGGTGAGCCCGCCGCCACCGACCGGGACACCGGCGCCGCCGCCGAGCGAAGGCGCGTCACCCCCGCCGATCGGGATGCCGCCACCGGAGCCGCCTTCGACGCCGGCGCCGCCCCCACCGAGCTTCGTGCCCGGCGGTTCTTCCTTGTCGTCCTTGGGATCCTTGCCCGTCGCCCACGACGGCACCTTCGGCATGATCGAGCCGAACCGGCCGAACGCGGCGGCCGAAGCCGCGGCGAGCCCGGCGGTGAACATGTCGCCGAACAGCGGGTTCGACGCCGGCACGGTCGTCCCCGGCGGCAGCGTCGTTCCGGTGCCCCCGGGCAGCGGGTGCCCGTCGGTGGGGGTGACGACGACCCCGGGACCGCTCAGGCCGTTGCCGACCAGCCCCGGCGACCCGGCGCTGCCCGCGCCCCCACCGGCCGGCGGGGTGGTGGGCGCCGGCACGGCGTTCGGCGAAGCCGGGATCGACTCCTCGGCGACGGTGTACTCCCCGGCGAGCTGGGTCATCACGACGATCGCCTTGCCGTGCGCCGATCCGGCGGCGTTCGCGGCGGCCTGCTGCGCTTCGACGTTCGCGATGGCCTGCTGACGCTGTTGCGCCGCGGCCTGCACGACGGCGGGCGAGGCGTCCGGCGGCAGCAGCGGCGGGTTCACCGCGAGCGCGACGTCGGCGGGAGCGACGTCCGGCACCGCGACCGGCGGCGGCATTTCCTTCTTGGCCTTCACCAGCGCGTCGGCGGCGTCGCCGAGCATCACGTTCATCGCCTCCGCGGTCTGCGCCACCTTCGAGATGCCGTTCGCGAGGTCGGTGATCATGTGCTGGTACTGGTCGGCCGCGCCGCCGGTCCACTGGTCCTTGAACTCGGTGAGCTCCGAGTCGAGGTTGTGGGCCTGCTCGTGCAGGTGCAGCGCGGCGGACTTCCACTTGTCGGCGGCGTGCCGCGCGCTGTTCGGGTCGCCGGCCTGCAGCATCGCGTACAGCTGCTGGTGGCTGTACGCGGCGAAGTTCGTGTGCGCGGTGTTCGTCATCCCTTGCGGCTCCCGTCCGTGTCTCCGCCGCCCAGCAGCCCCAGCACCGGGTCGAGCAGGCCGGTGACGGCGCCCGAAGCGTGCAGGTCCCCGGCCACCGACTGGTCGGCGCCGGCGTAACCGTCGGCGACCGTGGTGGTGACGTCCTGGGCGAACCCGATCGCGCTGCGGACCTGGTCGAGCAGGCCCTGCATCTCCGAGACGGCGGCGCGGTGGGCGTCGGCCAGCGACCCGGCCTCGCCGAACTCGCCGAACAGCAGCGGCTCCTCGCCGAGGGTGAGCAGGAAGTCGTTCGGTTTCGACATCGCGTGGATCTGGGTTTCCAGTTCCCGCACGAAGTCCTTCAGCGATTCCAGGTGGACGTAGTACGACTGGTCTGGCATCGGTCCCGGCTCTCTGGGCGCGACTGGCGGACAGGAGGAAAGCCGGTCGGCCGGTGCGAGCGGGGGGTTTCCCGCACCGGCCGACCGACGTCTGGTGCGCGGATCAGCCCGCGAACAGTCCCTGGTTGCGGTTCTCCAGCGACTGCTGGAGGTCGTGCGCCTCGCCGACCTTCCCGCCGAACTGCGCGATGATCGCGACGATGTCCGCGGTGGCCTGGCGCAGGCGCGTCTCGGCCTGGCGGGCGGCGTCACCGGCGGAGCTGCCGGAGGCGTACCAGGTCGCGGTGATCGGCTGCAGGTTCTGGTGCAGCTGCTCCAGCTGCGAGGTGAGCGCCTTGGCCTTGGCGGCCAGGGATGCCGAGCTGTGCTGCAGCGCGGCGAAGTTGATTTCGACGACGTCGGCCATGGTGGGCGTCCTCTCGGGTCAGGGGTTGAGGCGGGGGAGCACGCCCGAGCCCTCGAGGGTGTGGCCGACCCCCTGGAAGCTCTGGTGGACGTCGGCGTCGCCGCGGCCGTAGTTCGCGTGGCTGGTGTGCACGAGCTGCGACATCGTGTCGAGCTCCTTCACCGCGGCGGTCATCTTCTCCTGCAGCCGCCGCTGGAGGTCCCAGAAGGCCACGGCCTGGTCACCCTTGTAGTTGCGCAGGGCCTCGGTCAGCTCGGACTCCAAGCTGGCCATCGTGGACTTGGCGTTCGTCGCGGTTTCCTCGAAACCCTGGACGGCGCGCGTCATGGCAGCGGAATCTGCCTGGAATCCCGGACTGGACATCGACGGGCCACCTCCTTCCTGAAGCGAATTCCCCTGGCGCGGTGGTCCGCGCGTGTGAAAGTCACGCTAGGAAAGAGGCCAGTGTGGTCAAACGGCACAACTGCCGGTCGCGCTGACGGCACTATTACCCACGCGGGCGGAGGTAGGGCGTTCCCCACCCCGGGACGGTGGCGCGCTCCAGTGACCCCGGGCCGCCCCCACGCCAGGCTTGAAGGCATGGCAGACAAGGGAAATCCGCTGGTCACGCTCCGCGCGTGGCACCGCCCGCTGGTGGTGCTGGCCGGAGTGATGGGGGTGCTGTGCGCGGTCTCGCTGCTCGGACTCCTCTTCGATGATCGCACGCTGGTCAACGCGCCGATCTGGCTCAAGCCGTTCAAGTTCTCCGTCTCGATCGGGCTGTACGCGCTGACGCTGGCGTGGCTGCTGACGCACGTGCGCCGCGGCCGCCGCGCCGGCTGGTGGTTCGGGACGCTCTTCGCCGCCGGCATCGGCCTGGACTTCGCGCTGCTCGTGTGGCAGATCATCGTCCGCGGCCGCACGCTGCACTTCAACCAGTCGACGCCGGCCGACGCCATGATCAACAACCTGGTCGCCGGGGGTGCGTACACGGCGTGGTCGATGACCGCCGCCGTCGCCGTGCTGCTGCTGTTCCAGCGCATCCCGGACCGGGCGCTGAGGTCGGCCCTGCGCTGGGGCGCCGGCCTCGCCGTGGTGGGGATGTACGTCGCGACGCTGATGTTCACGGCCACACCGGCGCAGGAAGCGGTGCTCGAGGCGAACGGCAAGTTCTCGACGTTCGGTGCGCACTCGGTCGGCGTCGAGGACGGTGGCCCCGGGCTGCCGGTGGTCGGCTGGAGCACGGTCGGCGGGGACCTGCGGATCCCGCACTTCGTCGGCATCCACGCCCTGCAGGTGCTGCCGCTGGTGGCGTTCGGGCTGCTCCTGCTGGCCCGCCGCTACCGGGTGCTCGAATCCGACGTCGTCCGCCGCCGGCTGGTCCGGACCGCGGGCGCCGGCTACGCGGGCCTGATCGCGCTGCTCACCTGGCAGGCCGAGCGCGGCCAGTCCATCGTGCACCCGGACTTCTGGACCCTCGCCGCCGCCACCGGCCTGATCGCGGCGCTCGCCGTCGCGGGCACGCTGTCCCTGCGGTCGCTCCCGCGGGCGGAGCGGGTCGTTTCTGCCGAAATTCTGAGATCCGCCCGGTAGACCGGACGCCCCGGGCGAAAGGTGAGTCGCGATGGTGCACCCGCAGGCACTGCTGGACGAGCTGGAGCGCGCTCCGGAAGTCCCCGCGTTCGAACACGGCACCCGGGTGACCACCCGCGGCGAGCTGCGGGAACTGATCGGCCGGTTCACCGCGGGCCTGCAGGCGGCCGGGCTCGGCCCGGGCGACGGCGTCGGGCTGGCCACCGCCGTCACGCCGGAGGGGTTCGCCGCGCTCGTCGCGGTGCACGTGCTCGGCGCCCGCGCGGTCGCGGTGCGGCCCGGGTTGCCGGAGGCGCAGCTGCGGCACATCCTCCAGGACGTCGAAGCCCTGGTGACCGATGCGGAACCGGTGGCCGACGTCGGGGTGCCGGTGCTGCGGGTGGGGCCGTCCCTGCTGGCCCGCTACACCGAGCCGGTGCCGCAGGCACGGCTCGACGACATCGCGACGGTCGTGTTCACCAGCGGCAGCACCGGCGTCCCGAAGGGCGTGGCGTACCGCTACCGCGCGTTGACCGAAGGCCGGGTCTGGCGGCCGCCGGTGCCGGGCTCGGCGCACGAGCGGCTGGGCGCGGGGTTCGGCCGGTACCTGCTGTTCGGTTCCCTGGCCAGCGCGGTGATGGTCGAGCAGCTGGGGGTGTGCCTGTTCGCGGGCGGCACGGCGGTGATCCCCGAGGGGCTGCCGGACTTCCCGGGCGTGCTGCCGCGGCTGGGCATTTCGGCGGCGCTGACCACGGTGCCGCGGCTGCACCAGATGCTCGACGTGCTGCGGGATTCGGACGTCGACCTGAGCGGCCTGCGGAGGCTGATCGTGGCCGGTTCGCCGGTGCCGCCGCACAAGCTCGCCGAGGCGGCCGAGCGGATCGGGCCCGCGATGCACCACGCGTACGGGCAGACCGAGACGGGGATGCTGACGATCTGCCGCGCCGACGAAGGGCCGGGTTCGGTGGGGAAGGCCTGCGATACGGTGGAAATCGCGGTGCGGGAGGGCGAGGTCTGGGTGCGCACGCCGTCGGCGTTCGCCGGTTACTGGCGTGACGAGGTCACCACGGCCGAGGTGCTGCGTGACGGCTGGGTCCGCACGCAGGACCTGGGTTTCGTCGACGGCGAGGGCTACCTGCACCTGTCCGGCCGCGCGCGTGACGTGGTGATCGTGAACGCGATCATCCACTACACCGGCCCGATCGAGCGGGCGATCGCCGCGTGCCCGGACGTCGACCAGGCGTACGTCGTGGCGGTCCCGGACGCGCGGACCGGCGAGGCGGCGCACGCGTTCGTGGTCCCGGTGCCGGGTCGCTCGCCTGATCTGGGCGAGGTACGGAAAGCAGTGGCGGCCGAACTGGGGGAGGCGGCGGTCCCGGCGCGGTTCAGCTTCGTGGCGTCGGTTCCGGTGGCGCCGTCGGGGAAACCCGACAAGGCGGCGCTGCGGGCGTCCCTTGTGGAGTGACTACTTCCCGGCGCGCAGGTCCGTGATCACCTTGGCGACACGCCGGTGCCGGGTCTCTTCGGTCTTCGCCTGCCCGATCGGCAGGACGAACCGCTGCTTCGCGCTGTAGGAAAGGCTCTCGAACCGGGCTCGCGCGGTGTCGTCGGCGGCGAGCGCTTCGGCCAGGTCGGCGGGGATGTCGAGTTCACGGGGTGCGGTGTCGAGCGTGATCTCGACCTCGACGTCGTCCCCGGCGGCGACCCCGGCCTGCTCGCGGTTCTCGGCGCTGAGCGGCACCAGGAACTGCCCGCCGCGGCTCGCGACCGTCGTGCGGTACGCGTGCCCGCCGAGCGTCACGGTGACCGCGGGCTTCTTGCCGGCGCCGAGCGCCTCGACGACGTCGGCGGGCACCGGCAGGCCGGTCGCGGTCTTGCCGCCGAGCAGCACGGTCGTGCGGAACTTCATGCCGCGAGTATGCGCCGCGGGGGGGGCCCCCGGGCGGGGGGGCCCCCGGGGGGGCGGGGTGTGTCCGGGGGGGGGGGGGGGGGGGCACGGCGGC
>NZ_JBFAZA010000006.1:50135-269199 GCF_040681595.1 Amycolatopsis sp. NPDC051716 | reverse complement strand
GCGGGCCCCGGCTGGCCGGTCGCGTACTTGCCGCCGCGCAGCAGGGTGGGGCGGAACTTCATGCCGCGTTTTGGCGCCGCGTGCCGCCCCCCGGGGCGGCCGGCACGCGGGGTCGCCGGTGTCAGACGCCGGTCGTCGTGCGGATCCAGCTGCGGCTGGAGGCGATGCTCGCGTAGTTCTGCGTGCCCTGCGGGTTCGAACCGGAGTTGCTGCCCGTCGAGCAGACCCCGACCTGGGCGCCGTTGTACAGCTCCGGGCCGCCCGAGTCGCCGTGCCAGGCCGAGCCGTTGATGCCCTGGCTGGCGATCGCCGTGCCGCCGAAGGCGTCCGAGCTCAGGCCCGTCACGCGCACGTTGGCGGTCTTCAGGGTGCTCGACGGCGGGCTGCTGCCCTGGGTGCGGCCCCAGCCGTAGATCTGGTTGGTCGACCCGGTCGGCGGGTTGCCGGTGCCGAGCTTCATGTACGTCGTGTTGACCGCCGTCGTCAGGTGCAGCAGGGCGATGTCCCCGTTCGGGGAGGCCTTCTGCTGGTCGACGTTCGCGTTCGTGCCCTGCTGCAGCGTCACGTTGCCGACCTTGACGTGCATGCCCGGCGAGTTCAGGCAGTGCTGGGCGGTGAGCACCCACTGCGGGGCGATGATCGTCCCCGAGCACTCGAAACCGCCGTACGTCGTCACGTTGTTCCAGTAGATCTGGGCGCCCCACGGCGCGGAGGAGACCGTGCTCCCGCCGATGATGTCCTGCTGGGCGTCCGCCACCCCCGCTGAGACCAGACTCAGCGCCGCGGCGGCCGCACCCACCGCGCCTACAGCCCTCGACATTCGCATGAAAATGCCCTTCGGCCCAGGTGATCCGGATATCCGTCCCGAACGGGACGTCCAGCTCAACGTAAGAGCCGTGAAGGATTTTCGGAACCTACCGAAGTCGGTAACCCACCGTCCCGGAGATAGCGTGTGACCGCCTGTCGCTGCGGCAGCGGCCATGAAGGGGCCTTCAAATGCATTCTCGCGCGGTTGTTCCGGCGTGCCCGCAATTCTCGGGCCGGCGCCGGGCGCGTCCGAGGTGCGCCTCGCCTCGGCCGTCGGGCTGACCTCGGTTAGCCTTCCCCGCATGGGCGTTCGCCGCCCGGGGGGAGGGGAAACATGTCAGCACCACAGCACGATCCCGAGCTCTTCGACGAGCTGATGCGCACCGAGCTGCGCAACCAGCCCATCAGCCGCTACGCGGTCGCCACGCTCGTCTCCGGGCTGCTCGGCGGCCTGCTCGCGCCGGTCTTCGGCGCCATCGCGATCTCCCGGATCAGGAAGCAGCGGCAGCGGGGACTCGTGCTCGTCGTCTGCGGCCTGGTCGCCTTCACCGCCTGGATGGGCGTGCTCGCCTACCGGATCAGCACCGGGACGGCGTGGTGGCAGCAGCGGGCAGCCCAGGATCGGCTGCCCGAGAACGTGGTGCACGGACTCGACCTCGGCGCGCGCGACTGCTTCTGGTCCCCGGCGGCCTCGGGCGAGGCCGACGTGTTCCTGACGTCGTGCGCCGCGCCGCACACCGGCGAGGCGTTCGACGTGCTGCCGCTGGGCGAGGGCCCGATGCCCGACATCCTCGAGCTCTACCGCGACACCCTGGCCCGGTGCGAAGCCGGCGCCGGTCCGGTGCCCGATGTCCGCGTGCAGGTCATGACGCCGACGTCGTCGAGCTGGGCCGCGGGCAAGCACCGGGCGGTCTGCTACTACCACTTCGCCGCCGAGACGACCGGGCCCGTGCGGTGAGCCTTCCGCCCGGGGCCGTTCCGGTGGTCGCACTGTCCGGAGTGGACCGTCCGCTGCTCCGGCTGCCGGCGGGCATCACCCGGTTCCCGGTCGTGCGCGCCGCCCGGATCGAACTGCCGGCCGTGCGGGCCGAGGACGATCCGTTCCTCGAAGACTAAGGGTTGTCTCGTAACCCGGTGTCGGGCTGACTGGGCCGGTAGCCCATCATGTCGTTGTGGTGCAGGTGATCACAGCGTCGCGGCCGGAGTGGATTGCCCCGTTCACCGGCCTGGAGCCGGGCCAGTTCCGCAAGCTGGTACGGCTGGTCGCGAAGCGCGGCGGAGATGAGATCGCTGACGGCCGCCCAGGTCGGCAGTGGGCGTTGCCGCTGGCAGATCGGGTGTTGCTGGTGGCGACCTATTGGCGGACGAATCTGACGATGCGGCAGATCGGGCCGTTGTTCGGGGTGTCGCATTCCGCGGCGCATCGGGTGATCGACACGATCGGGCCGTTGCTGGCGCTGGCGCCGGTCCGCAAACGCCGCGTCGACTCCGTGGCGATCGTGGACGGCACCCTGGTCCCGACCCGGGATCACCGGCTGGCGACACCGTCGAAGAACTACCGCTACTCGACCAACGTGCAGGTCGCCATCGACGCCGAGACCCGGCTGGTGATCGCCACCGGCGACCCACGACCGGGCAGCCGCAATGACTGCACCGTCTACCGCGACTCCGGCATCGCCGAGCAACTCGCCGGTCGACCGGTCATGGCCGACGGCGGCTACCAAGGCAACCCGGCGGTCGTCATGCCCTACCGCAAACCGCGAGACGGCAGCGAACTCCCTGAGTGGAAAGAGGAACTCAACGCCACCCACCGCAAGGTCCGCGCTCGCGTCGAGCACGTTCTGTCCCGGATGAAGAACTTCAAGATCCTTCGCGACTACCGCCGCGCCGCCAGCACCCTGGCCGACACGGTGTCCGGAATCGCGAACCTGCACAACATCATCCTCACCGACTGACCGCAACACCAGCCCCACCAACCACACCACGAGTTACGAGACGTCCCTTAGGACTCCGCCGGCTTCGTCCACGCCACCTGGACCAGCCCCGTCCCGTGCCGGCGGGACACCAGCGTCCCTCGCCCCGGCGGCTGCGGTGACGGCTTCACGTCCGCGAGCAACGCGCCTTCGTCCTTCGTCCCCGACATGATCAACCCCGGCGTGCCCAGCTCCCGCAGCCGCTGCAGCACCGGCTCGAACAACGCCCGCCCGGCGCCGCCGGACCCGCGGACGATGAGCACGTGCAGGCCGATGTCCCGGGCCTGCGGCAGGAACTCCAGCAGCGGCTGCAACGGGTTCCGCCCCACCGTCGCCACTAGCTCGTAGTCGTCCACCAGCACGAACAGCTCCGGGCCGCGCCACCACGACCGGTTCCGCAGCTGCTCGGGCGTCACCGACGGCCCGGGCAGCCGGTTGCGCATCGCCTGGGCGCACTCGCCGATCAGGTCCGTCAGCTTGCCCTCGGCGCCGGCGTACCCCAGCAGGTGCGGCTCCGGCACCGCGCCGAGCAGGCCACGCCGGTAGTCCGCGACGATGATCGCCGCTTCGTCCGGCGTGTAGGCCGACGTGATCCCCGAAGCGATGGCTCGCAGCAGCGAACTCTTGCCCGACTCCACGTCGCCGAAGGCCATGAAGTGCGGGTCGGCCGCGAAGTCCAGGTACACCGGGCGCAACGTCGATTCCGCGATGCCCAGCGTCACCTGCTTGCCCGGGGCCGCGGGCAGCGTGTCCAGCGGCACCTCCGGCGGCAGCAGCCGGACCTGCGGGGCGCGCGGTCCCTGCCACGCGGCCGAAATCCGGCGGACCAGGTCGACGCCGCCCGCGCCGACCGTCTCCGGGCGCTGGTCGGCATCGATGCGCGGCAATGCCGCCAGGAAGTGGAGCTTCTCCGCGGTGATGCCGCGGCCCGGGCGGTCGGCGGGGACGTTGGCCGCCACCTTGCGGTCGATGGAGGAGTCCATCGGGTCGCCCAGGCGCAGTTCGAAGCGCGTGCCCATCGCGTCGCGCAGCTGGGCGCGGACGCCGATCCACTGGTTGAGCGAGACGATCACGTGGATGCCGAAGCCGAGCCCGCGCGCGGCCAGCCCGGTGATCTGCTCCTCCAGCTGCTCGTACTCCTGGCGGATCGTGGTCCAGTTGTCCACGAACAGGAACACGTCGCCGAACTCGCGTTCGTCGGTGCTCTCGGTGAACTCCGCACGCCGGGCGCGGAACGCCGCCATCGACTCGATCCCCTGCGCGGCGAAGAACTCCTCGCGCTGCTCCAGCAACGTCGTCAGCTCGGCGACGACCCGGCGGCAGCGTTGCGCGTCCCGGCGGGTCGCGTACCCGGACACGTGCGGCAGCCCGGCGATCGGCGCCAGCGCGCCACCGCCCATGTCCAGCACGAACAGCTGGACTTCGGCCGGCGTGTGCGTCAGCGCCAGCATGCCCGCGATGTCCTTCATCAGCGTCGACTTGCCGCTCTGCGGCGCGCCGACGATCAGCGCGTGCCCGGCCGCGCCGGAGAAGTCGGCCCACAGCATGTCCCGGCGCTGCTCGAACGGCTTGTCCACCAGCGCCACCGGGATGGTCAGCTTCCCGTTGCCGCCCCAGCCGAGCGGGCACAGGCCGCGCGCGGCGTCCTCGCCCAGCGGCGGCAGCAGCTGGTCCAGCGTCGGCGGTTCGGCCAGCGGCGGCAGCCAGATCTGGTGCGCGGCCGGGCCGCGGCCCGCCAGGCGCGACAGCATCGCGCCGATGATCGTCTCCCCGGTGCCGCCCTCCTCCGAAGGCGCCGGCGACACCTCCGACAGCTCGACCGTCACCGGGATTTCCACCGGCGCCAGGGAAAACGGCAGGACGCCCAGTTTCTGCCCGTCCTCGCGCACGACCGTGCTCCGCGGCGGCAGCTCGCCGGAGACGTAGGCCGCCTTGAGCCGGATCAGCGTTTCGGTGTCGGACTTCAGGTACGCCGAACCCGGCACCGGCGGCAGGTGGTAGGCGTCCGCGACGCCCAGCACGGCCCGGCTTTCCGCGGCGGAGAACGTCCGCAGCCCGATCCGGTACGACAGGTGCGAGTCGAGCCCGCGCAGCCGGCCCTCTTCGAGCCGCTGCGAGGCCAGCAGCAGGTGAATCCCGAGCGAGCGCCCGAGCCGCCCGATCGCGACGAACAGGTCGATGAACTCCGGGCGCGAGGACAGCAGTTCGCTGAACTCGTCGATGATCACCAGCAGCGACGGCAGCGGGTCCAGCGGCGCGCCGTCCGCGCGGGCCTTCTCGTAGTCGCGCACCGACGCGTAGTTCCCGGCCGCGTGCAGCAGTTCCTGCCGCCGCAGCAGCTCGCCGTTGAGCGCGTCGGCCATGCGGTCGACCAGCGCGAGGTCGTCGGAAAGGTTGGTGATGACGGCGCACGTGTGCGGCAGCCCGGTCATCCCGGCGAAGGTCGCGCCGCCCTTGAAGTCGATCAGCGCCAGGTTGAGCGTCTCCGACGAATGCATCACGGCCAGCGCCGTCACCAGCGTCCGCAGCAGCTCGCTCTTGCCGGACCCGGTCGCGCCGATGACCAGGCCGTGCGGGCCCATCCCGCCTTCGGCCGACTCCTTGAGGTCCAGCTCGACCGGACGGCCTTCCGGGTTGACGCCCAGCGGGATCCGCAGCCGGTCGCGGGCCGCGCGCGGAGCCCAGGTGACGGCGGTGTCGGTGTCGCGCGGGTCGCCGATGCCGAGCAGCCCGGCCAGCCCGAACGTCGCCGACATCGGTTTGTCGCCGACGACCGCGGCGGGGGTGTGCAACGGCGTCAGCATCCGGGCGAGGGCTTCCGCGGCGCCGCGGTCGAGGACGTCCGGGCGGCCGAGGAAGCCCAGCCGCTGCTCGCCGCCTTCGCCGACGACCATCCCCAGTGACTCCGGTGCGGTGTGCAGGCTCAGCAGCCGCTCGGTCGACGACGCCCGCGGCTGCTCCTGCCCCACCTCGATCACGGTGACGCCGAGCCGGCCGTCCTCGCCGATCAGCCGGGGCTCGCCGTGGGCGTTGCCGCCGTCGACGAGGACCACGAGGTGGGGCAGGTCGAGCTCGGCCGCCGCACGCCGGCTGAACGCGGGACGTTCACCCAGGTCGGCGCCCAGCAGCGTGGCCAGCCCGGCCGCGGTGCCGTCGGCCAGCCGCCGCGAGCCGACGGCGTCGGCCGAGCCGGCCGCGGTGGCGTGCGGCAGCCACTTCGCCCATTCCCAGTCGTGCTGGCGGTCCGGGGCCACGCAGAGCGCGACCCGCAGGTCGGCGGGGGAGTGGAAGGTGACGAGCTGGCACAGCAGCGCCCGGACCAGGCCGAGCACGGCGGGGCGCCGCCCGGCCACGGTGACCGCGGCGAAGGACCGCAGCGAGAGCGCGACCGGCAGGCCGTCCACCGTCGAGTAGGTGCGGATGAAGTGCTTGAGGCTGGTCGAGGACACCGGGTCGAGGTCCTCCAGCGGCACGGTCTGCGGCGCCTTCAACGGCGTCGCGAGCCGCTGTGGCCCGGTGCCCGCGCGCACCTGCGCGAACTGCGGCTCGGTGCGCCGGCGGTCCCACAGCTTCCCGGTTTCGACGTAGGCCCACAGGTCGGCCGGGTCGGGCTGGACGGCGATCATGGCCGCGCGCTGGCCGTCGGCGATGTCGCGGACCTGGGCACGCAGCCCGGAGAGGTACCGCTGGTAGTCCCGGCGTTCGTCGTTGATCTGCGCCTTCTTCGCCATCCCGCCGCGGCCCAGCGACATCACCACCATGCCGCCCATGGCGCAGAGGAACAGCGCGCCGAAGACGTAGGTCATCACGCCGCCGTCGCGTCCGATGTAGACGAACGACATCGCGCCCATGCCGAGCATCATCGGCAGGAACATCATCAGCTGCACCATCCCGCCCGAAGAGCTCTTCGGGAGCATCGGCGGGGACTGCAGCACGATTTCGCTCGGTCGGTCGGACGGCAGGCTCATCAGGACAGGCTGCTCCAGTTCGGGGGCGGTCTGACCGGTATTTTGGCCACTCGCCGCCCCGCCGCGGTGGGTACTTTTGCCGTCCGCCCGCTTCCGGGGCCGAACCTACGCTCAGCCGAGCAGACCCCCCGGAAGGAGACCCATGGCCGGCGAGTACCGGGCTGAGCCCGAGGCGATGCGCTCCGCCGTGGGCAACGTCGGGGGCATCATCGCCCACGGCATCAACGCCGTGGCCGACCTCGAACGGCTCGTCGTGCAGCCGATGTCGTTCGCGACGTTCGGCAGCGCGGTCGCCGCCGCCAACGCGGCCCTGCACTCCGGCCAGATCACCGCCGTCCGGACGCTCCTGCAGCTGCTGCAGCAGGTCAACGGGCTCGTCAAGGCCAGCGCCGACGCCTACCAGGCGGCCGACCGGGACGTCGCCTCCGGCTACGGCGGCGGGCACGCTCCCGCGAGCACCGCGTCGTCGATCTGGGGCAGCTCGCACGCTTCCGAGCTCGCCACCCTGGCCATCAACGACAGCGCGGGCGCCCACGGCGAGCCGTCGTCGGTCGGGAACGTGCTGCGCTACCTGGGGGACGCGCGGCTGGGCCGGCTCGGCGACCACCCGATCACCGACACGCGCTTCCACGGCGTCGCCGACTTCAACGACTGGCTCGCCGGCGACGCCGACAACCAGGCGCGGGTCGGGCTCATCGAGGTCTACGCGGGCACCGCGCGCACGTTCTCCGACGTGCCCGGCGGCGTGCACAGCGGCGACGTCGTGGTCGTGGAGCCGCTGCTGTTCTCCGACCGCCGGCCGGTCATCGGCGTCGCCGGCGACGGCGGCCGCCTCTACAACCACGGGCTGCTCGACGCCCGCACCGGTGGGCTGGCGAGGGTCAGCGTCTACCGGCCCGCCTCCGTCGTCTGAACTCCTTGAACCTTTGTGAGGACCGATGCTGACTTTCCCGAACTCCAGCGCGATGGACGCGACCGCGTCTTCGGGCGGCCCGATCACGATCCTGCCGCAGATCGTCACCGGCCAGCCGGAGCAGATCGCCAAGCACGTGGTGGACCTGGTCCGCAAGGCCGAGCAGTTCCTGAGCATGTACAACGAGCTGACCAAGGCCGCCGACCAGCTGGGCAAGATCTGGTCGGGCGCGGCGAGCGAGTCGGCGCTGAAGAAGATCAACGACTCGCTCGGCCAGCTGACGAAGATCATCGACGTCGTCCAGAAGGGTGCCGAGCTCCTCGGGGTCTCCGGCACGTTGATCAAGACCGCGCAGGAGGCCTACCGCGCGGTGGTCGCCGCGGTGAACCCCACGGTCGCCGCGCTGATGTCGAACTGGTGGACCTACGGTGCCGCGGTCGCTTTGTCGACCGCGACGAGCGCGTCGCTGCGGGCGTTCATCACCGCGATCGGCGCGCTGCTCAAGGCCCTCGGCGCGGTGGACCTCGCCCAGCAGGTCACCACGCTCGCGCAGGTCATCGGCGAGATCGAGAAGCTCTTCCACCACGGTTCCGGCAGCTCGGGCGCTCCGACGCCGTCGATCGGGAACACCCCGGTCACCGCGCCGCAGACCCCGCCGCCGGTGGCGAGCCCGTCGGGGCAGCAGGCGGTGGCGGGCGGGAGCGGCGGGGGGATCCCGCAGCAGCCCTCGTTCACTGACTACACCCCGCCCGCGCTCGCCACCGGCGGCGGTTCCAGCGGAACGGCTGTGTCGGGCAACGGCACCCCGCTGAACCCGGCCAACAGCTGGATCGCCGTCGACCCGGCGCAGAACGGAGCGACCGTGCCGGCGCAGCCTGCGCCGGTCACCCAGCCGGCCCCCGCGCCCGTGGTGCCCGCCCCGGCCGCCGGGCACGCCGACGAGGTCGTCATCCACACCAACCTGACCACCGGTGAGTCCACTGTGGAGGCTCCGGGCGGGCAGGACTTCGACCTCGACATCGCGCTGGACTACAACGGCAAGCACTTCAGCCAGCACGTCGGCTACGACGCGGCCGGGAACTGACCGGTGGCGGGCTCGGGGGTGGTCGATGCGTCCGGGGTGGTCAGCTCGGTGCTGTCGGGGTACCGGCGCGTGCTCGTCGAGTGCCGCCGGCGCGTCACCGGGGATCCCGGTGCGCTGAGCGCCGCTTCCCAGCGGGTCGCGGCCCGGGCCTCGGCGGTTTCGGGCCAGGCGCGGGAGATCGACGAGTCCGCCAAGAAGCTGCACGCGGACTGGGACGGCGACGCCTACACGGCGTTCGCGACGGCCGCCGGGAAACTCGGCGAAGAGCTCACCGAGGCGGCCACGAAGCTCGGCGACCAGGCGAAGCGGCTCGGGACCGCGGCCCGGCTCGTGCAGTCCGCGGAAGCCGCCGTCGATTCGGTGCTCGCGCAGTTCGACCAGTACGCGGCCCAGCTGACCGCGCAGGCCCGGGCGGTGAACTCCGCTTCGGTCGGTGCGTTCATCCAGGCCGCCCGGCAGCTCGGCGAACAGAGCGTCGCCGCGGCCCGCCAGGTGGTCGACGAGTTCTCCGACGCGCTCGCCGAGCTGTTCCCGCCCGAAGGCGTCGGCCGGCTCGAGCACGAGCTCGGCAAGTGGGCCCGCGGGCCGCTGCACTGGCTCAACGGCGAGCCCCTCGACGGCCGGAAGCGGCCGCGGACCGTGCCGTCGTGGTTCGGGAACTCCGGCTGGAAGAAGCTCACCTGGGACGGCCTCGAAGGCACCCGGGCGCCGAAGAAGGCGGACACGCCGTTCGGGCAGCCCGAAGCCGAGGGGCTGAAGAACAAGATCGGCCGCAACACCGAGATCACCTACTACAAGTTCCAGCACGAACAGGACGGATTTTCCCCGGAATACGACGGGAAGATCACGTCGAAGGGCTGGGACGCCGGCGCGTCCGGGCACGCGGAACTCGCGGCGCTGCACGGCGAAGCCGAGCTCAAGAAGGAGTGGGGCGTCGCCGAAGCCCACGCCAAGGGCACGGTGTTCGCCGGCGGCGAGGTGAGCGGCTCCGGCACGATCGGCGCACACGGCGTCGGCGCGCACGCCAACGTCTTCGTCGGCGGCAAGGTCGAGGGCGAGGTCGCCGCGGACGTCGCGGGGATCGGCGTCGGCGCGAACGGCACGCTGCAGTACGGCCTCGGCGCGCAGCTGGACGCCCAGGCCGTCTACGACGCCGGGCACCTCAAGGTCAACTTCAAGGCGGGCGCGGCGCTGGGCCTCGGCCTGGGCGTCGGCGCGAAAATCGACATCGACCTGCCGAAGCTCGGCCACACGATCGGCGAGTACGGCGGCGCGGCCGTCGACGCCGTCAGCCACACAGCCCGTGACGCCGCCGACGCCGTCGGCTCCGCTTGGGACGACGCCGTTTCCTACGTGGGGCTGTGATGACCCTTCCCCTCGACTTCGTCATCCCGGACGGCTGGACCGCCGTCGACCCCGGCGACTCCGGCGCGGTGTTCGTCGCCGTGCACCCGGTGCCGGGCGAGGAGTTCACGCCGAACATCACGGTCAGCGTGCAGCAGCGGCCGGACGACGCGTCGATCGACGCCATCGCCGCCGAGGCCGTCGAACGGCTTTCACGCACGCTGGCCGGGCTCGAGGTGCTGAGCCGCCGCGACGTCGGCGACCCGGCCGCGCCCGCCGTCATGCAGCTGCTGCGCCTGCGCACCGGCGAAGGCACCGAGCTGATCCAGACCCAGGTGCACCTGACGGTCCCCGGGGCCACCCCGGAAGACCGCGTGGTGCTCGAGCTCGCCTGCACGGCCGCGCCCGCGACCGCCCGGGCGCTCTCACCCGGTTTCCAGCGGTTCGTGGCCAGCGTCCACGTCCGCCAGCACGAAGGGAAGCAACAGTGACCGATCCGTACGCGGTGCCGGACATGGACGAGCTGCTGGCGCAGGTGCGCAAGCAGACCGAAGAGGTCCAGCGGATCCAGCGCACGGTCGAGGCGATGGAGATCAAGGCGCACTCGCGGCAGAACGAGGTCACCGTCACCCTCCGCGGCGACGGCCGCTTCACCTCGATCGACATCGACCCCCGCGCGATCCGCGAGTACGACGCCCGCAACCTCTCGGAGATCGTCCTGGAGGCGGTGAACGCCGGGTTGCAGAAGCTCGCCGAAGCCAGTTCCGCGAAGTTCGCGCCGGTGATCGCGGCCGCGAAAGACGTGTGATGACGGCGTCTCTGACGGGGACGACCCGGCGGGTCACGGTGGTCACGCCGCGGGCCCGTGTCGACGTCGCGCTGCCGCAGCAGTCGACGTTCGCCGAGCTGGTCCCGCAGCTGGTCCGGCTGGCGGGGGCGTCCGGGCAGGCGTCGGCCGAGCATCCGGGCTGGGTGCTCTCCCGCCTCGGCGGCGCACCCTTGGCATTGGGCCTGAGCGTCGCCGCCGCGCAGATCCGGGACGGCGAAGTGCTGCACCTGACCCCGCGGGAGCGCCCGCGGGGTCCGCTGCTGTTCGACGACGTCGTCGACTCGATCGCGAGTGTGGCCGACGCCGACGGCGGCTGGGGCCCGTCGGTCGCTCGGCGGTCCGGCTTGGTGGCCGCGGTGGTCCTGCTGCTGGCGGGCGGCCTGCTGGTGCAGGCGGCGGCGTCCGGCAGCGTCCTGGCGCCGATCGGGACGGGGTTGCTGGCCCTGGTTTTGCTGCTCGGCGGTGGCGCGTTGAGCCGCGCGTACGGCGATGCCGAGGCGGGCGCGGCCGGGTCGCTGGCCGGTGTCGGTGTGGCGCTGCTCGCGGGGATGTCCGTGCTGCCACCGCATCCGCTGTTCTCGCTGTCGGCAGGCCCGCTCGCCGCGGGTTTCGCGGCGGTGACGGTGTACGGCGTGCTGGCGGCGGTCTCGGTGGCCGACCGCCTGCCGTGGTTCGTGGCGATCACCGGCGCGGCGGGCTTCGGCGCGATCACGTCCGGGATCGTGCTCCTGGCGGGCGTTTCCCCGCTGTCGGCGGCGGCGGTGGCCGCGGTGCTGGGCACGGCCCTGGCGGCGGTGGCGCCGATGCTGGCGTTGCGCCTGGCGCGGCTGCCGCTGCCGCGCGTGCCGGACGACATGGCCGCGTTCCGCGCGGACGAACAGCCGTCGCTGGGCACCGAGATGATCGGCCGGACGTCCCACGCGCAGGCGGTGCTGACGGGGTTGCTGGTGGCGCTCGGGCTGGTGGTGCTGGCCGGCTCGGTGGTGCTTGCGTCGGGAGGGCCGTGGGAAGCGGGGCTGGCCGGTTTGCTGGGCCTGGCCTGGATCCTGCGGTCGCGGTCGTACGCCGGGCGCGCGCAGCGGTTGGTGCTGATCGGGTTCGGCGTCCCGACGCTGGTGTCCGCGGGGGTGTGGCTGGTGGCTTCGGGCCACCGCACGGCGGTGTTCGCGGCCGGCTGCGCGGTGGTGCTGGCGGCGGTGGTCTGCCTGGTGTACGCGACGCGGGTGGCGCGCGGGCTGCGTTCGCCGTACTGGTCACGGCTTTTGGACGTGACGGAGTTCCTGGTGCTGCTGTCGCTGGTGCCGGTGGTGGCGATGATCGCGGGGGTGTACGAAGCCGTCCGCGGCTGAGCGGCCCGGCGGCCGTCGATGTATTCGACTGAACGTTTCATTGACGGTGCGGCGCGGCCACTGTTAAACCTGATTCGGGAGCGCTCCCAGGCTGTTCGCCAGTCGACTCCAGGGAGATGCCATGTCACCACGCCAAGACCGTTCCGAGATCGCGGATTCGCCGCTCCTGCGCCGGCGGACCGTGCTGGCGGCGGGCGCCGCCCTGCCGGTGCTGGCGGCCGCGACACCGGCCGAGGCGGCCACCGCCGTGGTCGTCGAGCCGTCGAACGTGCAGCAGACGATCCTGGGCTTCGGCGGGATGAACCACACCGTCTGGATCAGCGACCTCACCGCCGCCCAGCGCGAGACGGCGTTCGGCAACGGCACGGGTCAGCTGGGCTTCACCGTGCTGCGCATCCCCGTCCACGAGGACCGCAACAACTGGAGCCGCGAGGTCGCCACGGCCCGGCGGGCGAGTGAGCTCGGGGCCAAGGTCATCGCCTCGCCGTGGAACCCGCCGGCGTCGATGACGGAAAGTTTCTCCGGCGGCAAGCGGCTGCGGTACAACGCCTACGGCGCCTATGCGCAGCACCTGAACGACTTCACCGCGTTCATGGCGAACAACGGAGTGCCCCTGTACGGGATCTCGGTCCAGAACGAGCCGGACTACGCGCAGCAGTGGACGGCGTGGACCGCGAGCGAGATCGTCCGGTTCCTGCGCGAGAACGCCGGCACGATCACCACCAAGGTGATCGCGCCCGAGTCGTTCCAGTACCGCAAGACGATGTCCGATCCCATCCTCAACGACGCCACCGCCCTGGCGAACGTGGACATCATCGGCACGCACCTCTACGGCACCTCGTTCGCGAACCTGCCCTACCCGCTCTTCCAGCAGAAGGGCGGCGGCAAGGAGCTGTGGATGACCGAGGTCTACTACCCCAACAGCACCGACTCGGCCGACCTGTGGCCGCAGGCGCTCGACGTCGGCGAGCACGTCCACCGCGCGCTGGTGGACGGCCGGTTCCAGACCTACGTGTGGTGGTACATCCGCCGCTCGTACGGCCCGATGCGCGAGGACGGCCAGATCAGCAAGCGCGGCGCCTGCATGGCGCACTTCGCGAAGTGGGTCCGCCCCGGCTACTCGCGGATCACCGCGACCGCGAACCCGCAGGCGAACGTCTACATCTCGGCGTTCAAGAGCGGAGCCAGGATCGTCGTCGTGGCCATCAACAAGAACACCTCGGCGGCCGACCTCGCGTTCACCCTCCGGGACACCGGTTCGGCGACCGCCCAGACCTGGCTGACGAACGCGAGCGCGAACCTCGCGCGCTCCACGGACGTCACCATCTCGAACGGGGCGTTCAACGCTCAGCTGCCGGCCCGCAGTATCAGGACGTTCGTGGTGAACTGAGCCGGCTCTTCCCTGTCGACCCGAACGCCGGATTGTTCAGCGGCTGCGTATCGGGTCGGCAGGGGGTGTGGCCGGAGGGCGACCCTTTGTCGCTGTCAGCCGTTGTCGCTGTTAGCCGTCCAGCGCGAGGGGAAGGGTTTTCCGCACCCCGGCGCCGTGCCGTCCGTGCAGCGGAACGGCCGGAAGCCCCGGGACCGGCGCCGAACCGCCGGCCCGGGGGCCGACGCGGATCGTCACTTCCGCCTTCTCCTTGCCGCCCGGTGTCCGGGTCAAGGTGTACGACGTCGCCGTGAAAGCCGCGCCCGGCACCGAAAAGTCGACCAGGCGCGGCGATCGCGGGGTGAAGCACACCTGCGTGGAATCGCCCCACACCCACGACTTCCACCGCTCGGGCGGCCCGGACGCCGGGCCCTGGACCCCCAGGGCCACCCGCAGCTCCTTCGCCAGCTCCCCGGCCTCCAGCACCGTGCTCTGGTACCCGGCCTCGGCCAGCGCGCCCATCAAGCTCAACGCCGCCGACGCCGTGCTCCGCAGCGCCCCGAGGTCACCGCCGCCGCGGGCGAGCGCCGCGATCGGGGCCAGGTCGGGCCGGTAGCGCACCGCCAGCCAGCGCACCCGCAGCACCTGGTCGCCGTGCGGGATCGCCCAGGTCAGCAGCTGGGCCGAGGCCAGTGGGATGTCCGCCCGCCGGTACGCCGAGCGCAGGGCCTCGACCAGGGGGCCCGGCGCGCCCGGGTCCGGCGTCAAGCGGATCAGCGCGCTCCACCCGCCGTCGACCTCCGCGACGCCGAAGCGGTTGCCCGCGCGGTCGACGTGCTGGCGGACCTTCACCGGCCCCGCCACGCGCAGCAGCGGGTCCGGGCTGTCGCGGCGGGTGTCGTGGCGGCGCAACCGGAACGCCGTCCAGGTCAGCGCCCAGCCCGCCGGGTGCCGGCCCGCGAACCGCACCGACGTCAGCAGCACGAGCAACCCGGCCACCACGTCGGCCGCGACCCGCACCGGCTGCGTGACGCCGTCGACGAGCCAGGCGAGCAGCACGGCGATCGCGGCGAGCTCCCACAGCGCCGCCTGCAGCGGCCGGATCGGCAGCAGCCACGGCAGCGGCGTGGCCGCGGGCCGGGACGGTGCCGGGCGGCGGACAGCGGTATCGACGGACACGGGCTCCCCTTTCCCCGGTCCTCGACGCTACTGCCTCCCCAGATACGGCGTGGGCGTAAAAATTACCCTCGCCGCCCGCTGGTGCGGTGCCTAGCATCGAGCACTCGGAGGGTCGACGGACACAGCCGGGGGCACAGCAGCGTGTGGACGCAGCGGGACCAGATCCAGGCGTACCAGTTCCTCCGCCGAAGGCTCGTCTCCGCGCTCGTCGCCGCCGACGCCAACCACCCCGTCTCGCCCAGCCGCCGGCTCGTGCTCGGCACGGTGCTGGGCGTCGTGGCCGCCCTCCTGGTCACCGCCGTCTTCGGCATCATCGGCCTGCTGAACCCCGCCGGCGGCAAGGACTGGCTGGCCGGCGGCAAGGTGATCGTCGAGGAGGGCACCGGCGCGCGGTTCGTGCTCGGCGCCGACGGCGTCCTGCACCCGGCGCTCAACTACGCCTCCGCGCGGCTGCTGGCCGGCGGCACCGGCGACGCGACCGTGTCCGTGTCGCCGGAGAACCTCGGCAAGGCGGGCCGCGGCGCCCAGATCGGCATCCCCGGCGCGCCCGATTCGGTGCCGGCGTCGAGCGCGCTCGTGACCACACCCTGGACGAGCTGCAGCCGGACCACCCAGGACGCGCCCGCGTCGGCCGAGCCGCGCACCGCCGTCCTGCTGGCCGCGCCCGCCTCCGGCGTCGAGCTGCCGCGGGACCAGGGCGTGATCGTGCGGCTGCCGGCGGGGGAGCGCTTCCTGCTGGCCGGGGGACGGCGCTACCGGCTGAGCGACGAGGCCGCGACGGCGCTGCAGTTCGACAGCTACCCGACGATCGCGGTGGCCTCGCGGTGGCTCGACACCGTCCCGGCCGGCCGCGACCTGACCGCGCTGCCGGTCGCCGGCGCCGGTGACCCCGGACCGGCGGTGGGTGGCCGCGGCACCCGGGTCGGCGAAGTTCTCGCCGTCGTCGACGCGATGGCCGCGCCCGGCATCGCCACGTCGTACTACCTGGTCCGCCGCGAGGGCCTCGAGCCGGTCGGGCAGACCGAGGCGAGCCTGCTGGTGACGACGGAGGCCAACGCCGCCGCCTACCCCGGGCCGCCCGCGCCGGTGGAGGTCCGCGCGGCCGACGTCGCCGCGGTCGCGAAGGCCGCCGCGCCGCGCGCCGGCGGTGCCGACCCGGCCGCCTACCCCGACCGCATCCCCGGCAAGGCGCCGATCACCGGCAACGCCGTGGCGCTGTGCGTTCAGGGCAGCCGGTTGCTCGTTTCGGCCGAATTCCCGCTTCCCGCCGGCGCCAAAGCCATCCAGGTCGCCACCCGGACCGAAGCAAGGGTGGCGGACGAGGTGTTCGTGCCTCCCTCGGGGGGAGCCGTCGTCGTCGAAGCCGGTTCGGCCACCGCGTACCTGGTGACCGACACGGGCCGGAAGTACCCGGTGGTGACCGCGCAGGCTTTGGCCTCGCTCGGCTACGGAGGCGTCGCCAAGCCGCCGGTCACAGGTAGTTTGCTGGCATTGGTGCCGACGGGCCCCGCGCTGGACCCGGCCACGGCCGGACGGCCGGCTCCGTCGGGTGGAACGGGGTGAAAGTCGTGCACATGACAGAAGAGCGTTCGACCGAGGGTGAACTGGACCAGGGGCGGGTCCGGGTCGCGGTCATCGAAGACCACCCGCTCTACCGCGTCTCCGTGGAACGTGTGCTGGCCGAGGCCGACTTCGTCGAGCTCGGCGCGGTCGTCGATTCGGTCGCCCGGTTCCACGTGCACCGGCAGCCGCCGGGCAGCGTGGTGCTGCTCGACCTGGGCCTGCCGGGCGTCGCGGGCGCGGCGGCCGTGCTGGAGGTCTGCGAGCTCGGGCACCACGTGCTCGTGGTCTCCGCGCAGGCGGAACCGGAGGTCGTGCTCGGCGCCATCGCGGCGGGGGCGCGCGGGTTCCTGTCGAAGGACGTCGACGCGGACGAGCTGCTGATCGCGATCAAGACGGTCGCCGACGGCGGCGCGTACGTCTCGGCGGTGGTCGCCGGGATGATCATGAAGGACAACGCCGACCGGCCCGCCGTGTCGGCCGAAGCCGAGCTGTCGCCGCGCGAGGAGCAGGTGCTGCGGCTGGTCGCGGCGGGGGAGCGGGACGTCGACATCGCGCTGATCCTCGGCATCGGCGTCCGGACGGTCCGCGGCTACCTCGACCGCATCCGCGACAAGACGGGCGAACGGCGGCGGCCGGGCCTGGTCAAGGAGGCCATCCGGCGCGGCCTGATCGGCGACGCGAACCCCCGGCGCGGCGGCCGCAAATGAGCGGGCCGGCGCCGTCTTCCCGGCGGATTTCCGTGGGCGTGATCGAGGACCACCCGCTCTACCGGTACGCGCTGACCCGCGTGCTCACCGAGGCGCCGGACATCGAGCTCGGCGCGGTGGCGGACTCGGTGGCCCGGTTCGCGGTCCAGGACCAGGCGGCGGGCAGCGTCGTCGTCCTCGACCTCAAGCTGCGGGGCGTCCAGGACGCGGCCGCGGTCCTGGAGGTCGGGCAGATGGGGCACAAGGTGCTGGTGGTGTCCGCGCACGCGGAGCAGCCGGAGGTGCTGGGCGCGATGCAGGCGGGCGCGAAGGGCTTCCTGTCCAAGGACGTCGACGGCGACGAGCTCCTGCGCGCGATCCGCACGATCGCCGACGACAACGCGTACGTGTCGCCGACGCTGGCCGGGATGATCATCCAGGACAGCGAAGAGCGGCACGCGGGCCCGAAGATCGTGCTGTCGGAGCGGGAAAAGCAGGTCCTCCGCCTGGTGGCGGCGGGGGAGCGGGACGTCGACGTGGCCGAGATCCTCAACATCAGCGTCCGCACGGTGCGGTCGTACCTGGACCGCATCCGCGACAAGACCGGCGAACGGCGACGCGCGGGCTTCGTCCGCGTCGCCATCCGCGAAGGCCTGCTCCGCTGACCCCGGCCCCGCTAGAGGCGGCGGTTGGCCAGGGCTCCCGTCGCCGCGCGGGCCTTGGCCGGCACCGCCGGGTCCACGTCCACCAGCAGCGTCTCCGGCGCCGCCCCGGCCTGGGCGAGCACCCGGCCGAAGCCGTCCGCGACCAGCGAGTACCCGATTCCCGTCGGCGCCTTCGGGTTGACCGTGACGTCCGTCGCCGCGGGGTCGGCCTGGCCGCAGCCCAGCACCCAGCAGCCCGAGTCCAGCGCCCGCGCGCGCACCAGGACCTCCCACTGCTCGCGCTTGCCCTCGCCCGCGCCCCACGACGTCGGCAGCAGCACGACGTCGGCGCCGTCGTCGGCCAGGGCGCGGAACAGCTCCGGGAACCGCACGTCGTAGCAGGTCGCGACGCCGTAGACGACGCCGTCGAGCTCGAACGTGGTCGCCGTGGAACCGGGCGCCACCGTGTCCGACTCGGCGAAGCCGAACGCGTCGTAGAGGTGGATCTTGTCGTAGCCGCGGTGGTGCCCGGCGCCGGTGATCAGGAGCGTGTTGCGGACCCGGCCGTCGTCCGCCGGCGTGAACATGCCGGCCACGATCACCACGTCGTGCTCGGCGGCCACCGCGGCCACGGCCGACGCCCATGGGCCGTCGAGGGCCTCCGCGACCGGCTCGAGCGGCCGGCCGAACCGCGCCATGGTCGCTTCGGGGAACACGACGATCCGCGCGCCGTCCGCCACCGCGGCCTCCACGCGGGAGCGAACGAGTTTCAGGTTCGCCTCCGGATCGTCACCCGAGTTGACCTGGCACAACGCGATTCGCGCCACCGCTGCCTCCTGCATGCTGGGATCGGCCGTCATTCCGCCGCACCAGGGAGTATCGCCGAAAACCCGTTCGGCGTGACCTCGTACCCTGGTGGTCATGTTGAACCGCACCGACCTGCGAGGGCAGGTCCCGACCGCCGCCGAACTGCGCGCCACGCTCCCCCGCGCCGAATACGACGTGGACGCGGCGCTGCATCACGTGCGCCCGGTGGTCGAGGCGGTCCGCGACCGCGGTGTCGAAGCCGTCCTCGAGTACACCGAAAAGTTCGACAAGGTGCGGCCCGCGTCCGTACGGGTGCCGCGTGAGCGGTTGACGAAGGCGCTGGCCGAGCTGGACCCGGCCGTGCGCGCCGCGCTCGAGGAGTCGATCACCCGCGCCCGGAAGGTGCACGCCGAGCAGCGCCGCACCGACGTCACGACCGCCGTCGTCGAGGGCGGCACGGTCACCGAGAAGTGGGTGCCGGTCGAGCGGGTCGGGCTGTACGCGCCGGGCGGGCTGGCCGTGTACCCCTCGACGGTGGTGATGAACGTCGTCCCGGCGCAGATCGCCGGCGTCGGCTCCCTGGTCGTCTGCTCGCCCCCGCAGGCCGCGTTCGACGGCCTGCCGCACCCGACCATCCTCGCCGCGGCCGAGCTGCTCGGCGTCGACGAGGTCTGGGCGGCGGGCGGCGCGCAGGCCGTCGCGCTGCTGGCGTACGGCGGCACGGACACCGACGGCGCCGAGCTCGCCCCGGTCGACATCGTCACCGGGCCGGGGAACATCTACCTCACCGCGGCCAAGCGGCTCCTGCGCGGCCTGATCGGCATCGACGCCGAGGCCGGGCCCACCGAGATCGCCATCCTCGCCGACGAGACGGCCGACCCGGTGCACGTCGCCGCCGACCTGATCAGCCAGGCCGAGCACGACCCCCTCGCCGCGAGCGTCCTGGTGACGACGTCGGCCGAGCTGGCCGACGCCGTCGACGAGGAACTGGTGAACCGCGTCGCCGCGACGAAGCACAGTTCGCGGGTCGCCGAAGCGCTGTCGGGCAAGCAGTCCGGCATCATCCTGGTGTCCACAGTGGACGACGGGCTGCGCGTCGTCGACGCCTACGCCGCCGAGCACCTGGAGATCCAGACGGCGGACGCGCGCGCGGTCGCCGCCCGGGTCCGCAACGCCGGCGCGATCTTCGTCGGCGCGTACGCCCCGGTGTCGCTCGGCGACTACTGCGCCGGGTCCAACCACGTCCTGCCCACCGGCGGGTTCGCCCGCCACTCCTCGGGCCTGTCCGTGCAGAGCTTCCTCAAGGGCATCCACGTCGTGGACTACACCGAGGACGCGCTGCGCGCGGTCGCCGGCCGCGTCGTCGCGCTGGCCGACGCCGAGGACCTGCCCGCGCACGGCGAGGCCGTCACCGCGCGCTTCGGAGGTTCGGTCCGATGACGATCGGCGAAGAGGTCACCCTGGACCAGCTGCCGCTGCGGGACGACCTGCGCGGCAAGTCGCCCTACGGCGCACCGCAGCTGGACGTCCCGATCCGGCTCAACACGAACGAGAACCCGTACCCGCCGCCGCCCGAGCTGGTCGCCGACGTGGCCGAGGCGGTCCGTCTCGAGGCTGCCGAGCTGCACCGCTACCCGGACCGCGACGCCTTGGCGCTGCGCCATGACCTGGCCGACTACCTGAGCGTGTCGACGCGGGTGGTGCTGTCGGAGGCGAACGTCTGGGCGGCCAACGGGTCCAACGAGGTGCTGCAGCAGATCCTGCAGGCGTTCGGCGGTCCCGGCCGCAGCGCGCTCGGCTTCGAGCCGTCGTACTCGATGCACCCGATCATCGCCTCGGGCACCCGCACCGAGTGGCTGCCGGCGTCACGCCGCGCCGACTTCAGCCTCGACACCGCCGCGGCGGCCGCGGTCATCGCGGAACGTCGTCCGGACGTCGTGTTCGTCACCAGCCCGAACAACCCGACGGGCGGCTCGATCCCGCTGGCCGAGCTGCGGTCTTTGCTCGACGCGGCGACCGGGATCGTCGTCGTCGACGAGGCGTACGCGGAGTTCTCGTCGCAGCCGAGCGCGGTCGAGCTGCTGGCGGACTACCCGTCGCGGCTGATCGTGTCGCGCACGATGAGCAAGGCGTTCGCCTTCGCGGGCGGGCGGCTCGGCTACCTGGCGGCCGCCCCGGCGGTCGTCGACGCGCTGCAGCTGGTGCGCCTGCCGTACCACCTGTCCCGGCTGACGCAGGCGGCGGCGCGGGCGGCGCTGCGGCACGCGGACGCCACTTTGGACAGCGTGCACAAGCTGGCCGCGGAACGCGACCGCGTCGTGGAAGCGCTGGCGGGCCTGGGTTACGACCCGGTGCCGAGCGACTCGAACTTCGTCCTGTTCGGACGGTTCGCTTCGCCTGCGGCGGCTTGGCAGTCCTATTTGGATCGGGGGGTGCTGATCCGCGACCCGGGCATCCCCGGTCACTTGCGCGTGAGCATCGGCACCCCGGAAGAGAACGACGCCTTCCTCGAGGCGAGTAAGGAAGTCTCGCGATGACCCGCATCGGCAAGGTCGAACGGACCACCAAGGAGTCCTCGATCTTCGTCCAGCTGGACCTCGACGGAACGGGCGAAGTCGACATCTCGACCGGCGTCCCGTTCTACGACCACATGCTGACGGCGTTCGGCGTCCACGGCTCGCTGGACCTGAAGGTCGAAGCCACCGGCGACATCCACATCGACGCCCACCACACGGTGGAGGACACGGCGATCGTGCTGGGCCAGGCGATCCGCCAGGCCCTAGGCGACAAGAGCGGCATCCGCCGCTTCGGCGACGCGTGGATCCCGATGGACGAAGCTCTCGCCCACGCGGCGGTCGACGTCTCGGGCCGGCCGTACTGCGTGCACGTGGGCGAGCCGGAGCAGTTCACCACGTTCACCATCGGCGGCAACTACCCGTTCGTGCTGACCCGGCACGTGTTCGACTCGCTGGCGTTCCACGCCCAGATCGCGTTGCACGTGCGGGTGATCCACGGCCGCGACCCGCACCACATCGCGGAGGCGGAGTACAAGGCGGTGGCGAGGGCGTTGCGCGCGGCGACCGAGCCGGACCCGCGCGCGGGCGGCATCCCCTCGACGAAGGGCGTGCTCTAGTACCGGACGCCGGCCGCCGCGACCTCGATGCTTCCCTTGTGGACGGTCGCGGCGCGCTCGGTGGCCTGCTCCGGCGTCAGGAACGGGCCGAGGTGGGTCAGCAGGAGCCGCCCGGCCCCGTGCGCGGCGCGGGCCGCGTCCTCGGGCGTGAGGTGCACCGGGGACGGGTCCGGACCGTCGGCCTCACAGAGGAAGAGGTCGGCGCCGTTGGCCAGTTCGGTGAGGGCGGCGCACGGGCCGGTGTCGCCGGAGTAGGCGAGCACGCGGTCGCCGTCGGTGACGCGGACGCCGAAGGCGGGGAAGCCGTGTTCGACCGCGGTCGTGGCCAGGGTCAGGCCGTGCACTTCGGCGAAGTGGCCGTTGTGCAGTTCGTGCACGTGAAAGGCCTGTTCGATCGGCGCCGGGCCGGTGTTGCTGAGGAAGTGGCCGAGCCGTTCGCGGATCCCGGGCGGCCCGTAGAGCGGCAGCGGCTTCGCGGGCCGGAGATCGGCGAACAGCAGCGCGTACACCGCCGGCAGCAGGTCGGCGACGTGGTCGGCGTGCAGGTGCGAGATCCAGATGGCGTCGACGTCGGTGAGCGCGGTGTGGTCCTGCAGCGCGGCGAGGGTGCCGGGGCCGGCGTCCAGCCAGACGGTCGCGTCGTTCCCGCGGACGAGGTACCCCGAGCACGGCTCGCCGGGGCGGGGGTACGGGGTCGCGCTGCCCAGCACGATCAACTCCAAGGACATGTGGCACCCTAACCGACATGAACAGCGGAGTCGTCGGCGTCCTTCTGCTCGCCCTGGGCGGTTTCCTGGTGGGCGGCGTCTATTCGACGTGGAAGACGGCGAAGTTCATGGCCGTGGTGCTGGGCGTCGCGGCGCTGCTCGCCATCGGCGGCGCGATCTTCTGGTTCTCGAGCTAGCCGTCGGCCAGCCGCTGGATGGTGGCACCCAGCCAGGCCTCGAGTTCGGCGGGCTCGCCCAGCTCGGACCGCAGGACCCGGCGGCGCGTCGAGACGCCGAGCACGAACGCGTCGATCGCGGCGGCCCGGCTGCGGGCGTCCGCGTCGGCGAGGCCGCTGTCGCGCAGGTAGCGGTGCAGCGGCTCCAGCGAGTTCGTGTCGAGGAACGCGGCCAGCGCCTCCGCCGCCTCCGGGCGTTCGCCGGACGCGCGGTGCAGCACCAGCAGCGGATCTTCTCCGGGGGCGCCGAACCAGCGTCGGACGATGTTCGCCGCGAGCCGGGCGCCCAGCGTGGACCGGTCGCCGTCGAAGGAGTCCGCGACGGCGATCTCCACGCGCGTCGCGGCCAGGAAAAGACCGTCCTTGCCGCCGAAGTAGCGTGTGATGAGGTTGGGTGACACGCCGGCGGCGTCGGCCACGCCTTTGACCGTGACGGCTGTGTAGCTGTGCCGGGCGAAGTGGCGTCGAGCGTGCTCCAGGATCCGCTGCCGGGTGGCGGCCGCGTCGCGAGAACTCATGTGTACGAGCATACACATCGATGTGTACGCTGATACACATGGACGACGAGATGCTCGACCGGCTCCGGCGGACCCGGCGGGTCACGACCCCGTGGAGTGAGGACCGCACGCGCGGCATCGGCGGCACCCGCCTCGACGCGCTCCTCGACCGCTGGGCGAACGGGTACGACTGGGCAGTGCACGAGCGCCGCATCGGCGACCTGCCTTGGGTGACGGTGCGAGCGGGCGGTGCTGAGCTGCGGGTCGTCCACCAGCGGTCCGCGGACCCGGGCGCGCCGGTCGTCGTGCTGCTGCACGGCTGGCCGGACTCGGTGCTGCGGTTCGAGCGCCTCCTGCCGCTGCTCGCGGACGCGCACGTGGTGGTGCCCGCGCTGCCGGGCTTCCCCTTCGCGGCGCCGCTCACCACGCCCGGGATGTCGGCCGGGCGGATGGCCGGGATCATCGCGGCCGCCCTCGCCGAGCTCGGTTACCCGAGGTACACGCTGTCCGGCGGCGATGTGGGCGGCACCGTGGCGGAGATCCTCGCGGGCGAGCACCCGGACCGGGTGGCCGCCCTGCACCTGACGAACGTCGCGCCCCAGCGCGCCCTCACAGTGGATCCGGCAGAGCTTGCACCCGACGCGGCGGCCTACCTAGCCCGGGCGGGTCAGTGGTTCCGGGCCGAGGGCGGCTACATCGCCGAGCAGTCGACGCGGCCGAACACCCTGTCCGTCGCCCTCGGCGACTCACCCGCCGGCCTCGCGGCGTGGATCGTCGAGAAGCTCGAGTCGTGGTCCGACGAGGGGGCGTTCACGGTGGACGAGCTGCTCACCTGGGTCACGGCTTACTGGGTCAGCGGCACGATCGGCACGTCGTTCGCCACGTACACCGAACCGGCGGCGCTGCCCGCCCGGGTCGAGACGCCGACCGTGCTTTCGGTGTTCCCGCGGGACAGCAAACCGGAGCCGCGGAGCTACGCCGAGGTGTTCTTGAACGTCCGTGAGTACGTGGAGCATGTTGCGGGGGGCCACTTCGCGGCTTGGGAACAGCCGGAGGCGTATGCCGACGACCTGCGCCGGGCGATCAAGCTGGGCGGCTAAGCATGCCCCATCCCGGCAGGTTCCGGCAAAGTCTTTGGGCCGCATGGGAAGGGCTTCCGAGCAGGGTTGCGGGCGCCGGGGCGGAGGGCTTGGGCGATGTTGGTGTGTCCGGCTTGGCGGTGGGTGCTGGTGGCGAGGTTGCGAGGGGGCGTGGTGGGAGGTCCGGTGCGGGGCTCGGGGGTGCGAGCTGGACGATGCAGCGTTCGCTGCGGCTGTCTCCGTTGCCGCTGGTGATGTGGGTGGGAATCTCGTGCCGGGGCAGGTGTCGAGCAGGCCGTGGAGACGGTGTTGGTTCTCGTTGCCGGTGAAGAGGTAGTCCGCGCGGCGGGCGTGCCGGGGGCCACTTCGCGGCTTGGGAACAGCCGGAGGCGTATGCCGACGACCTGCGCCGGGCGATCAAGCTGGGCGGCTAAGCATGCCCCCACCCTCCGGGGGGCGTCCCAAGTCCAGTCTACCGGTGGGGCCCGACAAACCCCCTGGCCGAAGCCTGGTTGTCCACAACCCCGCGGAGTTGTGGACAACCAAGCTCAGCGGCTCGCGCCGACCAGTTCCCGCTCCTCCGGCTCGTCGAGGTGCTTGGTGAGCTTCTCGCCCTCGACGTCGACGTCCGGCAGGATCCGGTCCAGCCACTTCGGCAGCCACCACGCGCCGCGGCCGAGCAGCGACATCACCGCCGGCACCAGCGTCATGCGGACCACGAACGCGTCCACCAGCACGCCGAACGCCAGGGCGAAGCCGATCGATTGGATCAGCGACGACTCGGCGAGCACGAACCCGGCGAACACGCTGATCATGATCAGGGCCGCCGCGACCACCACGCGCGCGCCGTGCCGGAAGCCGGTGACCATCGCTTCTTGCGGCTGCGCGCCGTGGACGTGCTCCTCGCGCATCCGCGTCACCAGGAACACCTGGTAGTCCATCGCGAGTCCGAAAAGGACACCGATGAGCAGGATCGGCAGCATGCTCATGATCGGGCCGGTCGAGGCGACGCCGAGCAGGTCCGTGAGCCAGCCCCACTGGAACACCGCGACCACCGCGCCGAACGTCGCCGCGACCGAGCCGAGGAAGCCGATCGTCGCCTTCAGCGGCACCACCACCGAGCGGAACACCAGCATCAGCAGCACGAACGCCAGCCCGACGATCAGCGCCAGGTAGGGCAGCATCGCGTCCGACAGCTTCTCGGAGACGTCGATGTTCGCCGCGGTCTGGCCGGTGACGGACAGCTTCGCGCCCGTCCCGGTCTCCAGCGCGCCGGATTCGGTGCGGATCGCGGCCACCAGGTCTTCGGTCTGCGAGCTGCTCGGTCCGCTCTTCGGGATCACCGTGAGCAGCGCGGTGTCACCCGTCTGGTTGACCCGCGGCGGCGTGACGGCGGCGACGTCCGGCAGCTTCTGGATGTCGGCCGCGGCCCGGCCGAGGGCGGCCTGGCGGTTCGTGCTCGAAGAGACGTCGACGACGACCAGCAGTGGCCCGTTCGAGCCGGGGCCGAAGCTGCGGCTCGCGATCTCGTACGCCTTGTGCTGCGTCGACTCCGGCGCGGCCGTGCTGTCGTTGGGCAGGCCGAGCTGCATGCTCAGCGCGGGCAGTGCGACGACGGCCATCCCGGCCAGCGCGACCAGCAGCACCGGGATCCGGTGGCGGCCGACGAACCGCGCCCAGCGTTCGCCGTGCGTCGTTTCGACCGGCTTGCGGCGCAGCCGGATGCGGCTACCGGCGACCCGGGCTCCGGAGAAGCCGAGGATCGCGGGCAGCAGCGTCAGGGCGATGAGCACGGCGACCGCGACGGTGACGGCCGCGGCGACGCCCATCTGGCCGAGGAACGGGATGCCGATCACGGTGAGCCCGGCCAGCGCGATGATGACGGTGAGCCCGGCGAACACGACGGCGGACCCGGCGGTGCCGGCGGCGCGTCCGGCGGCTTCTTCGGGGTCGCGGCCGATGCCCAGTTCGTGGCGGTAGCGCGAGACGATGAACAGCGCGTAGTCGATGCCGACGGCCAGGCCGATCATCAGCGCCAGGACCGGGGTGTTCGAGTTCAGCTCGAGGAAGCCGGAGGCGAGGAAGATGCCCGCCATGCCGGTGCCGACGCCGATCAGCGCGGTGAGCAGCGGGATCCCGGCCGCGAGCAGCGAGCCGAACGTGATGACCAGCACGACGGCGGCGACCGCGACGCCCAGGCCTTCGGTGGCCCCGGTCGCGGGCACGCCCTGCACGGCGTCACCGCCGAACTCGACGGTGAACCCGGCGGCGCGTCCGGCGTTCGCGGTGTCCAGGAGCGCCTGACGGTCCTCGTCGGTCAGCTCGTACGCCTTCGCTCCGTAACTGACCTGAGCGAGCGCGACGCGCTGATCGGGTGAGATCGACTGCACCTGGAACGGGTCGACCACGGCGGCGACCTTCGGCGCCGTCTTCAGCTGCCCGACCAGGGCTTCGACGGCGGCCTTGCCCTTCGCGTCGGTCACCGTGGTCCCGGCCGGGGCCTCGATGACGACGCGGGCGGTGGCGCCACCGGCGTTGGCCTGCGGAAACTTCTCGGTGAGCTGGTCGATCGCCCGCTGCGACTCGGTGCCGGGGATCGTCACCGAGTTCGACAGCTGACCCGACAGCGTCAGCGCGCCCAGGCCCAATGCCACCAGGACCGCCGCCCAGACGGCCGCGACCAGCGCTCTGCGCCGGAAGGAAAACCGGCCGAGCCGGTACAGGAAGGTCGCCACGAGTCAGCTCCGTTTCGCCCGAACGGGCTTGGTTCACTCCATCAGGTCCTTTCCCAAGCTAGCCGATCGGCAAGGGAAGGTCCAAGCCGATCGGCAAGGATGTGACTTGCCGAACAGCAAGGTTTATCCCTAGCCGTTCGGCTAGTAAGTCGGTTTGCCGATCGACAGGGCGTGACGTAGGCTCCGACGGCTGCTGAGGAGGAAGAATGACCGCCGGCCCGGCCGAGGACACCCGGACCCGACTGCTGCAGACCGCGCTGCGCCTGTTCACCGAACACGGGGTCGAGGGCACGTCGCTGCAGATGATCGCCGACGCGCTGGGCATCACCAAGGCGGCTGTGTACTACCACTTCAAGACGAAGGCGGAGATCACCGAGGCGGTCGCCGAGCCGGGCGTCCGCGACCTGGACGAGCTGGTCCGCCGGGCCGCAGCGCAGAAGCGCCGGGGCGCGCAGGTGGACCTGCTGCTGGAGGGGTTCGTCGACCTGGTGATCCGCCACCGCGCGCTGGTGGCGCTGTTTTCGAGCGACCCGGGCATCGCCCGCGCGATCGAGAAGTCGGCCCACGGCGGCATGGAGGGCTTCGGCCAGGCGTTGCTGGACATCCTCTCGGGCCCCGACCCGGACACGACGGCCCGCGTCAACGCCCTGGTGACGTTGACGGGCATCGCCATGGCGGGCGGCTCCCCGGACCTGGCCGCCCTCGGCGGCGAAGAGCTGCGCGTGGAGTTGCTCGACGTGGGCCGCCGCCTCCTCGGCCGTCCCCGCCGTCGAGCCACCACCCCAGTCCCCGCGCTCTAACGCCCGACCCTCCCGGTACGCGAGTCGACCCTCCAATCACGCGAGTCGACCCTTGAATCACGTGTGTCGACCCGGCAGTCACGCGAGTCGACCCTTGAATCACGTGCGTCGACCCGGCAATCACGCGAGTTCGCGTACTTGGACGGTCGGTTCGCGTACCTGGAGGGTCGGATCGTGTGAACGGCGGCGGAACTCGCGTGATCAGCGGGGCATCTCGCGTGATTGGGCGGTCGACACGCGTGATTGGAGGGGCGACACGCGTGATTGGCGGGACGACACGGCTCAGGTGAGGCGGGCGAGGTGGTGCGGGGGGACCGAGGGGGTCAGCCAGACTCCGTTCGCGCTCACCTGGAACGCGTGACCTTCCGCGGCCAGCGCGGCGGCGTCGACCCGGAGGATCGCCGGCTTGCCGCGGCGGGCGCCGACGATTGCGGCCGTTTCCACCGTGGCCGAGAGGTGGACCGCGTGGCGGTTCATCGGGCGCAGGCCTTCGCGGAAGATCGCGTCGAGGTACTTCGCCACCGTGCCGTGGTAGAGCACGTCCGGCGGGGTGGCGTCCGGGAGGCCCAGATCGACCGTGACGCTGTGGCCCTGGCTCGCGCGGATGCGCGTTCCGGTTTCGTCGAAGGCGAAGCGGCGCTTGTTGTTCTTCTCGACCACTTCGTCGAGCTCCGCGCGGGTGATCGCGAGGGCGCGCACGAGCGCGTCGACGGGGACCCAGCCGCCGGGGGTGAGCGTGAGGCCGAGGGTGGCGGGGTCGTGGCGGAGGTGCCGCGACAGCCGCTTCGAGATGCGGATCAGTTCTCTTTCGTTCATTGCCTTCCCAGCATGCTCCCCGGGCGCAAGCGGTTTAGATGCCGCCCTCGACCGCGGGACGCAGCTTGCTCGCGCCCGGCCCGAAGCGGGCCAGCTCGTCGTCGTTGTTGTACAACGCGCAGCTTCGCAGGGAAAGGCAGCCGCAGCCGACGCAGCCGGTGAGCCGGTCGCGAAGCCGCTGCAGGGCGTCGATGCGCGCGTCGAGCTCGTGCTGCCAGTCGCGGGACAGGCGGCCCCAGTCCGCCTTCGTCGGGGCGTGCTCCGCCGGCAGCGTGGCCAGCGCCGAGCTGATGTCCTCGAGCGAGAGCCCGACCCGTTGCGCGGCGCGGATGAACGCGATCCGGCGCAGCACCGAACGCGGGTACCGGCGCTGGTTGCCCGCCGACCGCTCCGAACTGATCAGCCCCTTCTCCTCGTAGAACCGCAGTGCCGTGTGCGGAACCCCGCTGCGTTCCGCCACTTGTCCGATGCTGAGATGTTCAGCGAGCCTGGTCACCAGCTCAGGCTATCCTTGACTTCGAGTTTAGTCGAGGTTGCATCGTCGGGTCATGACCACTGTGACCGCGCCGGGCTACGCCCACCTGCCCCGGCTGATATCGCTGATGACCGGCGACGAAAAGCACAGCGCCGCCGCGGAGTCCACTTTGGACGTGCTGTGGGTGCTCTACGACCGCGTGCTCGACGTCACGCCCGAGAACTTCCGCGAGCCCGGCCGCGACCGGTTCCTGTTGTCCAAGGGGCACGGGCCGATGGCGTACTACGCCGTGCTCACCGCGAAAGGCTTCATCGCCGAGGCCGAGCTGCCGACGTGGTCCGGCCCGGCGTCGCGGCTCGGCTACCACCCCGACCGGCGCCGCATCCCCGGCGTCGAAATCTCCAGCGGCTCCCTCGGCCACGGCCTGCCGATCGCGTTCGGCACCGCGCTGGGCCTGCGCGCCCGCGGCCTGACGAGCGCGAAGGTCGTGACGCTCGTCGGCGACGCCGAGCTGGACGAGGGCTCGAACCACGAGGCGATCGTCGTCGCGGCGCGGGACCGCCTCGAAAACCTGACCACGGTGGTGATCGACAACCGGTCGTCGACGCGCGGCTGGCCGGGTGGCATCGCCCGCCGCTTCGCCGTCGAAGGCTGGGAGACGCGCACGGTGTCCGGCCGCGACCACGACGCGCTGTACGAGGCCTTCACCACCACCCACCCCGGCCGGCCGCTGGCCGTGGTCGCCGTCGTCGAACCGAAGGGCTGAACCCGATGCCGATGCGGGAAACCTTCCTCGCCACCACCGAACGGATCATCGACGCCGACCCGGACGTCGCGGTCGTGCTGGCCGACATCTCGGCCGCGCAGCTCGCAGGCGTCGCGCGGCGGCACCCGGACCGGGTGATCAACGTCGGGATCCGCGAGCAGCTGCTGGTCAGCACGGGCGCCGGGCTGGCGCTCGCGGGCCTGCGGCCGATCGTGCACACGTTCCCGTCGTTCCTGGTGGAGCGCGCTTTCGAGCAGATCAAGCTGGACTTCTCGCACCAGGAGGTGGGCGGCGTCCTGGTGTCGTGGGGCGCGTCGTACGACATGTCGACGGCGGGCCGCACCCACCAGTCCCCGGCCGACGTCGCACTGATCGATTCCCTGCCGGCCTGGACGGTCCACGTGCCGGGGCACCCGGAGGAGGCACGCCGGCTGCTCCTGGAGTCCATCCCGGGTGACGGCCGCGTGTACCTGCGGCTTTCGGCGCAGGAAAACGCTTCCCCGCACCTGGGCGTGGGGTTCACCCGCTTGCGTGCCGGCGCGGACGGCGTGGTGGTGGCGGTGGGCCCGGTCCTGGACCGCGTCCTACGCGCGACGGCGGGCCTGGACGTGACGGTGCTGTACGCCTCGACGATCCGGCCGTTCGACGCGGCCGGTTTGCGGTCGGCGGTGCTTTCGTCTTCGGCTTCCGTCGTGCTGGTGGAGCCGTACCTGGCGGGGACGTCTTCTTCGTGGGTGGCGGAGGCGCTTTCGGACGTGCCGCACCGGTTGAAGGCGCTCGGGGTGCGGCGGGATGTGGAGGTGCGGACGTACGGGGAGATCGGGGACCACGATCTGGCTCATGGGCTGGATGCCGGGTCGCTGGGATTGGCGATCAGGGAGTTTTTGGGGGAGTAGGCGGAGTGTCGCCGGCGCTGGGGGTGCCGGCGGCGGGATGCTTGTAGCGGAGGTTTTCGGGATTTCCGCGGAGCAGGTTCATCAGTTTCGCGTTGACCCTGCGCTCGTCGTCCGTGCTCACCGGAAGGCGGATGTGCATGCTTTCGTAGAGCTTGAAGCGGTTCAGGTCCAGAACCGAGCGAACGACGGTCATGAAATCGTCGGCGGCTGCGACCGCGGCGCGGTAAGCGATGTAAGCCAGGCAGTAGGGGACGAGCGAGGTCAGCAGCCACCAGCCGTCGGTGAACAGGCAAGCAACCGTCTCCAAGGTGGCCAGCAAGGCCACCACACAGAGCCTGATCGAAGTGTCCATTTGCTGACGGCTGTCGATGAGGTAGCTCCGGTCCAGCTCCGGCGCGATCAGCGCCAGCAGAGGCGCGGTCCGGATCGCGCTCAGCCCGTACTGCTTGCCGATGGAGTCCTCGGCTTGACGCAACGCATTGCCCAGGCGGGTGGGCATCATGCGGGGAGGCTCCGGGTAACGGCTTTTCGCGGTCTCGACCTCGTCGAGCGCGGCGTTCAGCCCGCCCAGTCCGTGTCCCTGGTCGCTCCTGAGCATCCAGCGTTCACTGCTCTCGGCGAGCTCGTCGTCGAAATTCGCCGGGTGGACGGCATCGGAACGTTTTTCGAGTACATCGCGGAAGTACTTTTGGATCAGCAGAATCTTCATGCGGCGGTCGAAGAGATCGGTCAGCTCGCCTTCCCGTTCGCGCAAGCGTTGCCGTCGCCGTCGGTAGTGGGCGATCCGCGCGCCCAACAGCTTGACCGCCACCGGCGAACTACCCCAGTAGCCTTCCAGGAGCCGGGTCATGCCCAGCTGCAGCGGATGGAGGAACAACGCCGCCACGGTGGTGAGCAGCAGAAGCCAGGCGATCGACACGAGGTTCAAGTTGCCCAGACGGTGAACCATCAGAGGCAGATCGGGCTCGGTGTGCCAGGAGTCGCTCGCCACCAGTGCGGTCGTCCACGCAACCAGGAACAGCGACGGCAGCACGCTGACGATGCTGAAGTACCGGCCGATCCGCCCGCCGAGGGAAACCGCCGTGTCGGCGATCGACGGTGAGGTCACTTGGCAGGTCCGCCATCGGTGAGCTTGACGGCCTGCGCGCAGGTGGGGCAGTACGGTTCGCCGTCGACGAGTTCAAGCGTCGTCTTGCATCCTCGGCGGGGGCACTTGACCTTCTTCTGCCTGATCTTTTCTTCCCAGCCGGGCAACGACTGGGGCGGATAAGAGGTGAACATCGCGATCCGACGGATGAGCCGCAGCGCTCGCACGTCTCCCACCCCCGCCCGCCAGGATCGGACCATCGTAGGCCAGCATGCGGGCGGAGTCGACCAGCGGTGAGGAGGTGGTGAAGGTGCTTTCACCCTGGCTCTGGCCCGTGTTGGTGATCGTCTCCGTCGCCGCGGCCGGCGCGTTCGGGCCGGGCTGGGCCCTGGTGGTCGTGGCCGTGGCGGCATGGTCGCTTTGGAGCCGGCTCCGCCGCGGTGACCGGGAGGGGTCCGCGGAGCCTCGTGTCGTGCAGCCGCTGGTGCTCGGTCTTGTCGAGCACGACGGGAAGCTCCTCGTGTGTGAGGAAAGAGACGAAGCGGCCGGGGGCAGCGTGTGGCGCCCTCCGGGCGGTGTGATCAACTTCGGTGAGCTCGCCGAGGACGCGCTGAAACGCCAGGTCCGGCCGACGCTGGGGGCCTTGACCGGCCTGACGGCCTTCGGTGCGGTGGAGAACCACCCGGTCGTCGACGGGCGCCGAGGCCATCAGATCGTGTTGCTCTACCGGGCCACGCTCGCCGACCCCGCCCGTTATGGCGTCGAAGACCTCGGCGGGGCGCGCTGGCATCCGGTGCGGGACTTCGTCGCGGGAACGGAGAAGCTTCGACCGGAAGGACTCGCGGAACTGCTCACGCAGGAACCGCTACGGTGATGCCCATGGGGCTCACAATCCGGCCGCTCGCGCTCGGGATCATCTGGCGTGACGATGCGCTGCTCGTCTTCGAAGGGCGTGACGATTTCAAAGGCGAGACCTACTACCGGCCGCTCGGGGGCGGGGTCGAGTTCGGCGAGGGCAGCAAAGATGCCCTCGTGCGCGAGTTCGGCGAAGAGCTCGGTGCCGAGATCAAGGTCGGTGCTCGGCTCGGGGTGCTCGAGAACGTCTTCACCTGGCGTGATCGGCCCGGGCACGAGATCGCCTTCGTCTTCACCGCCGAGTTCGTCGATGACAGCTTCTACCAGCGCGACGAGATGAAGATCCTCGACGACCCCGCCACCGCGCGGTGGGTCGACGTCCGCGAGTTCCGGGACGGCAGCAAGATCCTCTACCCCACTGGGCTCATCGGACTCCTTTCAGCGGATCAGTGACCGCGAAGTCGGGACGAGCTCGAACGAGGAATCCGTGGCCACCCGGCTGAACCACACCGAGAACGGGCCGTCCGTGCGGACCGGTAGCTGCGGGAACGTGTTGGGAGCCGGCTCCGTCTCGAACGCCGCGAACGCCGACTCCGGTGGGGACGCCGGCGACGACACCGTCACGTGCAGGCCCGCTCCCGATGGTGGGGATGCCAGGCCGCGGCGGACCGGGCGCAGCAACAGCACGTTGTCGGAGTCGATCATCGTCTCGTTCGCCGCCGATCGGTGCTCCTTCCAGACCGGGCCGAAGTAGAACTGCTCCAGGGCCGCCTTGCGCTCGGCCATCGAGCGGAAGCCGCGCAACCACACGAACTCGTCCGGGGATGCCCGCGAGCGGAACAGCCCGAACAAATGCGCGCCCGCGGCCTCCTGCGGCTCGACGAACTCGCGCTCGAACAGCTCGATCAGCTCGTCGCGCCGACCGGGGTGCAGGGTGTAGCGCCGCAGCTCCACCACGGTTTCGAAGTCGGAGAAAGGCTCGGAAGAAGTCATGGTGCAGAAGCTAGCGGGCACCACCGACAAAAACCGGTCACCGGAACGCCGCCAGCCCCGTGACCGCCTGGCCGAGGGACAGCGCGTGCATCTCCTCGGTGCCTTCGTACGTCAGCACCGTCTCGAGGTTCGCCATGTGCCGCATCACCGGGTACTCCAGCGAAATCCCGTTGGCGCCGAGCATCGAACGCGCGGTGCGGGCCACGTCCAGCGCCGACCGGACGTTCGCCAGCTTCCCGAAACTGACGTGGTTGTGGTGCAGGGCGCCGGCGTCCTTGAGCCGCCCGATCTGCAGCGCCACCAGGCCGGCGCGGTTGACCTCGACGAGCAGGTCGGCGAGCTTGCGCTGGGTCAGCTGGAACCCGGCGAGCGGCTTCCCGAACTGCGACCGCGAGAGCGTGTAGTCCAACGCGGCTTCGTAGCACGCGCGCGCCGCGCCGACGACCCCGAACAGGATGCCGTAGCGGGCTTCGTTGAGGCAGGACAGCGGCCCGCGCAGCCCGCGGACCTCGGGAAACGCCGCCGATGCCGGCAGCCGGACGCCGTCGAGGACCAGTTCCGCCGTCAGGGACGCGCGCAGCGACAGCTTGTGCTTGACCTCGTTCGCGGTGAAGCCCGGCGTCGACGTCGGGACGACGAAGCCGCGGATGCCGTCGTCGGTCTGCGCCCAGACGACCGCGACGTCGGCGACGGTTCCGTTGGTGATCCACATCTTCGTGCCCGAGAGCACCCAGTCGGAGCCGTCGCGCACCGCGCGGGTCCGCATCGAACCGGGGTCGCTGCCCGCGTCCGGCTCGGTCAGGCCGAAGCAGCCCAGCGCCTCGCCGGTGGCCATCCGCGGCAGCCACTCCTGCCGCTGCTCTTCGCTGCCCCACTTGTGGATCCCGTACATCGCCAGCGAGCCCTGCACCGAGACGAAGCTGCGCAGGCCCGAGTCGACGGCCTCCAGCTCACGGCACGCGATGCCGTACGCGATGGCGCTCGTGCCGGCGCAGCCGTAGCCCTCCAGGTGCATGCCGAGCAGGCCGAGCGAGCCGAAGCCCTTCGCCAGCTCCGCCGCGGGCAGCGCGCCCGTTTCGTACCAGTCGGCGACGTGGTCCAGGAGGTGGTCCTTCGCGTACGCGCGGACGGCGTCGCGGATGGCGCGTTCCTCTTCGGCGAGCCCGGCGTCGAGGTCGAGAAAGTCGTGCGGGTCAGGGGTGCGACTCATGATGGGCTCCCGGGGACGCGTCGATGCGGCTCCCGCAGGAAACCACAGTCAGGCGTCTGTTCTCCGCGTGGCGTTCGTCACGCGGGCAGCAGACGTGCTCGGCGAGCACCGCGGGCGGGTCTGCTGGCGGGGGATCAGCAGCTCGCTGAACTGCGGAAACGGCACGCTCTCGATGTCGTCACGCCAGGCGTGCAGCATCTGGGACAGCAGATCGTCCTCGGCCATCTTCGCCTCCCTGGCGTCCGGTCGTGCCGGGCTGAGCGCACACGATCGGGTGAAGTGATACCCGGGGAGCGGGACGGTCAAACGGATTTCTTCAAGATCTTTCCGGCCGGCGCGCGCTCTGTGGCAGGATGACGTCGCCGCCGCCAAGGCCTCGACCACCAGGAGCGCACATGCGCGCACTGCGGACGGCAAGTCTGCTCGCCCTCACCACCGCCACCCTGCTCGCCGCCACCGGCGTCGCCACCGCGCACGGCACCCGCTGGCAGCAGATCGGCCACACCACCGCCGAGAACCGGATCAGCGGCGAGGGCCTCGCGACACTCCGGCTGCCCGGCCACGCCCCCGAGATCGTCTACCGCAACGGCGCCACCATCCCGCAGCCGCTCAAGGACGAGGGCTGGGGCCACGTCGGCGACCCCGATTCGCTGCGCGGGTACGTCTTCGACGTCTACCAGGACACCCGCACGCCGACGCCGGCCACGAAGATGTACCTGGTCACCAAGCCGGACGGGACGACGACGGAGTTCGTCCACCCGCTGCAGCCCGACGAGCCGGCCGCCAACGCGAACGCCCAGGTCGCGGCCACGCCCGACGGCCAGTGGCTCGTCTCCGGCCCGCTCGGGGAGGTCGACCGCCTCTTCGTCTCCCCGACGCCCTTCCTGAACCCGCGCGGCCCGAAGGTGGCCGGCGACCTCCCGGTCGCCGCCCGCATCCACCTCGACCACCACATCCGCAGTGCCCAGGGCTGTGACTTCGTCGGCGCGACGCGCTTGATCTGCGCGACCAGCGACCCGTACAACGACCTGTACCCGACGAACCTGCAGCTCCTGCAGATCGACCTCGCGCGTCCGCTGAACGGCCGCGACGTGCCCGCCCGGGTCCACGAGATCGGCCAGGTTCCGCTGGTCAGCACCTGCACGGGCACCTTCACGCCGGAAGGCGTCGACTACGACGACGGCGTGCTGCGCGTCGAGGTCGTGCCGCCGTCACCCTGCAACACGGTGACCGACGTCTATTCCTTCGAGCGCCGCTGAGGGCGACGGCTACGCTGGGTGGCGTGTCTCGTGTGGTGATCCTCGACTACGGTTCCGGCAACCTCCGCTCCGCCGAACGCGCTGTGGCGCGCGCCGGGGCCGATGTCGAGGTCACCGCCGACCCGCATGCCGCCGTCGAAGCCGACGGCCTGGTCGTCCCCGGCGTCGGTGCCTACTCCGCCTGCATGGCGGGGCTGCTGGACGTGCAGGGGCACCGGATCATCGGGAAGCGGCTGGCCGGTGGGCGGCCGGTGCTCGGCATCTGCGTCGGCATGCAGATCCTGTTCTCCCGCGGCGTCGAGCACGGCGAGGAGACCGAAGGCACCGGGGAGTGGCCCGGGGTCGTCGACCGGCTGCACGCCGACGTCCTGCCGCACATGGGGTGGAACACCGTGCGCGCGCCCGCGGACTCGCAGCTCTTCGCCGGTCTCGACCCCGAGGAGCGGTTCTACTTCGTGCACTCCTACGCCGCGCGCAAGTGGGAGCTCGACGGCCTGGCCGGGCAGGAACCGAAGGTCACCTGGGCCCACCACGGCGAGGACTTCGTCGCCGCGGTCGAAAACGGGCCGCTGTGGGCCACCCAGTTCCACCCGGAAAAGTCCGGTGACGCCGGGGCGCAGCTGCTGCGCAACTGGCTGGCGACCCTCTGACCGGGTGATCCGGGTCTCCGCCCTAGAGTGAGCCGCGTGACTTTCACGCTCCTTCCCGCCGTTGATGTGGCCGATGGCCAGGCCGTGCGACTCGTCCAGGGCGAGGCCGGCACCGAGACCTCCTATGGCAGCCCGCTGGAGGCTGCGCTGGCCTGGCAGCGCGACGGCGCCGAGTGGATCCACCTGGTCGACCTCGACGCCGCCTTCGGCAAGGGCAGCAACCGCGAGCTGCTCGCCGAGGTCGTCGGCCGGCTCGACGTGCAGGTCGAGCTCTCCGGCGGCATCCGCGACGACGCGTCCCTGAAGGCCGCCCTGGACACCGGGGCCCGGCGGGTCAACCTCGGCACCGCCGCGCTCGAGGACCCGGAGTGGACCAGCCGGGTCATCGGCGAGTACGGCGACCGCGTCGCGATCGGTCTCGACGTGCGGATCACCGAGGCCGGCCACCGGCTTTCCGCCCGCGGCTGGACCTCCGACGGCGGCGACCTGTGGGACGTCCTGGAGCGCCTCGACCGCGACGGCGCGTCCCGTTACGTCGTCACCGACGTCAGCAAGGACGGCACGCTGCGCGGCCCGAACCTCGAGCTCCTGCGTGACGTCGTCGCCCGCACGGACGCGCCGGTGATCGCTTCCGGTGGGGTGTCGAGCGTGGCCGACCTCGTCGCGTTGGCGGGCTTGGCGTCCGATGGGGTCGAGGGGTCCATCGTGGGCAAGGCGCTCTATGCCGGCGCGTTCACGCTGCCGGAGGCCCTTGCCGCGGTCGCGAAGCTCTAGCCGAGGAGCGACACCGCGGTCCGGCGCGGCAGCAGCCCGGCGGCCGCGGTGAACACGGCGTTCGGCCGCCCGGACACGACCGTGGGTCCTTCGCGGCGGCGTACCGCGCGGAGGGCCCGCGCCGCGACGTCTTCCGGTGTCTGCACGAGAAACGACGGAACGCCGTCCGCGTCCTGCGATTCGGTCGTGGTCACGCCCGGGCACAGCGCCAGCACGTGCACGCCGCGGGCTTTCTGCTCGTGCCACAGGCTTTCCGAGAACGACGTCACGAACGCCTTGCTGGCGCTGTAGACGCCGAGGCCCGGTTTGGGCGTGAACCCCAGCGTCGAGGAAACGTTCACCAGTGCGGCACCCGGCCGCGCCCGGGCGAGGAAGGCGTGGGCCAGCGTCACCACCGCGCGGCAGTTGAGGTCCATGACGGCGAGGGAGTCTTCGAGCGAGGTTTCCGCGAAGCCGCCGTGGACCGCGAGGCCCGCGTTGTTCACCAGCAGCGTGTAGGGCCCGGTCAACCGCTCGGCGGTGACCCGCAGGCCCTCGGGGGTGGCGAGGTCCGCGGCCAGGTGGTCGTGGCCCGGTCCGAGGTCCGCCATGAGGCCGGCGAGCCGGTCTTCGCGGCGGGCCACGGCCGTCACCGCGTAGCCCGCCTCGGCCAGCGCCGTGGCGAGCGCCCGGCCGATGCCCGCGCTCGCCCCCGTCACCAGCGCCTTCACCGCTTCGGCTTCGTTTCCGGCGCGAACGCGAACGAGACGCGTTCCATCAGCGGCTTCCGCTGCGTGTTGTGGAACGCCGCGACGAGCCACCGGCCGCCGTCGCGGACCAGCGTGTACGTCTGGACCTTGGACAGCTTCTTCGGCGCGTCGCCCTTGTAGGTGTCGCCGCTGGTGCTCACGACCGCGACGTCCGCGCCGAGGAACTGCACGTCGAGGACCTCGTGCGCGAGCTTGGTGCCCTTGAGGAACTTTTCGAAGAGGACGCGGTGGCTGCCGGCGATGTCGTCGCGGCCGGAATACCGCGTGCCGACGAAAGTCACGTACGTCGCTTCTTCGGTGAAGTGCGCGCCGTAGGCGTCGGCGTCGCCCCGGCCCCACGCGTCGGCGAGCGAGTCGAGCACGGCGGTGACGGCTGTCCGGTCGGTGGTCATCATGGTGGTCTCCTATACTTAGCTTCACATGTGCAGTATCTGCACGCATGCAGATATTAACCACGAGGAGGAACCGGTGGCAAGCGAGCGGCACGTGGTTTTCCGGCGGTACCTGGACGCGGTGGGCCTGCACGGCCTGGCCGGCGCGGAGGCGGCCGGGCTGCACGCCACCGAGTGGTACGCGCTCAGCCTCCTGGACCTGGAAGGCTCGCTGACCTCGGGTGAGCTGTCCGCGCGCACCGGCCTCACCACCGGCGCGACGACCCGGCTGATCGACCGGCTGGAGCGGGCCGGCTACGTCCGCCGCGCGGCCGACCCGGCCGACCGGCGCAAGGTGGTGGTCGAGCCGGTGCCGGACGCGCTCGCCGCCGTCGAGGCGATTGTCGGGCCGGCGCGCGGGCGGATCGCCGAGGTCATCGGCCGGTACTCGCCGGAGCAGCAGGAGGTGCTGTTCGACTACTTCGCCCGGGCGGCGCCGGCGTACCGCGAAGCGTCGGAAGAGATCCGGGCGGCGACGCGGGAGCGGCAGGCCGGACGGTAACCCGGCCGAAACTCCGGATGTAGTACTTTGCGCGAAGTGGTGCTGACCGGAGTGAGGTGCACGTCATGGTGCGACGCAACCCCCAGCGGCGCGCGGCGCTGCTCGACGCCGCGATCGAGGTCCTCGCCGGCGAAGGCGCGCGCGGGCTCACTTTCCGCGCCGTCGACCAGCAGGCCGGCGTCCCGGTCGGCACGGCCTCCAACTACTTCTCCAGCCGCGGCGAAATCCTCAAGCACGCGGGGGAGCGGGTCTACGAGCGGCTGGTGGACGACGCGGTGCTCGCGGGCGGCCTCGAGGGGCCGCGCGACCGGGCCCGCGTCGCCGAGCTGATGCACGACCTCGTCGACCGCGTGGCCGCGTTCCCGACGGGGTTCCTGGCCTTACTGGAACTGCGGCTCGAAGCCGCGCGCCGGCCGGAACTGCGGGAGGTGCTGACCCGGCGCATCCGCGCGGACGTCGACTTCAACGTCGAATACCACGAGAAGGCCGGCCTGCCCGGCGACGGCACGACGGTGGTCCTGCTGTGGCTGGCCTTGAACTGGCTGATCATGGAACGGCTGACGCTGCCGGACCTGTTCACCGACGAGCAGCGCCACGATCTCGTCACGGCGCTGGTGGACCGCCTGCTGGCCGGGCAGCCCTTACCTCCGGGGTAATCGACGCCATGCCGGCGAGCGGCCAGGATTCCTTCCAGGACAAGGACAACCGGAAGGACCGTCATGACCGCCTACGGACTCGCCCACCTGCGCCCGCCCGCCGTGCTGCCGGAAGAGGTTTTCCAGTACCTGGAGCGGATCCAGGCGACGCTCGACCCGTACGGCGGCAAGTTCCTCGTGCACGGCGCCCCGGTGCAGGTCGTCGAAGGCGATTGGCCCGGCGGCCTCGTGCTCATCGAGTTCCCGAGCCTCGCCGTGGCCCGCGAGTGGTACGGCTCGCCCGCTTACCGCGAGATCCTCTCCCTGCGCGCGGACCACATCCCGGGTGACCTGATCCTGGTCGAGGGCTGCGGGCCGGACCACGACTCGGCCGCGCTGGCGGCGGCCTTGCGCGCCGCCGCTTGAGGCCGAAAAGCGGCTGACAGCCGGGGCTGGGAGTCGTAGGTTGCCGCGGGTGGAGGAGATCATCACGCAGCTCGAAATGACCGCCGCCGATCAGCTCAACGCCGCTCCGCCCGTCGAGGGCGTGGCGCTGCGGACCACCCGGCCGGGGCCGCTGATCCGCGACCTGCACGTCCGGATCGGGACGCCCCACCGGTGGCCGAGCGCGTCCCGCGGCGCCGAAGAATGGGATCGCTGGCTCGCCGCGCCGCGCCGGGAATACCGGCTCATCGAGTACTGCGGTGAGGTCGCCGGCGCCGCGGATTTCGAGCCGCAGCCCGGGAACGACGTCGAGATCACCACGTTCGGCCTGGTGCCGGAGTTCGTCGGCAAAGGACTCGGCGGGTTCGCGCTCACCCTGGTCGTCGCCGACGCGTGGGAGTCGCCCGGGACGCGGCGCGTCTGGCTGCACACCTCGACCCTCGATCACCCGAACGCGTTGCCGAACTACCTGCGGCGTGGTTTTCGCAGCTTCAGCCGTCCACTTTGACCGCGATGCCGACGGTCCGGTCCTCGCGGGCGATGGCCCGCCGGACCTGTTCGGTCCCGGCGGCGTCGAGCAGCCGGGGTCTGGCCGGAGGCCTCGCGCCGTGGCGTTGCGCGGGACGCGGCGTGTCTGGCTGCACACCTCGACCCTCGATCACCCGAACGCGTTGCCGAACTACCTGCGGCGGGGTTTCCGCAGCTTCAGCCGTCCACTTTGACCGCGATGCCGACGGTCCGGTCCTGCGGGCCGCGCAGCTTCGAGAAGAACATCGTGACGCGCCCGACGATGCCGTACTTGCGGGCGATCGCCCGCCGGACCTGTTCGGTCCCGGCGGTGTCCAGCAGCCGGGCCTGGCCGGAGACCTTCGCGCCGTGCGTCTTCCGCCCGCGGACGTCGCAGGCCTGGACCTCGACCCGGCCGTCGTTGCGGATGCGCTTGACCTTGCCGGCCGCGCGCTCCGACCACAGCACCAGTTCGCCGTCGCGGCCGGCCACCCAGATCGGGGTCGGCACGGCCCGCCCGTCGCGCCGGAAAGTGGTCAGGACGACGTAGCGCTCGGCGGCGAGGCGGTCGGTCTCGGAGGTCATGGGCCCACCGTAGCCGGGTGGCGGACGGCGATGCCGGGATAGCGGGTGATCAGGCCCGTGTCGTCGTATTCGAGGACGCAGGCGAAGCCGAACGCGGGCGCCGCGTAGCCGTACCGCCCCGGCGCCAGGTGCTCGTAGGTCTGCTCGAGCCGGTCGACGCCGAGATCGGCCGCGCGGACGTAGGCGGCCGGCGCCTCGGCCCGGCCGCCCACCGGCAGGGCGAGCCGGTGCACCGGGAAGGTGTTCGTCATCGCGGACGCCTCGAGGTCGAGGTCGAGGCAGCCGTCCAGGTGCGGCGCGGGCCGCCCGTCGAGCCGCCAGTGCCCGCGGCCGTCGGCTTCGATCTCCAGATCCCGCGCACCGAGGCCGGTGATCCGCGCCGACCGCAGCGTCCACTGTGGACCCACGACGAGGGAGTAGCGCACCGCCCACGCGACGCCGTCCTCCACGGCGGTCGTGGCGCCTTCGACGAGCCAGCCGCCTTCGTGGCGCCGGAACCGGGCCACTTCGAAGCCGGTGCGGGCGTCTTCGTGGCGCCAGGCGGCGCTGCCGGGGAAGGTCATGGCCCACCGTAACCGGTGTGAAAAATGCCTAGGCTTTTCGGCCGCGAAATCCCACACGCCTGGCCCACGCGTTTCAACACTCCCACCTGCAACGCTTTCGGGGCTGCATTCCCGCACTCTGGAGGGCATCGATGGCGGTCGGACAGCAAATACCGGTTCATCCACAAGCAGGGTTCTTCGGCGCCGGGCCCTATCCCGCGCGCCGGGCCGTCATCGCGCTCACCGCCGTCGTGGCGGGGTTCGTGCTGACCGCCATCTGGTCGGCGCCCTTCGTCGACTCCGTGATCGGCGACAGTGTCGCGAACGGACTCCTCGGCTACGACGCGAAGGCCACCCCGATCAGCAGCGTCCTCGCCGGGACGCTCTTCGCGTTCGTCTCCGGCCTGGCGGGGTCGTTCACCGCCTGCAACATCGCCGCCTTCGGCGCGGTCGCGCCGCTGGTCGGTGACCAGGCGGGGGAGAAGCGCAGCGCGCTCAAGCCGCTCGGCTGGATCGCCGCCGGCATGCTCACCGTTTCGGTCGTCTACGGGGTGATCGTCGCGCTCGTCGGCACGCGGATGCCGCAGTTCGACACCGCGAAGACCACCGGCCTCTCCCCGCGCAGCGTGCAGTCCATGATCGCCTTCGGCGTCGTCGGCCTGGTCTTCCTGCTGATGGGCCTGATCGCCCTCGGCATCCTCCGCAACCCCTTCGAGGGCTTCACCCGCCGCCACCCCGCGGCGCCGCTGGTGCTGATGGGCGCGCTCATCGGCGGATTCCTCATCGGACGGCCGTACCCGCTCTTCCGGGTCATGTTCCGCAGCGCCGCGGAGCAGCACAACGTCCTCTACGGCGCCGCCGCGTTCGCCCTCCAGTCGCTCGGCAACATCGTCGTCATGGCGGTGCTGTTCCTGATCCTCACGCGGGCCACGGGCGGGCGCGTGCAGCGCTGGCTGGCCGCGAAACCGGCGCGGATCGCGACCGTGACCGGCGTGGCCCTGCTCGTCGGCGGCACGTTCACGCTGCTCTACTGGGACGTCCGCGTGCTGGGCAGGCTCGGGATCATCTGGTTCCCGATGATCAACTGGTAGGCCGCCCGAGCCAGCGGTAGTCGGGTGCCGGGTCGGGCTGGACGCCGTTCGCGACGGCGATCAGCTCGGCCTCCGGCAGCGCCCCGGAAACCGTCAGCCAGCGCCCCGACGGCAGCCGGACCGCGACCAGCGCGTCCCGCCCGTTCTGCGGCGCCGCGAAGAGGCCCTCGCCGCCGCGGACGGTCACCGGCGCGGCTCCGGTCAGCCGGGGGGCGCCCGCGCCGGCGGTGACCCGCACCACGGGGATGGCCGGCCGGGCCGGGTCGGCCGCGGTCAGCGCGGTGTGCGCGTCGCCGGGGCCGGTTCCCGTCACCGCGGCCGACCGTTCGGCCAGCCCCGCCGGCAGCGGGCCGAACCGCAGCTCGCCGTGGACGTCGACCGGTTCGGCGGTGACGGAGTCGGCGATCCGCTTGGCGACCGTGCGGGCGTCCGGGATCCCGGTGACCGAGGCGACCAGCACGTGCTGGTCGTCGGCCAGCCAGGTGACCCGGGCGTCGCTGCCGGAACCGGTGTCCATCGCGACCCGGCCGCGCACCAGGACCTGGTCCTTGAGCGACGCGATCTTCAGCGCTGCCTGCGACCACTCGGGGTCGGCGGTGGAGTACGTCAGCAGCGTCACCGCGGCCTGGCCGGCCAGCCACCGCCGGACCCCCGGGGTGGTCCCCGGGCCACCTTCGCGGTGCTGCTCGGTGAGGCCCGCCGGCAGCCACCCCGGCCCGTAGGTGAGCACCGGGCGGCCCGCGGCCGGCACCGGGGCCGGGGGCGTGGTCAGCAGCTGCGTGCCCATCATGATGCCGACGACCAGCACGACCACGGCGGCGGCGACGAGGGCCAGCCGGGACGCCGGCGGCCGGTTCCGGCCGGCGCGCGCGAGCGCCTCGTGCACCGCCGCCGCGTCCGGGGCGCGGGCGGCGAGGCGGTCCAGGCTGTCCCGGATCAGCGTCTCGGTTTCGTGCTCGCTGCGGGTCATTCGGGGACTCCGGTGGTGACGACGGTGTGGGTCAACCCGGCTTGGCGCAGGGTGGCGAGGGCCCGCGAGATCTGGCTGCGCACGGTGGAGGTGCCGCACCGCAGGAACGCGGCGATCTCGGTGTCGGAGTAGTTCTCGTAGTAGCGCAGAACCACGGCCGCGCGCTGCTTGCGGGGCAGCGTGGCAAGCAGGCCGAGCATGGCGTCCCGCTCGTCGTAGGCGGCCGACGGGTCCGGTTCGGGCGGGCCGAGCGCGTCGAGGACGTCGTGGCTGCTCGACACCATCCGCCGCACCGCCCGCCGTCGCCACGACAGGTACTCGTTGGTGATCATCCGCCGCACGTAGGTCGGCGGCGCGGTGATGTGGTCCCACCGTTGCTGGGCGCGCAGGAGCACGTCCTGGACGACGTCCTGCGCCAGGTGCGGGTCGTTCGTCAGGACGGTGGCGTAGCGGAGCAGCCCGTCGAGCCGCTCCGCCACGAACTCTTCGAAGGTCACACGCGTCCTTTCGGTCACCACTGTGGACGCGCGAGGGGGCCCGGCCGCTGCGTGGCGGGCGGAAGTTTTTATCGCGGGATGACGTCCTCGAGCCGGACGAAGGCGAAGCCCGTGGTCGGCAGGTCACCCACCGAAGGGCGGCGCTCGCCGTCGTGGACCACCAGGAGGCCGTGCGGGAAGCGGCGGCCGAGGTACGCCGTGCTGATCGCCGAGCCGTCGGAGTGCTCGACCGAGTCCGTGCCGCGGCCCGCGACGATCCGCAGGTCACGGACGTGCTTGCCGTAGACGACGAACCGCGAGTCGCCCTGGCTGGAGGCGAACAGCGTGCCGTCCGCCAGCGCGAGGCCCTCCGCGTCGGCGGTCAGCCACCGGCCGCCGTAGCCGGGGTTGGGCCCGTCCGGGACGCACTCTTCGGTGGCCGCGTCCCACCGCGAAGGGACGCCGAAGGAGCGCACGCGGTCGATCAGCTCGGGCCGCCCGAAGCCGGCCGGCGTCAGCGGGATCCGCCAGATCCCGACGTCCTCCTGGGCGGTGTAGAGGACGCGCCCGTCGAGCACCGAGCCCTCCAGTTGCGGCCCCTCTCCGGGTTCCTCGCACGGCGACCAGGCCGAACCGTCCGGGAGGCGGAAGGTCGACGGCAGATCCACGGTGGCGACCGGCGCGGTGCCGACGGTGCCGTCCGGCCGGTCGACGAGCCGCAGGAGCGCCACCCGCGTCTCGTGCCGCCGGGTCACCGCCACCCACCGGACGCCGGTGCGCGGGTCCCGGCCCGCGGCCAGGCCGTAGGCGGTCCGCTGCTCGTCCACTTCGGACTCCGACGCGGAGAACACCGGCGCGGCGGCCGGGTCGGTGACATCGCGCAGCACGTGCGACCCGGCGGCCGAGCCCGCGGGGTCGATCCGGTAGACGCGGACGCGGTCCCGCCCCCGGTCGCTGACGACGGCCAGGTCCCCGACGACGTCGACGTTGTTGAACCGGCCGCCCGGCCCGGCCGGGACCAGCTGCAGCGTCCGCCCGCCCAGGTCGAACGCGGCGAGGCCGCCCTTCTTGAGGGTGCCGAGGACGACGCTGCGTTCGGGGTCGCGGGGGTGCACCCGGATCGCGGGGTCGTCGGCGTCGGCGTTGGCGGGGGAGCCGCCGGCGTCGTCGACGAAGGCCTGCGTCTGGAGGACGGGCGCCGGCTCGCGGGGCGCGGCCGAAGCGGGGACGGCGGTCAGCAGGGAGACGGCGGCGACGGCCACCGGAAGGAGTCTGCGCACGCGCGGAAACTAGACGAATCGGGTGGCCGGAGCGTGAACGGCGGATGCCGGATCGCCGCGCCGGCCGTGCCATTGACTGAGGTCCGGAGCCCCTTGACTACGCTGGTGGGCATGTCTGTCGCGGTGCGGGTGATCCCCTGTCTCGACGTCGACGCGGGCCGGGTGGTGAAGGGGGTCAACTTCGCCGGCCTCCGTGACGCCGGTGACCCTGTCGAGCTGGCCCGGCGCTATGACGCCGAAGGCGCCGACGAGCTCACCTTCCTCGACGTCACGGCCTCCTCCGGGGACCGCGAGACCACCTACGACGTCGTCCGCCGGACCGCCGAGCAGGTCTTCATCCCGCTCACCGTCGGGGGCGGCGTGCGCAGCAACGACGACGTCAACCGGCTGCTGCGGACCGGCGCCGACAAGGTCAGCATCAACACCGCCGCGATCGCCCGCCCCGAGTTCCTCAGCGAGGCGTCGAGGCGGTTCGGCGCCCAGTGCATCGTGCTGTCCGTCGACGCCCGGCGCGTGCCCGAGGGCGGTGAGCCGACCTCTTCCGGCTTCGAGGTGACCACCCACGGCGGCCGCCGCGGGACCGGGATCGACGCCGTCGAGTGGGCCGCCCGCGGTGAGGAACTCGGCGTCGGCGAGATCCTGCTGAACTCCATGGACGCCGACGGCACCAAGAACGGCTTCGACCTGGAGCTGATCGAACTCGTGCGCAAGGCCGTGCGCGTCCCCGTCATCGCCAGCGGGGGAGCGGGGGCCGTCGAGCACTTCCTGCCCGCCGTGCGGACCGGGGCCGACGCCGTGCTCGCCGCCAGCGTGTTCCACTTCGGACAGCTGAAGATCGGGGACGTCAAGGACGCCCTGCGCGAAGGCGGGGTCGAGGTCCGGTGAAGGCCTGGCAGGCACCCGCCGAGGTGAAGGTCACCGCCGCCCTGCTGATCGGGCTGCCCGTCGCGTGGGCGCTGCTCGACCTGATCCCGGTCATCAGTGCCGGGTCGAGCCTGGCCATCTACCGGATGCCCGCGCTCGCCCTGATCCTCGGCGGCGTCGTCACCACCGGGCTCGTCCTCAAGCACGGCAGCGCACGCATCGGCGGCCTGGTCGTGGCGGTGGTGTTCGCGCTGCTGCACGCGTTCCTGCTGCTCGGCGCCGAGCTGTGGTTCAACAAGCTGTTCTCCGGCCTTTCCTTCGCGGGCTACGGCTACGCGTTCGTCCTGCTGAACTCGATGCCGCTCAAGCGGCACATCCTGGGAGCCAACGCATGACCCTCGACGCGGCCGTCTCGGCGCGCCTCAAGCGCAACGCCGACGGGCTGATCGCCGCGGTCGTCGTCGAGCACGCCACTTCGGACGTGCTGATGATGGCCTGGATGAACGACGACGCCCTCGCCGCCACCCTCGCCACCCGCCGCGGCACGTACTGGTCGCGCAGCCGGCGGAAGCTGTGGGTCAAGGGCGAGACGTCCGGCCACTACCAGCACGTTCGCGAAGTGCGGATCGACTGCGACGGCGATACTGTCCTGCTGCGCGTCGACCAGACCGGCCCCGCCTGTCACACCGGCACGCACACCTGCTTCGACACCGAGGAACGCCTCCTCCTGGCCGATGAGAAAGAGCTCGCGTGACCATCGTCGCCGACATCCTGGTCGGGCTCGTCGCCCTGATCCACCTCTACATCGTCGTCCTGGAGATGTTCCTCTGGACGTCGCCGCGCGCCCGCGCGGGCTTCGGCACGACGAAGGAGTTCGCGGAGGAGACCAAGACGCTCGCCGCGAACCAGGGCCTGTACAACGGTTTCCTGGCGCTCGCGCTGGTGTGGGGCCTCATCGCGAGCGACCCGACCGGGTTCCAGCTCAAGCTGTACGGCATCGTCTGCGTGATCATCGCGGGCCTGTACGGCGCGGCGACGGCCAGCAAGCGGATCCTGTTCGTCCAGGTGGTCCCGGGCGCGCTGGCGCTCATCGCCCTGCTGCTCGCGCGGTAGGCACCCCCTGGCCGGGGACTGGCTGCCGCCGCCGGAGCGCGCCGAGCCGCACTGGGCGGTCTGGGGTTCGGCGACGCTGCAGTCGAGGTTCGCGCGGTGGGTGTTCGCCACCGTCGCGGGCGTGCTGATCGCCGCGGCCTGCTTGTTCGCCGGTCTCGTGGTGCCCGCGGTGGGCGCCGCGGTCCTCACCGGGGTCCCCGGATGCTGGAGTTTCGCGTGTCACCGGCGGACGGTCGCCGCCCGCCGGACGGGCTGGCGCACCGCGACGATCACCCTCATCGGCATGGGGGCCACGACGAGCATGCGGGGCACCATGGCCGTGCGGTTTCCGGACGGCAGCCGCATCGACCTCCGGCCGGGGGAGACCAACGCCGCGGTGCGGGCGCTTTCGGAGTTGCCGGACCTGCCCGCGCTCATCGCCGGGGACGGGCCCGCCGGGCTGACGGTGCTCATCCCGCCCAAGCCGCCCCTGCGCGAGAAGCCGGTGCTGTTCGGAGCCCGCGCCGAGACCTACCGGTGGCTGCCGGAATCCTGAGCCAGCCGGTCGAGCACGGAACGCCACGCCCGGGCGGAGACGGTCAGCTGACCGGCCCGGCGGGCCTTCGTGTCCCGCACGCCCACGACGGGCCCGAGCGCCACCTCGACACAGTTGTCGTTGGCACCGCTGTACGACGACTTCCGCCAAACGGTCGAGCTCACCCTTGCCTCCGCTCACCGGGTGGCCTCCCGAAGTAGAGCCTGGGAAGCCTCTTCGCTCAGAGCTACCTTGCGAAGCAGCTTAGCAAGTTGCTGGTGTCCGGAGATCTGTGTGTCCTCGTGGAGGAAGGCGGTGGAGCAGGCGTGTTCGACCGAAGCGATCGGTGGCGGACCGGGGAACTCGTAGATATCGAAGGGGCCGATCAGGCCGGGGTGGTAGCCGATTCCGGCAGGCACGATCCGCAGGCTGATGTTCGAGCGCGCGGACATCGCCACCAGATGATCGATCTGATCGGACATGATTCCGGAATCGCCCACGTTCTCCTGTAGCGAAGATTCGCCGAGCAATGCGGTGAACCGGATCGGGTCACGGCGGGTGAGAATCTTCTGCCGTGCGAGCCTCACTCGCAGCCGCTTGTCGGCCTGCTCGATCGTCACCGCGGAATTTTCCATGATCGACCGGATGTAGTCCGGGGTCTGGAGCAGCCCGGGAACGATCAACGGCGACCAGGTGGTGATGGCTGTCGCGGTCCTTTCCAGGTCCAGCCTCGTGGTGAGTGCGAAGGGCAGGTCGGTGTTGCTCGACGCCAGCCAATTGGGCTCGCGGGCGTGCCGGGCGAGCGTCCGGATCCGGTCGCGTTGCTCGCCGTGGATGCCCAGCAGGGCGAGGATCGCCGACACGTCCTCCACACTCGGCAGGCGATGTCCCTTCTCCCACGCCGACAACAGCTGAGGGAGGATTCCCAGCTCGTCGGCGAGAACGCGCAGACCGACTTTGCGTGCTTCGCGTTCTTCGCGCAGTGAAGCGGCGAGAGTTCTCGCGGCGGGCCCCGAAGACGTTGGCTTCATGAGCCGATAATACGAATCCCGTCGATTCCCCGAATGTGCGAATGGTGTCCACGAAATGCGAGGAATCGCCATTCCTTCCGGCATTCGGGTGACGACAGGTGGCCGTGGGGCCTGCTCCCTTGCACGCTCGGCGCGGCCGTCCGGTTGCCTCGCCGCCCTGTGCCGTTTCTCGCAGCATCGGCGCTGCTCGAGGCTTCTAAGCTCGGTTGATGGACCCCTTCGGCGGTTTCGTCAAGCGGCGGTGGGTGTGGTTCGCCCTCCCGGTGGCCGTGGTGACCGTCTTCGCCTTTTCCCCGGATGGCGTGGCGGCTTTCGGGGTGGTTGCCGAGGTCGCCGTCCTGGTCGCGGTGGGGGCCGGCTGCGCGGTCTGGCGCCTGCGGGTGTCGGCCCGGAACCGCGCCGCCGCGCGGGAAAACGGCTTCGCGGGTTGGTTGCCGCCGCCGACCGGCCACGACCACGACCGCCGGATCGACTTCGCCGCCGAAACCGGGCGGCTGCGCCGGGTGGCGCTTCGCGCGGCGGCGTTCGTCCTCGCCTGGCTGGCGCTGGCCGGGGCCGGGGCCGCGGATCTGGTCCTGCTCGGCAAGGCCGCCGACGACCTCCTCGCGACCGGCGCCCGGACCACCGGCGAAGTGGTTTCCGTGCGGACCTACAGCCGGGACGGCGGGATGACGTTCGAGGTGCGCTACGGTGCCCGGACCGCGGAGATCGTCCGCGACTCGAAGGACTCCTACGTCGTCGGCGAGCGGGTCACCGTGGTCTTCGACCCCGCCGATCCGGACCGCGTGCGGACCACGAAAGAGGAGAACGAGAGCGGGTTCCTCGTCAACCTCGGCTACGTCCTGCTCGTGGCCGGCTCGCTCGGCACGCTGTTCGCCGCGGTGGCCGCGGTGGGCTGGTGGGGCCGGGCCCGCGCGGTCGCGGTCACCGGGTGGCGGAACGCGACGGTGGACATCGTGCGCGTCTTCGCCCGCAGCAGCCGCTCGCTGAAGCGGCCCCCGCCGGAGATCCACGTCCGCTACCGCGAGGGCACCGGCATCGTGCTGAAGGCGATGTCGTCGACGCACGGGGCCAACGCGCTGGCGGACTTCACCGACCGGCTCGCGTGGGTGGGCGGCTGGGGACGGCACATGGTCGTCCTCTTCCCGAACGGCCCGAGCCGCCCCGGTCCGTACGCCGTTCCCGCTTACGCGTTGAACCTGCGCGCCGAGGGCGGGGGCCGCCGGTGACCGGCGAGCGGCGGCGGACCGGGTGGTGCGTCGTGACGGTGGCCGCGACGCTCGTCTTCCTGTTCTTCGGCGCGGGCACGGCGTACTCACTGCTGACCCCGGACTACGACTTCGCGGACGGCGAACTCCTCGCCGAGGCCGGCATCCTGACCGGCTCCCTGGCCCTGGCCGCGTTCGGCGTCCACCGCCTGCACGCCCCGGACCGCCGGCTGCTCGCCGCGGTGCCGGACTTCGGCGCCTGGCTGCCCTCGCGGGACGGCACCCACGGTGAGGGCCGGGTCGACCTCGGCGCGCAGACCGCGCGCCTGCGCCGGACCGCCCTCCGGGCCGCGGGGATCGCCGCCGCCTGGGCCGCGCTGTTCGCGGCCGGCCTCGCCGGGGTGATCGCCGCCGACCGCGCCGCCGCGGACCTCCTGGCCACGGGCGTACGCGGGGAAGGCACGGTGCTCGACGTCTTCGACCCGGGCCGGGGCTCGCCGTCGATCCGGGTGCGCTACCCCGCGCCGGAGGTGTCCCGGATCGAGGACATCGCCGTCGGCTCCGGGCACGAGTACCACGTCGGCGAGCCGGTGACCGTCGTCTACGACCCCGCCGACCCGGGGCACGTCCGCACCACCGCCGAGGCGAACGGAAACCCGGTCCTGGTGGGGTTCGGCGTCGTGTTCCTCGTGACCGGCTTCGTCGCGCTGCCGGTGGCGGCGACGGCGGCGCTGGGCTGGTGGCGCCGGGCCCGCGCGGTCGCGGCCACCGGCTGGCGGATCGCGACGGTGACCGCCGTGCCGCCCGGCGGGCGCCGAGCGGACATCGAGGTCCGCTACCGCGACGGCAGCGGCATCGTGCTGCGCTGCGCGCCGTCGCTGCACGACCCCGGCAACCCGGTCCGCCGCCGGGCGTGGATCGGCGGCTGGGGACGGCAGCTGGTCGTCCTCTTCCCGCCCGGGCCGCACCAGCCCGGCCCGCGCCACTTCCCGGTGATCGCGGCCGGGCCGCGGGTTCAGCCGATCTCGCCGGTCAGGTAGCGCTGCAGGTTCGGCGCGATCGCCCGCACCAGGACCTCGACGTCCTCGGTGGCGAGCGGCTCGAACTTCGCCACGTACCGGACCATGCCCAGGCCCACCATCTGGGAGGCGCAGAGGTTCATCCGCAGCGGGGTGCGGTCCGCGCCCATCGAGGTGATCAGCGCGCTGAAGAACCGCTGGAAGAAGTCGCGCAGCACGTGCCCGGCCTGCTCGTGGCCGGTGACGCTGCGGATGAGCGCCACGAACTGGCCGCCGCCCGCGCTGTCCCAGCGGGTGATGAAGGTGCGGACGATCCGCTCGCCCAGCTCGTCGTCGGGGCCGTGGCGCAGGATCTTCTGCAGCTCCAGGGGGTCGAACGGCAACTCGAGGACCGCCTGGGCGAACAGGCCCTCCTTGCTGCCGAACCAGTGGTTGACCATCGCCGCGTCGACGCCGGCGCGGGTGGCGATCGCACGCACGGTCGCCCCGTCGTAGCCGTTTTCGGCGAACACCGACCGCGCGGCTTCGATCAGCGCCGTCCGGGTGTCCTGGCCGGCGGGCCGCCGGCCGCGGCGGCGGGCCGTAGTCTCGCTGTTGTCCGTGGTGCTCACGGCTCCATCATGGCCCATGCGCCCGCTGAATTCAACAATCATTGAATTTCGGGTTACCGCCTGAACCGGCAGCGTCTTGCCAAGCTTGGAACACGGGATCGTCTTCGAGCGACCGTCCAGACCTGGGCCGGGCAATCTCCTCGGCTTCGGTCCAGCGGATGATCCTGGGCCGGTCCCCGGTGGCCACGAACTCGCCGATCGCGGCATAGACGTACTCGACGGGGACTTCCTGATCCGTGCTGCTGCCTTCGGGCTGGCCGCCCCGCCAATACTCCACCGAGGGCCCGTCGGCCAAGGTGCCTTCCGGAACGAACTCCGTCTGCCCGCCGGTTGCGAACCAGTTGAGAGTTCCCCGGTTTCCGCGGATGCCGACGACAAGGAGCGGGCCGCCGTCCGCGAGGCCGTGGCTCCACAGCTCCCAGCGGACCCCGTGGGGTTCGCCGGTTTCGGGATTCACGTGGCTGCCGGACCGGAGGAGGCCGACGACGTCGGCCATTTCTCGCAGCTGAGCCAGGGTGACCGCGTTGTCCCGGCGGATCACCTCGAGGTCGGCTGTACTGATGGTCACGAGCGACGCCTCCCGAACGTTCTTTGGTAAGGGCGATTGTTCTGGTATGAGCCGTACACCGTCAAACGCATCGAGCTGTCCGGCGGGAAGAGCCGCATGAGCACTTTGGCGCACACATTCGGATGCCACCGAAACTGCTCGGTTCCGCACGGCGTGTTGTTGATGACGATCTCCACTTCGGCATTGATAGCCGAACGGTGCATCAGGGCCGCCACCTTGATTTCGGCGTGCCACCGGAGAAACTGGGCTTCCTGGACGGTGCAGCCGTGTCGGCGTAGCAGCTGGTACGCCTCCTTGACCACGGGGTCGTCAACCGAACCACCGGATTCCACAGCTGGGAGTTTTCGGCCGTTCAGCCGCGGGATCGCGACTGTCCTGCCTCTCACCTCCGCCTGGTGGTCGACTCGAGGGGGTAACTCACCGGCCAGCTCCGCGGCGGCGACCGGGTAGCGATCGCCGTGCTTGTTCGTGAAGTTCGAGGGAGGGTTACTAGGCGGCTCCTCGGCGCGCGCTCCGCTACATGTCTAACCGCCGCGCACGATGTTGCCGGCGGTGTCCTTGAGGGCTTGGCGGGCCTCGGCGAGCTTCAAGGTGAGTTCCGTGGTGAGATGCTCACGGATAGCCTGGAGCCGCTCGACCACCTCCTCGTGTCCAGTACCGGACACGATGCCTTGGCAGAGGGCGATGGTCGCGTCGAATTTCTCGGTCAGTGCCGCGGCAACATCCTGCGGGATCTGCTCCGCGGCGGCGTCGAGCCGCCCGGCGAGTTCTTTGAGTTCACTTGACACAGCGTTCCCCCTCATCATGAACCGCATGTTGACCGTCAGTGTCCGGGGCGGCACCGACAGTTCGGCTCCTGGCGATCCGCAGTGGCCGAGCCCCCGACATCCCAGGCACACCCGGGCCGGGCCGGGGCGGCACAATGAGGTCCATGGTCAGCGCATCCGCCGGTTCGGCCGGTCCCGGCACGGTCAGCCCGTCCCGCGAGGACTTCCGCGTCCTCGCCGAGAGCCGCCGCGTGATCCCGGTCGTGCGCCGGGTCCTCGCCGACGGCGAGACGCCGATCGGGGTGTACCGCAAGCTCGCCGCCGACCGGCCCGGCACCTTCCTCTTCGAGTCCGCCGAGAACGGCGCGTCCTGGACCCGCTGGTCGTTCATCGGGGTCCGCAGCCCGGCCGCGCTCACCGTCCGCGGCGGCGAAGCGGTCTGGACCGGCACCCCGCCGGTCGGCCTGCCGTCCGAAGGCAACCCCCTGGAAGTCCTGCGCGAGACCATCGACGCCCTGCACACCGAGCCGCTGCCCGGCCTGCCCCCGCTGACCGGCGGCATGGTCGGCTACATCGGCTACGACGCCGTGCGCTGGCTGGAAAAGCTGCCGGAACTGGCCGAACGCGACCTCGACATCCCCGAGCTGACCATGCTCCTGGCCACCGACCTGGCCGCGTTCGACCACCACGAGGGCACGGTCACGCTCATCGCGAACGCCGTCAACTGGGACGACTCGCCCGAGCGCGTGGACGCGGCCTACGACGACGCCGTCGCCCGGCTGAGCGCGATGACCGAGCAGCTGCAGGTGGCCGCGCCCGCCACCATCGCCGCGTTCGACCGACCCGCGCCGGAATTCACCCGGAAGCGTTCGAAGGCGGACTTCCACGCGGCGGTGGAGAAGGCCGTCGAGGCGATCAAGGCCGGCGAAGCGTTCCAGATCGTGCCGTCGCAACGGTTCGAGATCCCCACTACCGCCGACGCGATCGACATCTACCGCGTGCTCCGGACGTCCAACCCGAGCCCGTACATGTACCTGCTGCGGCTGGAGGGCTTCGACATCGTCGGCTCCAGCCCCGAATCCCTGGTCACCGTGCGGGACGGCCGCGCGACCACGCACCCCATCGCGGGCACCCGCTGGCGGGGCGCCGACCCCGAGGAAGACGCACAGCTGGCCAAGGACCTCCTGGCCGACGACAAGGAGCGCGCCGAGCACCTCATGCTCGTCGACCTCGGCCGCAACGACCTGGGCAAGGTCTGCAAGCCGGGCACCGTGCGCGTCGTCGACTTCTTCCAGATCGAGCGCTACAGCCACGTGATGCACATCGTGTCCACCGTCACCGGTGAGCTGGCCGAGGGCAAGACGGCCTTCGACGCGGTCACCGCGTGCTTCCCGGCCGGGACGCTGTCCGGCGCGCCCAAGGTCCGCGCGATGGAGCTGATCGAGGAGCTCGAACCGGTCCGCCGCGCGCTGTACGGCGGCGTCGTCGGCTACCTCGACTTCGCCGGCGACGCCGACACGGCCATCGCGATCCGCACGGCCCTGGTGAAGGACGGCATCGCGCACGTCCAGGCCGGCGGCGGGGTGGTCGCCGACTCGGTGCCGGACTACGAGGACACCGAATCGCTGAACAAGGCCAGGACCGTGCTCTCGGCGGTGGCCGCCGCGCAGACGATGGTGGCGGCGGGTGCGCTCGACCCGGCCGCGGACGCCGCTCATGTCTGACACGCCGGACGCGCCGGGCGCCGCCTCTCCGGTTGCCGACGCGGCCGCTCCGGCGGCGACGGCGTCGAGACGTCCACTGTGGATGATCGTGGTCGCGCTCCTGCTGGGCGCGCTCGCGCTGTGGGGTGCGTCACGGCTGACCTGGTTCGCCGAGTTCCGCGACGGCGGGGTCCGCGGCACGGTGCTCCACCGCGAAACCGGCGAGCAGCAGGCGACCGCGCTGGTGCCGCTGGCCCTGCTCGCGCTGGCCGGCGTGGCCGGGGTCGTGGCCACCGGCGGCTGGGCGCGGCGCGTCCTCGGTGTCGTGCTGGCGCTCGCCGGGGCCGCGGCGATCTGGAGCGGCGTCGCCGGGGTCCGGTTCGGCGGCTACGCGGACGGCCTGCCGGTGACCGAGATGCTGCTCGGCCGCGGCCTGGCCGTGCTCGGGGGAATTCTCGTCGCCGCCGGCGGGTTGGTCGCCGTCAAGGGCGCCGGCCGGGCCGCGCGCCTCGGTACGAAGTACGCGGCCCCGGCCACCCGGAAAAAGGTCCGTGACCCCGACGCCGAGCTGTGGGAAGCCCTGTCCGAAGGGGAAGATCCCACGGACGTCCGGGGCAGGCATTCGGAGTAACGCACGCACCCGGAACCGAGCGCTCCAGATGCGGGGGTTAGCATCGTTTCGGCGGGAAGGGGAAGGTTTTTGTGAGCGAACTTGCGAGTGAATCCGTGAGCACGTGCCCTGGTGGGGGCGCCCGGTGAGCGTGCTCGAAGACATCGTCGCCGGCGTGCGGGAAGATCTCGCCGTGCGGGAATCCGCGCTGCCGTTCGACGAGCTGAAGATCCGCGCGGCCGCCGCCCCGGCGCCGCGCGACGTGATGGCCGCCCTGCGCGAGTCCGGCATCGGCGTGATCGCCGAAGTCAAGCGGCGCAGCCCCTCGAAGGGCGACCTGGCCGACATCCCCGACCCGGCCGCGCTGGCGAAGGACTACGAAGCCGGCGGGGCGCGCGTGATCAGCGTGCTCACCGAGCAGCGCCGCTTCGGCGGTTCGCTGGCCGACCTGGACGCGGTCCGCGCGGCGGTGGACATCCCCATCCTGCGCAAGGACTTCGTCGTCAGCCCCTACCAGGTGCACGAGGCCCGCCTGCACGGCGCCGACATGGTGCTGCTGATCGTCGCCGCGCTGGAGCAGAACGCGCTCGTCTCGCTGCTCGACCGCGTCGAATCGCTCGGCATGACCGCGCTGGTGGAGATCCACAACGCCGAGGAGGCCGACCGGGCCCTCGAGGCGGGCGCCAAGGTCATCGGCGTCAACGCGCGCAACCTGCACACCCTCGAGGTGGACCGGGACGTCTTCTCGCGGCTGGCCCCCGGCCTGCCGATGGACGTCTACAAGGTCGCCGAATCCGGGGTCCGCGGGCCGGGCGACCTGATGTCCTACGCGGGCCACGGCGCCGACGCGGTGCTGGTCGGCGAGGGGCTCGTCGCCTCCGGCGACCCGAAGGGCGCCCTGGTCAAGCTGGTCACCGCCGGTTCCCACCCCGCCTGCCCGAGGCCGTCGCGGTGACGGAAGAGCACGGCAAGCACGACCCGGACGAGCGCGGCTATTACGGCCCGTACGGCGGCCGGTTCATGCCGGAGGCGCTGATCGGCGTCGTCGACGAGGTCGCCACCGAGTACGACAAGGCCCGGCACGACCCGGAGTTCCTGAACGAGTTCAACCGCCTGCTTCGCGATTACGCCGGCCGCCCGTCGCTGCTCACCGAGGCCAAGCGCTTCGGCGAGCACGCCGGCGGCGCGCGCGTGTTCCTCAAGCGCGAGGACCTGAACCACACCGGCTCCCACAAGATCAACAACGTGCTGGGCCAGGCGCTGCTCACCAAGCGGATGGGCAAGAAGCGCGTCATCGCCGAAACCGGCGCGGGCCAGCACGGCGTCGCGACGGCGACCGCGTGCGCGCTGCTCGACCTCGACTGCGTCGTCTACATGGGCGAGGTCGACACCGAGCGCCAGGCGCTGAACGTGGCCCGGATGCGGCTGCTCGGCGCCGAGGTCATCCCGGTCAAGACCGGGTCGCGGACGCTGAAGGACGCGATCAACGAGGCGCTGCGCGACTGGGTCACCAACGCCGACACCACGCACTACCTCTTCGGCACGGCCGCCGGGCCGGCGCCGTTCCCGACGATGGTGCGCAACTTCCACCACGTCATCGGCACCGAGGCCCGAGAGCAGATCCTGGAGCAGGCCGGCCGCCTGCCCGACGTCGTCGCGGCCTGCGTCGGCGGCGGGTCGAACGCGATCGGCATCTTCTCCGGCTTCTACGACGACCCGTCCGTGCGGCTGGTCGGCCTGGAGCCGGGCGGCGAGGGCATCGAGGGCAGCCGCCACGGCGCCACCCTGACCAAGGGCACCCCGGGCAACCTGCACGGCGCGATGACGTACCTGCTGCAGGACGAGGACGGCCAGACGGTCGAGTCGCACTCGATCTCGGCCGGGCTCGACTACCCGGGCGTCGGCCCGGAGCACGCGTGGCTCAAGGACACCGGCCGCGCCGAGTACCGGCCGGTCACCGACGCCGAGGCGATGGACGCGTTCAAGCTGCTGTCCCGCACCGAGGGCATCATCCCGGCGATCGAGTCGGCGCACGCGCTGGCCGGCGCGCTGGTGCTGGGCCGCGAGCTGGGCCCGGACGGGCTGATCGTGGTGAACCTGTCGGGCCGCGGCGACAAGGACATGGACACGGCGGCCAAGTGGTTCGGACTGGTGAACGGATGAGCGGGCTCGACGACCTCTTCGCCGCGACACGCGCCGAGGGGCGCGCCGCGCTGATCGGCTACCTCCCGGCGGGCTTCCCGACGGTGGACGGCTCGAAGGACCTGATCGCGGCCTGCGTCGACGGCGGCGCGGACCTGATCGAGGTCGGCGTCCCCTATTCGGACCCGGTGATGGACGGCCCGACCATCCAGGCCGCCTCGGTGACCGCGCTGGACAACGGCTTTCGCCTCAAGCACGTGTTCGAGGTCGTCGAGTCGATCTCCGCCCGCGGCGGCCGCGCGGTCGTGATGACGTACTGGAACCCGGTGAACCGCTACGGCGTGGACCGCTTCGCGCGCGACCTCGCTTCGGCGGGCGGGCTCGGCCTGATCACGCCGGACCTGATCCCGGACGAGGCCTCGTCTTGGATGACGGCGTCGAAGGAGCACGGCCTGGACCGCACGTTCCTGGTGGCGCCTTCGTCGTCGGAGGAGCGGCTCGCTTTGACGGCGGCCGCGTCGTCGGGCTTCATCTACGCGACCGCGGTGATGGGCGTGACCGGCGCCCGCGACCAGGTCGGCGCGGGGGCGGAGGAGCTGGTGCGCCGCACGCGAGTGCACACTTCGCTCCCGATCGGCGTGGGCTTGGGCGTGCGATCGGGCGAGCAGGCGGCCCAGGTGGCCTCGTTCGCGGACGCGGTGATCGTGGGTTCGGCCCTGGTCACGGCGGCGGCCGAGGGTGCTTCGGGCGTGCGTGCCCTGTCCGCCGAGCTGGCCGAGGGCGTACGCCGGGCGGTCGCCACCGCTTGACCTGGAGTGCGCTCCAGGTGCGAGGCTGGGCCGGTGACGTCCTACACCCCGGCCCAGGTGACCGAAAAGACCGGTTTCACGATCGACACGCTCCGGTACTACGAGCGCATCGGCTTGCTCCACGAGGTAGGCCGCACCGCCGGCGGCCGGCGGTTCTTCACCGAGCAGGACGTGGAGTTCCTCCAGCTGCTGCGCTGCCTGCGCTACACGGGCATGCCGGTGGCGGAGATGCTGCGGTTCGTCTCGCTGCTGCGCTCGGGCGAGGCCACGCGCGAGGAGCGGGTCGACGTGCTGCGGGAGCACGAGGCCCGGGTGGCTGCGCAGATCGCGCGGCTGGAAGAGCACCGGGAGCACATCCGGTTCAAGATCCGGCTGTACAGCGGCGCACCGGAGATGGTGTCGGCGAGCTGAGGGCTGTCGCACCGGGGTGACGCCCATCGCCCGATCAGAACTGTCAGTGGCGGTCTGCATACTCCTCGTGTGATGATCGGCAACGCTCTTTCCATCCCGCCGCGACCGGACGGCTGGACGCTCGACCAAGTCCTCGCCTTGCCCGAGGACCAAACCTTGCTGCAGCGGGTCGAACTCGTTGACGGGGTGCTCCTGGTGAGCCCGTGGCCGGGGCTGGAGCACCAGCGGCTTCTGCGGAAACTCCAATTCGCCTTCGCGCCCGCGCTACCGGATGGCACCGAGCTGCTGCCCGGCGTGAACGTGCGCGTCGGAACGCAACGGCTGCTGATCCCCGACCTGGTGATCCTCAATTGCCCCGGGATCGACACCGTCGCCTACCCAGCGAGCGATGTCCTGCTGGCCACGGAGATCGTCTCCCGATCGACCAAGGTGCAGGACCGGATCCTCAAGCGGGCCATCTACGCCGAAGCCCTGATCCCGTACTACCTCCTGGTCGAGCCCGGCGAGCCCATCGCGGCAACCCTCTTCGAACTCCGAGGTGGTGAGTACGAACCCATCGCCAAGAGCGGCGAAACGGATATCGAGCTCACCCGCCCCTTCACCGCCACGATCCGCCTCGCCTGATCGGCGTTTGTACGAAAGCTGTACATCCGCGCGGCAAAGTCCGCCCCATGGACATCGCACACCTCCCGCGGCGCAGCTTCCTCCGCGGTGCCGCCGGCCTCGCCGTCGCCGGGGCCGCCGGACTGGTCCTCCCGAACGCCGCCCGAGCCGCCCAAGCCGCCGCCACCGCGCCGCGGATCTACAGCTGTGCCGAGTGGGGTGCCCGGCCGCCCGCCGACGCCCTCACCACGCTCGACCACCCCGCGAACCGGATCCTCATCCACCACATCGCCAGCGCCAACAGCACCGACTACTCCCTCGCGCACGCCTTCCAGGTCGCGCGCGACGACCAGCACGACCACATCGACAACAACGGCTGGTCCGACACCGGGCAGCACTTCACCGTCAGCCGCGGCGGGTACCGGCTCGAAGGGCGGCACGGCAGCCTCGACGCGCTGCGCGGGCGCACCACCATGATCCAGGGCGCGCACTGCCCGGGGCAGAACACCAACGCCATCGGCATCGAAAACGAAGGCCTCTACACCAGCGTCGAGCCGCCCGAGACGCAGTTCGCCTCGCTCGTCGTCTTCTGCGCCTACATCTGCCGGCAGTACGGCATCCCGGTCGAGGAGATCAAGGGCCACCGCGACTTCTACAACACCGAATGCCCGGGCGACCGCCTCTACGCGAAGCTGCCGCAACTGCGTACGGAGGTCGCCAGGGCACTGGCGGGGTGAGCGGCTACCCGAGTGTCTCCAACGTTCGCACGGCATCCGTGGCCGCGGCCTGGTCGGCCGGGTCCGGCTCGGCCGCCGCGGCCGGGTGGCGCGAGGCCGCCGGGTGCGTGCAGCCCAGCTGCTGCAACGATCCCCGCAGCCGGTCGGTCAGGAACTTCAGCAGGCCGACGCCGTCGTCGGGGGACGGCGCCGCCCGCAGCAACCGGCGGTCCGACGTCAGCCGGTCGAGCCCGGACGTCCGCAACGAGCGGCAGTACGCCCGGGTGCTCGCCGAACGCCGGTCGAGCGGGGGCTGATCGACCCCGGCGCGGTACAGGTTCGCCTTGGCCGGGCTGGGTTTCCCGGCCACCAGCGTCATCGGGTCGCCCGGCGGCACCAGCGCCACCGGCGCCCGCTGGCCGGCCGCGGCCTGCAGTTCGTTGAGGGCGAGTGACGTCGTGGGCCGGCCGCCGTCGGTCACGTCCGGGGCGGTGAACGGCGTGCAGCCCAGCGCCGGGTCCACGAACGCGTCGAGCAGCCGGTTGTCGCTGCCGTTCGCGAGCGTGGCGGGCTTGCGGAGCGTGCGCGAGTTCGCCGCCGTGGCCTGGGCCGTCCGGCCGTCGCGCGTGGCCAGGTACGTCGTCGTCACGTTGTCGCTCTGGTCTTGGTCCACCAGCGAGAAGTCGCGCACCGACGGGCACGGCCGGCCGTCCTTCGCCCGGCCCAGCGGCGGGATCCGCAGCTTGCCGGCCTGGACGGCGGTGTTCGCCGCGGCGAACAACTCCTGGGCGCCGCAGAAGGCGACCTGGCCGAACAGCGAACCGCCGAGGCCGTTGACGCACCGGCCCGCCGTCAGCGCGGCCCGGCTGCCGCCGAGGGTCAGCGTGTCGCCGTTGAACCCGAACCACAGGCCGACGACCGCGCCGCGCGGCAGCGCCGGGACGACCGGCGGGACGGCAGGCGCGGCACCCGCGTCGACGACGAGCGGGTGGTACACCGACAGCTTCCCGGTGGCGGGGTCCAGGATCGTCGCCTCGGCGAACGCGCCCTGCGCGTCCACCGATTCGTGGCACGCGCCTTGCCGCGGGTCGGTCGCGGCCAGCTGGTACGGCGTGGCCAGGCCACGCGCCGACAATGGATCTTCGGGCACCCGGATGGTGCAGGAGGAATTGGGGGTCGCGGGCGGCGGTGCCGGGCTGCGCGGTGCGGCCACCGCGATTCCGACCGCGCCCAGCGACGCCGCGGCCACCGCGACGGTCACCTTGAGCTTCCAAGGCCGTTGCCGGTGGCGGGGACGAGCTTCTGGCATGGACTGTGCCTTCTTTCGGCCTCCTCACCTCACCCGGCGCAGGACGCTAGCACAGATAACAGCTCGATCACAGGACGATTTACAGGCAGAATTCCGGCATTCACGGCGAATGGTGCCAATAAAAGATCAATGCAGGTACCGCATCACGGCGCACAGCTCGTCCGGCGGCAGGGCGCCGAGCCGGTCGAGCTCGCCGCGGCGGATGTCCATCAGTGTCGTCGCCAGCTCCGGGCCGAACGCCGACGTCAACGCCGCGTCCGCTTCGAACGCCGTCACCGCGTCGGCCAGCGAAGTCGGCAGCCGCTCCACCGCATCGCCGAGCGTTCCGGGGTCGACGTCGACCGGCTCCGGCAACGACTCCTCCGCCGAAAGCCCGGCCAGGCCCGCGAAGATCAGCGCCGCCACCACCAGGTACGGGTTCGCCGTCAGGTCGAAGCACTTGACCTCGAAGTTCGCCGCCCGGTCGCGCTGCCCGGCCGGGCCCTGCACCAGCCGCAGCGGCGCCTCGCGGTTTTCCAGGCCCCACACGCGGAACACCCCGGCCCAGCGGTGCGGCTCGAGGCGCAAATAGCTGACCACCGAAGGCGCGCCGATCGCCAGCAGCGCCGGCAGCCGGGAAAGGATCCCGGCGCCGAACGCCTCCGCCGTCTCCGTGAGCCCGAACCGCCGGTCGCCGCCGGCGCACAGGTTGCGGTCGCCGTCCCACAGGCTCAGGTGGACGTGGCCGCCGTTGCCGACGCCGTCCGGGGCGAACTTCGGCGTGAACGACGCCCGCAGCCCGTACTGCTCGCTGACCGTCCGGATGGTCTCGCGCGTCAGCACCGCGACGTCCGCCGCGCGCACCGGGTCACCGGCCGCCACCGACACCTCGAACTGCCCGGCCGCGTACTCCGGGTGGACCTGTTCCACCGCGACACCCTGGGCGGCCAACGTGGACACCAGCTTGCGCAGGTAGCCCGCCTGCGAAGACAGCCGCGCATAGCCGTAGGCCGGCCCCGCGGTGGCCGAGCGCGGGTCGTCCGGCGCGTCGGCCGCCGTGACGACCCATTCGATCTCGAACGCCGTCCGCGCGTTGTAGCCCAGCTCCGCGAGCCGGGCCGTCGCGGCCGCGGCCAGCGCCCGCGCGTCCTGCGGGTGCGGCGCGCCTTCCTGGTCGTACCGCCACGCCGGCGCCCACGCCCAGCCGGGCTGCGCGGCCAGCGGCACGAGCGCGTCGAGGTCCGGGTGCAGCCGCAGGTCGCCGACCGGGCCGCGGGAATGCGTGCCGCTCACGATGTCGTCGGTGGCCAGGAAGAAGTCGAACGAGTTCGACGCGCCGACGCCCCACGCCGCCGCCGACCACAGCCGGTCCACCGGCACGGCTTTCACCCGCGCGATGCCGCTGTTGTCCACGAAGGTCAGCGCGACGAGCTCCACGCCGGCAGCGCGCAGGCCGTCGGCCCGGAGTGCGCCCTGTTGTGCGAGTTCCGCCCGATCGAGCTGGCTCATCCTGCCCCCGTCGCTGTTCACTGGGTCTGCTCACCTGAGAAAGAGGTGAAGATCGTGTCAGACACCGTCGAAACCCGTCCAGGGCTGCGCCGATCCCTCTCCGTCTGGCAGGCCGTCGGCCTGTCCGTGGCGTTGATGGCCCCGAGCATGGCCGCCAACATCAACCCCCAGCAGACCGCGGCCGCCGCCGGCCGCGCCGTGCCGCTCGCCTTCCTGCTCTCGGCGGTCGGCGTGCTGCTGGTCGCGTACGGCTTCGTCAAGCTCTGCCGGTACTACCAGCACGCCGGCTCGGTGTACGCCTTCGTCGGCGCCACCCTCGGCCCGCGCGCGGGGGTCGTCTCCGGCATCGGGCTGCTCGGCACGTACACGTTCTACGCCGTCGTGACGAGCTCGGCCGCGGGCACGCTGGGCACGGCTTTCCTGACGCAGGTGGGCATCTGGCCGGACCCGCCGTCCTGGGGGCCGTTCGTGCTGACCGCCGTCGCGCTGATCGGTGCCTGGCTGCTCGCCGTGCTGCCCGCCCGCCGCGGCACGAGCACCCTGCTCGCCGTCGAAGGCGCGACGATCGCGGTGATCCTGCTGGTCACCGTGGTGATCCTGGTCCGGCTGCTCGCCGGAAGCGCGCCCGGCGGCGCCCGGTTCACGATGGCCGTCTTCGTCCCGGAAACCGGGCTGTCGGGCGTGTTCCTCGGCGCAGTCTTCGGGTTCCTGTCCTTCGCCGGGTTCGAAGCCGCCGCGACGCTCGGGGAGGAAACCCACGACCCGAAGCGCAACATCCCGCGCGCGATCCTCGGCACGGCGATCTTCGGCGGCCTCTACTTCGTGGTGGTGACCGCCGTCGAAATGATGGCGTTCGGCAGCGACGCGGCCGCGTTCCACGACTCGCCGTCCCTGCTCGGCGACCTCGGCAGCCGGTACGCGGGCGCGTGGGTCGGCGACGTCATCAGCGTGGGCGCCGCGATCAGCGCGTTCGGCTGCTGCCTCGCCTGCGTCGTCGGCGGCTCGCGGCTGCTCTACGCCCTCGGCCGCGACGCGGTCGGCGGCCGGGGCATCGGCCGGACGTCTTCGCGCGGCACGCCGGTGGCGGCGGTCAGCGCGGTGACGGGCGCCGCCGTCGTGATCATCCTGGTGTGCGCGCTGTTCTTCGGCGCGACGGCGTCGGACACCTTCGCGTGGAGCGGTTCGATCGGCACGCTCATCCTGCTGGTGATCTACCTGCTCACGACGGCCGGCGCGATCCTGCTGCTGTTCGTGAAGCGGCGGATGCGCGTGCCGGGGTGGCACCTCGTGTTCCCGGTCGGCGCGCTCGCCGTGCTCGGGTACACCGTGTACGTCAACGTGGTGCCCTACCCCACCGAAGGCCCGGCGCGGTGGTTTCCCGTGGTCGCGGCGGCGGTACTGGCCCTGGCGGTGATCTTGGTGCTGTCCGCGCCCGCCTACGCTCGTAGGGTGGGGGAGAGGCTGACGAGTGTGGACGGAGGCACATGAGAAGTCTGCTCCCGTTCGTCGCGGACTTGCCGCTGGTGGACCACCACTGCCACGGCGTCGTCACCCGGGACGTTACCCGCGCGGACTTCGAGGCGATGCTGACGGAGGCCGACGCGCCGTCGCCGCTGGGCACCAGCCTGTTCGACTCGCTCATCGGGCTGGCCGTGCGCGCCCGCTGCGCGCCGGTGCTCGACCTGCCGGAGCACGCCCCCGCCGAGGCCTACCTCGAGCGCCGCGCCGCATTCGGCGCGGCCGAGGTGGCCCGGCGGTTCCTGCGGGCCACCGGCACGACCGACTTCCTCGTGGACGGCGGGTTCTTGCCGGACTCCCTGACCACCACCGCGGAGTTCGCCGGGCTCGCGGGCACGCGCGCACACGACGTCGTCCGGCTGGAGCAGGTCGCGGAGGCGGTGATCGGCGGGACCACCGCGGCCGGGTTCGCCGCGGCCTTCGCCGACGAGCTGGGGAAACGCGCCGCGACGGCGGTCGGGCTGAAGTCGATCGCCGCCTACCGCGTCGGCCTGGAGCTGGCGGGGGAGCGGCCGTCACCGTCCGAAGTCGAGGCCGCCGCCGGGCGGTGGCTCGCCGCGGGCGGCGGCCGGCTGGCCGACGAGGTCCTGCACCGGCACCTCGTGTTCACCGGCCTCGACCTCGGCCTGCCGGTGCAGTTCCACGTCGGCTACGGCGACGCCGACGTCGACCTGCGCCGCGGCGACCCGCTGCTGCTCACCGGGCTGCTGCGGGCCACCCGTCACCTCGGCGTGCCCATCCTGCTGCTGCACAACTACCCGTTCCACCGCCACGCCGCGTATCTGGCGCAGGTTTTCGAGCACGTGTTCGTCGACGCCGGGCTCATCACGCACAACGCGGGGTTCCGGGCGCCGGCCGTGCTGGCCGAGCTCCTGGAGATCGCGCCGTTCGGGAAGGTGCTCTTCTCCACCGACGCCTTCGGCCTGGCCGAGCTGTACCACCTGGGCACCGCCCTGTTCCGGCAGGGTTTGTCGGACTTCGTCCGCACCGCATTCGACGCGGACGCGATGTCCGAAAAGGACGCCGTCCGGCTGTGTGCTTTGGTGGGACACGAGAACGCGAACAGGATCTACCGCTTGGAGCACGTGTGAGTGATCTGTGGACCCGGTGGACGCAGGCGATCGCGGACGAACTGCCCGCCGCCGTCGAGCTCCGCCACGCCGTGCACGCCGACCCCCGCGGGTCCGGCGACGAGGAGGACACCGCCCGCCTGGTGGCCGGGGCGCTCGGCGCGGGCGACGGCACCCGCGTCGCCAAGACCGGGCGCGCCATCCTGCTGCCCGGCGGGGACGGCCCCGCCGTGGCGCTGCGGGCCGAGCTCGACGCCCTGCCGGTGCTGGAGGGCACCGGCGTGCCGTGGGCGTCCGGGAACGAGTTCATGCACGCGTGCGGCCACGACGTCCACCTCGCCGCGCTGGTCGCCGTCTGCCGGGCCGCGCGGCGCGCCGGCGTGCCGCGGCCGATCCTGGCGCTGCTGCAGCCGCGGGAGGAGACGTCCCCGCCCGGCGCGCTCGACGTCGTCGAATCCGGGGTGCTGGCCGAGCACGGGGTGGACACGGTGATCGGCGCGCACGTCCAGCCGCGCATCGCGCACGGCGTCGTCTCGGCGGCGCCGGGGCCGGTGAACGCCTCCACCGACGAGTTCGAGGTGACCATGCACGGCCAGGGCGGCCACGCCGGCTACCCGCACCTGCTGCGCGACCCCATCCTGGCGCTGTCCCAGCTGGTCGTGAGCCTGCAGCAGCTGGCGTCCCGCCGGATCGACCCGGTGTTCGGCGCGGTCTGCTCGATCGGCCGCATCCAGGGCGGCGCCGCGGCCAACGTCGTCCCGAACAGCGCGAGCGCGTTCGGCTCCCTGCGCCTGATGCGCGCGAAGGACCGTGAGCGCGCCCTGGAAACGCTCGCGGACATCGTGCACGGCACCGCGCGGGCGCACGGCTGCACCGCCGAGCTGGAGATCAGCCCGTGCGAGCCGGTCCTGGACAACGACGCGGCGCTGGCCGCGGGCGCCCAGCAGTGGCTCCGGCACGCCGGCTTCACCGTCGACGACAAGTTCCGCTCGTTCGGCGCCGACGACTTCGCCCACTACTGCGGCGGCGCGACCCGCGGGCTGATGCTGTTCGTCGGCCTCGGCGACACCGCGGGCGTGCCGAGCCTGCACGACGAACGCTTCCTGCCGCGCGACCAAGCCGTCACCCAGGTCGCCCACGCGCTGGTGGCGGGGTACCTGGCCGCCTTGGATGCTCCGGTGTCTTAGCGCTACGGTGGCCGCGTGATGAGCGCCTACCTCGCGACGATCCCCAGCCCCGACCGTGGTGTCTGGCACCTGGGACCGATCCCGCTCCGCGCGTACGCCCTGTGCATCATCGCCGGCATCATCGTGGCGATCTGGTGGGGCGAGCGCCGCTGGGCGGCCCGCGGCGGCACCAAGGGCACGGTGATCGACATCGCGGTGTTCGCGGTGCCGTTCGGCCTGGTCGGCGGCCGGTTGTACCACGTGATCACCGACCCCGAGCTGTACTTCACCGAGGGCCGCAACCCGTGGAACGCGTTCGCGATCTGGGACGGCGGCCTCGGCATCTGGGGCGCGATCGCCCTCGGCGCGGTGGGCGCGCTCATCGCCTGCCGCCGCAAGGGCATCCCGCTGCCGGCGATGGCGGACGCGCTCGCCCCCGGCATCGTCGTCGCGCAGGCGATCGGCCGCATCGGCAACTACTTCAACCAGGAGCTGTACGGCGCGCACACGGACCTGCCGTGGGGCCTGGAGGTCTACCAGCGCTTCAACCCGGAGGACCCGGACAACCTGCTGAACGGCGTCGCGACGGGCCACATCCCGCTGCCGGAGAGCCCGGTCCACCCGACGTTCCTGTACGAGCTGCTCTGGAACCTGCTGGTCGCGCTGCTGGTGGTGTGGGCGGACCGCAAGTTCAAGCTCGGGCACGGGCGGGCGTTCGCGCTGTACGTGGCCGGGTACACGGTGGGCCGCGGCTGGATCGAGATGATGCGGACCGACACGGCGAACCACATCCTCGGGCTGCGGGTGAACGTGTGGACGTCGATCCTGCTGTTCCTCGCGGCGGTGGTGTACTTCGTGCTCGCCGGACGGCGGGGGCCGCGGGAGGCGCCGGAGACGCTGGTGAGCAAGGACGCCGTGGGGCCGGACGAGGTTCCGGTGGCTTCGTCGGAAGCGGCTTCGTCTTCGGAAGCGGCCTCCTCTTCGGAGGGCGGCGAGCCGGAGCACGTGAAGGTCGCGGCCTCGTCGGAGGCGGCGTCGTCGTCGTCGGAGGGCGGCGAGCCGGAGCACGTGAAGGTTGCGGCCTCGTCGGAGGCGGCGGCGTCGTCGTCGGAGGGCGGCGAGCCCGGGTCCGCGACCGCCGAGCCCGCGAAGGTGGTGGCCGATGCCCCGGCTGCCGCGGAGAAGCCGGCTTCCTCGGAGGCAGCGGCGCAGGAGCCCAAGAAGACCGACGAGAGCTGATCGCTCGCGTTGCGAAGGCCGCCCCAGGATGCCTGGTGGCGGCCTTCGGTGCGTCACCCCGGAGGTCGCGAATGACTCATTCGGGACCTTGCACGTCCCGAATGAGTCATTCGGGACACTCGCCGGTCTGCTGGCCGGTCCCGCAAGCGCCGGAACCGGGCTTGGGGCTCCGCCCCCCGGTTTCCACGCTACCGGGTGGCACCGACAGTTTCGGGCGGGCGGAACAGGCCGGAGCAAGGCCCGAGCGAGTCCAAGCGGGCCGGTCAGCCGAGGTCGGGCAGGCCCAGCTCCAGGTTCGGCGCCTGCAACCCGCCGTCGACCTCGAGGATCTTGCCCGTGATGTACCCGCCGGCGCGGGACGCCAGGAACACCACCGTCGCCGCGATGTCCTCGGCCTCGCCGATGCGGCCCAGGGGTGTCGCCGACTCCATCTTCTCCTTCAGCTCCGGGTTGCCGACCACGATCTCCAGCGCGGACGTCGCCACCGATCCCACCGAGATCGCGTTGACGCGGACGCGCGGGGCCAGGTCCGCCGCCGCCAGGCGGGTGTAGTGCGCCAGGGCCGCCTTCGCCGTTCCGTACGCCGCGAAGCCGCGGCCCGAGACCCGGCCCATCACCGACGAGATGTTGACCACCGAGCCGCCCGTTTTCACCAGCGATGGCGCCGCCGCCACCGTCAGGGCGTGGGCCGTGGCCACGTTGAAGCGGAACGCTTCCTCCATGAAGTCCACCGTCGACTCCAGCAACGGGCGCGGGTACGTGCCGCCGACGTTGTTGACCACCAGGTCGAGCCGGCCGAACTCGGACACCGCCGTCTCCGCCAGCGCGGCCGCCGCGTCGGGCGACGAGAGGTCGACGGGCACCGGGAAAGCCCGGCGACCCACGGCCGAGACGCGGGACGCCACCTCGTCGAGTTGCGCGGATGTGCGGGAGGCGATCACCACGTCGGCGCCCGCTTCGGCGAGGGCCACCGCGGTGGCCGCGCCGATTCCGCGTCCGGCGCCGGTGACCACCGCGACCTGGTCGGTGAGCTTGAACCGATCGAGGATCATGCGGCGAAATGTAACACGTTCTAGTGAGCGGGGACACAGTGCGGCGATCACGCCACAGTGGTTTTGAGCGGGGTCGGCGGGCCGTATACTTAGCGGAACGAACTACCGGGAACCCATCAGGAACTCTGTCGTTCCGCGCAGCCAGATCGTTACCGTCCGACGTCGTCCGAGGCGCTCTGAAGTGCTGCTGCGGTGTTTCCCAGGTGTTAAAGTCGCGCTAACAAGCGGGCCATCGTCGTCCCGTGCGCTCCCCGGCCGGTAACCCGGCCCCGCACGACAAGACGACGAAGGAGGTCCCGTTGATCTTCTCCGCCATGCCCGGCAAGCAGGGTCTGTACGACCCGGAGACCGAGCAGGACTCCTGCGGTGTGGCCATGGTGGCCGACATCCGCGGGCGCCGCTCCCACGGCATCGTCACCGACGGCCTGGCCGCGCTGACGAACCTCGACCACCGCGGCGCCGCGGGCGCCGAGCCCACCAGCGGCGACGGCGCCGGCATCCTCCTGCAGCTGCCCGACGCGCTGCTGCGGGCCGAAGCCGGCTTCGAGCTGCCCGCACCGGACGAGCAGGGGCACCAGACCTACGCCGCCGGCATCGCGTTCCTGCCGCAGGACGCCGAGCAGCGCCGCAAGGCCGTCGGGCTCGCCGAACGCATCGCCGTCGAGGAGGGCCTGGAGGTCCTCGGCTGGCGGGCGGTCCCCGTCGACGCCGATCGCGCCGACATCGGCCCGACCGCCCGCTCGGTCATGCCGCACTTCGCCATGCTCTTCGTGGCCGGTGACCGGAAATCGGGCGTGGAGCTGGACAGGCTCGCCTTCTGCCTGCGCAAGCGCGTCGAGAACGAGAGCGCGAACGCCGGCTGCGGCACCTACTTCCCTTCGCTGTCCTCGCGGACGATCGTCTACAAGGGCATGGTGACGCCGGAGCAGCTGCCCGCGTTCTTCGCCGACCTGCGTGACGAGCGGCTGGAAAGCGCCATCGCGCTGGTGCACTCCCGCTTCTCCACCAACACCTTCCCGTCGTGGCCGCTGGCGCACCCGTTCCGGTTCGTGGCCCACAACGGCGAGATCAACACCATCCGCGGGAACCGCAACCGCATGCGGGCCCGCGAGGCGCTGCTGGAATCCGACGTCATCTCCGGCGACCTGAGCAGGCTGTTCCCGATCTGCTCGCCGGACGCGTCGGACTCGGCGTCCTTCGACGAGGTTCTCGAGCTGCTGCACCTGGGCGGCCGGTCGCTGCCGCACGCGGTGCTGATGATGATCCCGGAGGCGTGGGAGAACCACGCCACCATGAAGCCCGAGCGCCGCGCTTTCTACCAGTTCCACGCCAGCCTGATGGAACCGTGGGACGGCCCGGCCTGCGTCACCTTCACCGACGGCAGCCTGGTCGGGGCGGTCCTGGACCGCAACGGCCTGCGTCCCGCCCGCTGGTGGCGCACGGCCGACGACCGCGTGGTCCTCGCGAGCGAGGCCGGCGTCCTGGACGTGGCCCCGAAGGACGTCGTCGCCAAGGGGCGGCTCAAGCCCGGCAAGATGTTCCTGGTCGACACCGAGGCCGGCCGGATCGTGGACGACGAAGAGGTCAAGTCCGCGCTGGCCGCCGAGCTGCCCTACGACTCGTGGCTGCACGCGGGCCTGCTCAAGATCGCCGAGCTGCCCGACCGCGACCACGTCGTGCAGAGCCACGACTCCGTGCTGCGGCGCCAGCTTTCCTTCGGCTACACCGAGGAAGAGCTCAAGATCCTGCTCGCGCCGATGGCCGAGAAGGGTGCCGAGCCGATCGGCTCGATGGGCACGGACACCCCGCCCGCGGTGCTGTCGAAGCGGTCCCGGCTGCTCTACGACTACTTCAAGCAGAACTTCGCCCAGGTGACCAACCCGCCGCTCGACGCGATCCGCGAAGAGCTCGTCACCTGCATGGCGCGGATCATGGGCCCGGAGCGCAATCTCTTGGCCCCCGGCCCGGCGTCCTGCCGCCACCTCAAGCTGCCGTACCCGGTCATCGACAACGACGAGCTCGCCAAGCTCATCCACATCAACGACGACGGCGACCTCCCCGGCTTCGCCTGCAGCGTCCTGTCCGGACTGTATGAAGTGGACGGTGGCGCGGAAGCGCTCGCGAGCGCCATCGAGCGCGTCCGGCGCGAGGCGTCCGAGGCCATCGCGGCCGGCGCGCGCACGCTCGTGCTGTCCGACCGCGACTCCGACCACCGGATGGCGCCGATCCCGTCGCTGCTGCTGGTTTCCGCGGTGCACCACCACCTGGTCCGCACCAAGGAACGCCTGCGCGTCGCGCTGGTCGTCGAATCCGGCGACGCGCGCGAGGTGCACCACATCGCGCTGCTGCTCGGCTACGGCGCCGCCGCGGTCAACCCGTACCTGGCCTTCGAGACCATCGAAGACATGATCGGGCAGGGCGCGGTCACCGGCATCGAGGCCGCCAAGGCGATCCGCAACTACGTGCAGGCGCTGGTCAAGGGCGTCCTGAAGATCATGTCCAAGATGGGCATCTCGACGGTCGGCGCGTACACCGCCGCCCAGGTCTTCGAATCCCTCGGCCTGAGCCAGGACCTGCTCGACGAGTACTTCACCGGGACGTCGTCGAAGCTCGGCGGCGTCGGCCTCGAAGTGCTCGCCGAAGAGGTCGCGACGCGCCACCGCCGCGCCTACCCGGAAAACCCGACCGACCGTGTCCACCGTGGACTCGACACGGGCGGCGAGTACGCCTACCGCCGCGAGGGCGAACTGCACCTGTTCACGCCGGAGACGGTGTTCCTGCTGCAGCACGCGTCCAAGACCGGCCGCGACGAGGTCTACCGCAAGTACACCGAAGAGGTGCACCGCCTCTACCGCGAGGGCGGCACGCTGCGCGGGCTGTTCGCGTTCAAGGACGGCGTCCGCGAGCCGGTGCCGCTCGACGAGGTCGAGCCGGCCGAGGCCATCTTCAAGCGCTTCAACACCGGCGCGATGTCGTACGGCTCGATCTCGGCCGAGGCGCACGAAACCCTGGCCATCGCGATGAACCGGATCGGCGGCCGCTCCAACACCGGTGAGGGCGGCGAAGACCCCGAGCGGCTCTACGACCCGGAGCGCCGCAGCGCGATCAAGCAGGTGGCTTCGGGCCGCTTCGGCGTCACGAGCGAGTACCTGGTCAACGCCGACGACATCCAGATCAAGATGGCGCAGGGCGCGAAGCCCGGCGAGGGTGGCCAGCTGCCGCCGAACAAGGTGTACCCGTGGATCGCGCGCACCCGGCACTCCACGCCGGGCGTCGGCCTCATTTCGCCGCCGCCGCACCACGACATCTACTCCATCGAGGACCTGGCCCAGCTGATCCACGACCTCAAGAACGCCAACGAGCACGCCCGCATCCACGTGAAGCTGGTGTCCGCGCTGGGGGTCGGCACGGTCGCGGCCGGCGTGTCCAAGGCGCACGCCGACGTCGTGCTCATCTCGGGCCACGACGGCGGCACCGGCGCGTCGCCGATGAACTCGCTGAAGCACGCGGGCACGCCGTGGGAGATCGGCCTCGCCGAGACCCAGCAGACGTTGCTGCTCAACGGCTTGCGCGACCGGATCACCGTGCAGGTGGACGGCGCCATGAAGACCGGGCGCGACGTCGTCATCGCGGCGCTGCTCGGCGCCGAGGAGTACGGCTTCGCGACGGCCCCGCTCGTCGTCGCCGGCTGCATCATGATGCGCGTCTGCCACCTCGACACCTGCCCGGTCGGTGTCGCCACGCAGAGCCCGGAGCTGCGCAAGCGCTACACCGGCCAGGTCGAGCACGTGGTCAACTTCTTCAAGTTCGTCGCCGAAGAAGTCCGGGAAACCCTCGCGGCACTGGGCTTCCGCACTCTCGACGAGGCCATCGGCCACGCCGAGCTGCTGGACACCGACGAGGCCGTCGACCACTGGAAGGCGTCCGGGCTGGACCTGGCGCCGATCTTCGAGATGCCGACCGAGACCCCGTACGGCGGCGCGAAGCGGCGCACCCGCGGCCAGGACCACGGCCTCGAGCACGCCCTGGACCGCACGCTCATCCAGCTCGCCGAGGCGGCGCTGGAAGACGCGCACCAGGTGAACATCGAGCTGCCGGTGCGCAACGTCAACCGGACCGTCGGCACGCTGCTCGGCTCGGAGATCACCCGCCGCTACGGCGGGGACGGCCTGCCCGAGGGCACGATCCACGTCACCCTCACCGGGTCGGCGGGCCAGTCGCTCGGCGCGTTCCTGCCGCGCGGCATCACCCTCGACATGGTCGGCGACGCGAACGACTACGTCGGCAAGGGTCTCTCCGGCGGCCGGATCATCGTCCGCCCCGACCCGCAGGCGTCCTTCGCCGCGGAGGCGCAGACGATCGCGGGCAACACGATCGCCTACGGGTCCACCGGCGGCGAGATCTTCCTGCGCGGCCAGGTCGGTGAACGCTTCTGCGTCCGCAACTCCGGCGCCACGGTCGTCGCCGAGGGCGTCGGCGACCACGCCTTCGAGTACATGACCGGCGGCCGCGCGGTGGTACTCGGCCCGACCGGGCGCAACCTGGCGGCCGGCATGTCCGGCGGCATCGCCTTCGTCCTCGACGTCGACGCGAAGAAGGTCAACCAGGACATGGTGGACCTGCTGCGGCCGACCGCCGACGACCTGGCGTGGCTCAAGAAAACCGTGCAACAGCACTACGATCTCACCCGCTCCGCGGTGGCGGCCTCGCTGCTCGGCGACTGGCCGCGCCGGTCGGTGGCGTTCACGAAGGTGATGCCACGCGACTACCAGCGGGTCCTGGACGCGGCGAAGGCGGCGCGTGCCGCCGGCCGCGACGTCGACGAGGCGATCATGGAGGCCGCTCGTGGCTGACAATTGGCGAAGCCCCGGCCGCGAGGGCCGACTGGGTGCGGATATCCCGCAAGACACAGGGGCCGCTCGTGGCTGACCCGACCGGTTTCCTGAAGTACGACCGCGAAGAGCCGCCGAAGAAGTCTTACGATGAAAGGCTTTCTTCGTGGGGCGAGGTCTACGCGGACGTTCCTTCCGCTGAGCGCAACGAGAAGGTGCGCAAGCAGGCGTCGCGGTGCATGGACTGCGGCATCCCGTTCTGCCATTCCGGCGGCTCCGGCTGCCCCCTGGGCAACCTCATCCCGGAGTGGAACGACCTGGTCCGCCGCGGTGACTGGGCCGCGGCGAGCGACCGGCTGCACGCGACCAACAACTTCCCCGAGTTCACCGGGAAGCTGTGCCCGGCGCCATGCGAGGCGGGCTGCGTGCTGTCCATCTCGCCGCTCTCGGGCGGGCCGGTGTCGATCAAGCGCGTCGAGCAGACGATCGCCGACCAGTCCTGGGAAGCGGGCTACGTCCAGCCGCAGGTGTCCGAAGTGTCCAGTGGCCGCCGGGTCGCCGTCGTCGGCTCCGGGCCGGCCGGGCTCGCCGCCGCCCAGCAGCTGACCCGCGCCGGGCACGAGGTCACGGTGTTCGAGCGCGACGACCGCCTCGGCGGGCTGCTGCGCTACGGCATCCCCGAGTTCAAGATGGAGAAGAAGGTCCTCGACCGCCGCCTGGCGCAGCTGCGCAAGGAAGGCACCCGGTTCGTGACGGGCTGCGAGGTCGGCGTCGACCTGTCGGTGGAGGACCTGCGCGCGCAGTACGACGCGGTCGTGCTCGCGGTCGGCGCCCTGCGCGGCCGCGACGACACGACGACGCCGGGCCGCGAGCTGGCGGGCATCCACCTGGCGATGGAGCACCTGGTGCCGGCCAACAAGTACGTCGAGGGCGACGGCCCCCCGGCGATCGACGCGAAGGGCAAGCACGTCCTGATCATCGGCGGCGGCGACACCGGCGCGGATTCCTACGGAACGGCGACCCGCCAGGGCGCGCTGTCGGTGACGCAGCTCGACCAGTACCCGATGCCCCCCACCGCCCGCGACGATTCTCGGTCGCCGTGGCCGACCTGGCCGTACATCCTGCGCACGTACGCGGCGCACGAGGAGGCGGGCGAGCGGAAGTTCGCGATGGCGGTCAAGCGGTTCGTCGGTTCGCCCGAAGGTCGCGTGACGGGCGTGGAGCTGCAGCAGGTCCGCGTGCAGAAGGACCCGGCGACCGGCCGCCGCGAGGTCATCCCGGTCAACGACGAGATCGAGACGCTCCCGGCCGACCTGGTGTTGCTGGCGATCGGCTTCGAAGGCGTCGAGGAGATGCCGCTGCTGGGCGGACTGGGCCTGTCCCTGACCCGCCGCGGCACCCTGTCGTGCGGCGCGGACTGGCAGACGGAGACCCCGGGCGTGTTCGTCTGCGGCGATGCGCACCGCGGGGCGTCGCTGGTGGTGTGGGCGATCGCGGAGGGCCGCTCGGTGGCCAACGCGGTGGACACGTACCTGACGGGTGCGTCGGACCTCCCGGCCCCGGTCCACCCGACGGCGTTGCCGCTCGCGGTCGTCTGATCCGTTCGGAAGAGGGGCACTCAGCGGCGCGCCGGGTGCCCCTTTTCTTGGTTCAGTCGTCGGGAGGCGATGCCCGAAGGGATTCGTCTCGGGGCAAAAGCCGGCCCCAACGACCTTCGGTCACCCCGTCCGGACGGTCGGGTGAAGGCTCGACTACCCAATTCTGAGGCCATACGTGGCGCTTCGACTCTCCGAGATCGATTCGCACCCAGCACCAGACAGTCTTTCCTTTGAGTGGTCCATCGGGGTCGGTCGTGTTGAAGGGAAAATTCTTGAACGAACTGTCGAGGATAAATATTGGACCATGGAACTTAGCCCTGGAGAACCAAGAGATGTTCGCAAATTCCGCCGACAGGAAGCTGGCGCCTTGCTGACAATTGGTTCCGCCGAAATCTGCTTCACGCAGGAACTCTGAACCGGTGAATGTGGCGGCCTTGATGAAATTGGATCCATTGAAAGCCACTCTCTCGCGGAAGATGCATTTACTGAAGTGTGTGTCATCGGACATGGTGGCGCTCATGAAGCCAAGAATATTCGCGAAGCGGGCGTTTCTGAAATTGGTAAATCCTTCGAAGGTGGCTGCGGTGAAGTGTGCCGTGTCGCCGAACGCCGCTTTTTCGAAGTAGACACTGCCGTGGAACGCGGACTCGCGGAACGAAACAGGCCCGGTGAATTCTGCGTGACCGAAGTTCGATGTTCCGATAAATTGCGTGCCGGTGAAGTCGGCGGGGCCGAATCGGCAGTGTGAAAGGTCGAAGTTCGTCAGTGTCGCGTGGTTGAGGTCGATCTCGATTCCGCTCCAGAAGGTGGCGTCGTTGCCTGGCCGGAGGTGCTTTGCCAACACGCGCTCGGCCGCCAGGCGAACCTGTTCCTCCTGAGTTCCGTCCGCTGCCTCATAGGGCATCCGGAGGTAGGCGCAGAGCACGTCCACGATGGTTTGCCGTTGTTCCGGATTGTCCTGGGCGAGCCGGCGCAGCGCGTAAAGACCGCCGAGGCGCACGGGGGCTTTGTCGGAGCCGAGCTGGTCCACCGCGCGGCCGTAGAGCTCGGTGATCCTGCGCGATTCCGCGTCCGCGTTCGTGGTTCTGGCGACCTCCTCCTGCAGCTTGTGCGCGCGATCGATGGCCTGCTGGTCGAGGTGCTTCTGGATCAGGGCGATTTCGCTCGTCCGCTGGCGCCTCGCGGTGAGCCACAGTGCCGCCGCGCCGCCGGTGCCGAGCACGATCGTGCCTGCCGTCTTGATCGCCTCGAGCTGGGCGTCGTGCCGGCCGTCGCCGAAGGTGATCAAGAGAATCGTCGCCAGCCCGCCGCCGAAGAGGATCAACGCCACCGCCGCCCAGGTGATCGTCCTGTTCGACAGGACGGGGTAGGGCTGATCGGAAGCCTCGTGATCTGGGCGTTTCACGCTGGGAGAGTCGTCGCTGCCGGCGGAAGTGCTACAGCGAACCGGTTAGGCCGGACGGCGGCTGTGCGGTGTGTGGTGCGGCAATTACTTTCGAGTAGTTGTGTCGCCTTTGCGACGATTCACTTCTGCGGAAGGTGGGGCGTCTTGAAGCACACGAAACTCCGGGCCGCGGTGGTCACCGCCGTCCTCTCGCTCGCGTTCGCCCTGGTCGGGGCCCCCGCCCAGGCCGCGCCGAAACCCTTCTGGACGCCCGATGCCATGCGGGCGGCCGTCCCGATGGACTCCCTCGTCAAAGCGCCGGCCGCGACGCCGAAGGACGTGGCCAAGGGACAGAGCCAAATCATCCGGAGCATCCCGAACGGCGGCGGGCCCTGGACCGGCGGCGGCAAGGTCACCCAGACCGCCGGGCGCGTGTTCTTCCTCTTCAACGGCCAGAAGGCCTCCTGCTCCGGGGACGCCGTCACCAGCACCAACGGCAGTGTCGTCGTCACCGCCGGGCACTGCGTGAAGTACCAGGGCACCTGGCACACCCAATGGACCTTCGTGCCCGGCTACGACAACGGCAACGCCCCCTACGGCCAGTGGACGGCGAGGACCACCCTCACCACGCCGCAGTGGGAAGCCAGTGAGGACATCAACTACGACGTCGGCATGGCCGTCGTGAACCCGCTCAACGGCCAGCGGCTCACCGATGTCGTCGGTGCGCAGGGCATCGCCTTCAACCAGCCGAAGAACCAGAACATGTACACCTTCGGCTACCCGGCCGCGGCGCCCTACGACGGCACCAAGCTGATCTACTGCAGCGGCAGCACCTTCACCGACTTCCTGCTGACCAAAGACCACGGCATGAGCTGCAACATGACCGGCGGTTCCAGCGGCGGTCCGTGGTTCCTCTCGTTCAACGAGGGCACCGGCGCCGGCGTGCAGGCCTCGGTGAACAGCTTCGGCTACAACTTCCTGCCGGGCTACATGTTCGGGCCGTACTTCGGCACCGACGCGCAGAACCTCTACAACCGCGCGCAAGCCGCGTGACCGCCGTCAGCCCAGGGGCGGAGCGGGAGTTCCGGTCCCTGGGCTGACGTCGGCGCGGGCCGGCCCCGGCAGGCTCGGGGCATGCGGAAAACCCTGATCGCGCTGGCTTTCCTGCCCTCGCTCGCGGCACCTCCGGCGGAGGCGGCCCCGAACCTCGAGTGGACGGCCCCCTGCCCGGACTACGGCATGTCGCCGTCCCCGACCGCCGGCCTCGAATGCGCCACCCTGCGCGTGCCGCTCGACTACGCGCACCCGGATCGCACCATCGAGCTCACCCTGTCCCGCCACCTCGGCACCCCCGGCCGGCGCCGCGGCGTGCTGCTGATGAACCCCGGCGGGCCGGGCAGCCCCGGGCTCGCCATGCCCGCCCAGCTGCAGCAGCGCATGGGCGGCTCCGGCCTGCCGGACGCCTACGACGTCATCGGCTTCGACCCCCGCGGCACCACCTACAGCACGCCGGTGACCTGCGGCATGACGACGCCGGAAGAGCGCGGTGCCGTGCTCGGCCCGTACGCCGGCGGGCCGCGGGACGTCGTGGCCACGGCGGCGAAAGCGCGGGCCGTGGCCGAAAAATGCGGTTCTGCGTCCACAAAGGACCTGCTGCCGCACATGACGACCGCGAACACCGCCCGCGACCTCGACCGGATCCGGGAAGCGCTGGGGGAGAAGAAGATCTCCTACTACGGCGTCTCCTACGGCAGTTACCTCGGCGCCGCCTACGCGTCGATGTTCCCGGCCCGCACGGACCGGATCGTGCTCGACAGCGTCCTCGGCCCGCGTGGCCTCGACGTCGGCGGCAACCAGCGGTTCGCCGAAGGGTTCGACGACCGCTTCCCGGACTTCGCCGCGTGGGCCGCCCAGCGCGACGATGTCTACCACCTGGGGCGGACGCCGGCGGCGGTGACGGCGAAGTTCTTCGAGCTCGCCGCCGTCCGGGGGCCGGAGTTCCGGTCCGACACGTGGAACGGCCTCTACGACGACGCGTCCTTCCAGGCCGTGGCCAGGAACTGGGCGGGCACCGCGCGCACGGCGGCCGGGCCGCCCGCCGGCGACAACCACGCCGCCCTGCAGCTGCAGGTGCTCTGCAACGACGCCGACTGGCCCGAGCAGGTCGGCTACTACCAGCGCGCGGTCGAACGCGAACGGGTGCGGCACCCGATGTTCGGCCCGGCCGCGGCGAACGTGAACCCGTGCGCGTTCTGGCCCGTCGAACGCGCCGAGCCGCCGGTGCGCGTCGGCGGCCCCGGTCCGGCGAACGTCCTGCTGGTGCAGAACCTGCGCGACCCGGCGACCCCGCTGTCCGGCTCGCGCGAGACGCGGGCGGCGTTCGGGGCCCGCGCGCGGATGGTGACCGTCGACGCCGGCGGGCACGGCGTCTTCACGCGGGAAAACGCTTGCGGAAACGCGGCGGTGCTGGGCTATCTGCGTGACGGGGTCTTCCCCGCGACCGATGGCACCTGTCAGTCTGGAGGGTGAGGGGGACATTTCCCCCTCGGGGGAAATGAGGGGAAAAACTGATGAAAAGAATGTTGTTCTTCGTCGTGTCCGTGCTGGCCGCGGTCCTGCTGGCGGCCCCTTCGGCGGGAGCGGAACCCGCCGCGCGGGGCCCGATCTGCATTCCGGAAGCCCTGTGGCTCTACGGTTCAGGCGGAACCGCGACCTGCATGGCGGCGCCGAATCCGTCGATCACCCCGCCGTTCACCGCGTTTTCCGAAAGCAACGGCAGTCAGGACGCCTGGTGCCTGTATTCCCGGCCGAACTACTTCGGTTTCCCGACGCGGATCCCGGCGTTCTCGAGCGCCAATGTGCGGCTGACGGTCGCCTCGGCGCGGCCCTGCTGAGCGGGACGCACCCGCCGGGGTGGGGTGGTCGCGCAGCGTGACCGCCCCGCCCCGGTCACCGGCCGCGGTGGCGAACCGGGCGAAGCGCTTCGAGGCGCGAACCTTATCCTGGTCTGCGTGAACTGGACTGTGGACGTCCCCGTCGACACACTGCCCGAGCTGCCGCCCCTGCCGCCCGAACTGCGGACGCGGCTCGACAAGGCGCTGGCGCTGCCGGCCGCCCAGCAGCCGGAGTGGCCCGACCCCGAGGCGACCCGGCGGGTCCGCGGCGTGCTGGAGAGCGTGCCGCCGATCACCGTCCCGGCCGAGATCGACCGGCTGAAGAGCCGGCTGGCGATGGTCGCCAACGGCGAGGCCTTCCTCCTGCAGGGCGGCGACTGCGCGGAGACGTTCGAGTCCAACACCGAGCCACACATCCGGGCCAACCTGCGCACGCTGCTGCAGATGGCCGTCGTGCTCACCTACGGCGCGAGCCTGCCGGTGGTCAAGGTCGGCCGCATCGCCGGCCAGTACGCGAAGCCGCGCTCGGCCGCGACGGACGCGCTGGGCCTGCCGGTGTACCGCGGCGACATCATCAACTCCCTGGTCGCCAAGCCCGAGCTGCGCGTGCCGGACCCCGGCCGGATGATCCGCGCCTACGCGAACGCGGGCGCGGCGATGAACCTGGTCCGGGCCCTCACCGCCGCCGGCATGGCCGACCTGCACCAGGTGCACGACTGGAACAAGGACTTCGTGTCGGCGTCGCCGGCCGCGCAGCGCTTCGAGTCGCTGGCCAACGAGATCGACCGCGGCCTGCGGTTCATGTCGGCGTGCGGCGTCACCGACACGTCCCTGCAGTCGACGGAGATCTTCGCCAGCCACGAGGCGCTGCTGCTCGACTACGAGCGGTCGATGCTGCGCCTCGACAACGCCGACGCCGCCAACCCGAAGCTCTACAACCTCTCTTCGCACTTCCTCTGGATCGGCGAGCGGACCCGCCAGCTGGACGGCGCGCACATCGCGTTCGCCGAGCTGCTGGCCAACCCGATCGGGTTGAAGATCGGCCCGACGACCACGCCCGACCAGGCGGTGGAGTACGTCGAGCGGCTCGACCCGCGCTCCGAGCCGGGCCGGCTGACGCTGATCGCGCGGATGGGCAACGGCAAGGTCCGCGAGGTGCTGCCGGCGATCGTGGAGAAGGTCGAAGCGTCCGGACACAAGGTCATCTGGCAATGCGACCCGATGCACGGCAACACCCACGAGTCCTCCACCGGTTACAAGACCCGCCACTTCGACCGGATCGTCGACGAGGTCCAGGGCTTCTTCGAGGTGCACAACAAGCTGGGCACCTACCCCGGCGGCATCCACGTCGAGCTGACCGGCGAGGACGTCACCGAGTGCCTGGGCGGCGCCCAGGAGATCTCGGACGTCGACCTGTCGGGCCGCTACGAGACGGCCTGCGACCCGCGGCTGAACACCCAGCAGTCGCTGGAGCTGGCGTTCCTGGTCGCGGAGATGCTCCGCGGCTGAACCCCGCTCACGCCCCGGCACCGCCGTCGACCGGCACGATCGCGCCGGTCACCATGGACGCGCGGTCGCTGAGCAGCCAGGCCGCCGCCTCGGCGACCTCGCGGGGTTCGGCCATGCGGCCGAGCGGGATCGAGGCGTTGATCCGCTCGACGACCCCGGGGGTCGCGGCTTCCCACACGTCGATCATGTCCGTAGCGGTGCCGCCGGGGGTGATCCCGTTGACCCGGATGCCGTGCGGGGCCCAGGTCACGGCCGCGGTCTCGGTGATGCTGTTGAGCGCCCGCTTCATGGCGCCGTAGGCGGGCAGGGCGGGGTTGGCGCGGCGGCTGCCGATGCTGGAGGTGTTGACGATCGCCCCGCCGCCGCTGCGGCGCATGAGCGCGGCCTCGGCGGTCATGGCGGTCCAGTGCGCGCGGAAGTTCACCGCGAACTGCTGGTCGATCTCTTCTTCGGCGGTGGTCTCCAGCGGGCCGGGCTGCTGGATGGCCGCGCCGTTGTTGAACGCGCCGTCCAGGCGGCCGTGCCGCTGCTCGACGTGGTCGACCGCGGCCCGGATGCTCGCGGAATCGGCCAGGTCCAGCGCGACGGCGTCGGCGGTGCCGCCCGCGTCGCGGATCTCGCCGGCGATGCGGTCGAGCGACTCGGTGCCGCGCGAGGCCAGCACGACGGCGGCGCCTTCGCGGGCGAAGAGGCGGGCCGCGGCCGCGCCGATGCCGCGACTGGCGCCGGTGATGAGCACGACCTTCCCGGTGAGCAGGCCGATCGGGGGAAATTCACTGGTGTTCGTCATGCCCTCGACGCTGCCCCGGTCCGCGGCCGGCAGACAGGCATCATCCGTACCAGGATCGGGCCCGGAGGCGTCCGCATACTGAAAGCATGGACAAGCAGGAGCTCGGGGCGTTCCTCCGCAGCCGTCGTGAGCGGCTGCGGCCGCAGGACGTCGGCCTGCCCGCCGGGCCGCGCCGGAGAACGCCGGGCCTGCGCCGCGAGGAGGTGGCGGTGCTCGCGCACATCTCGACCGAGTACTACGTCCGCCTCGAGCAGGGCCGGGCGCCGCGCCCGTCGGGCGAGGTCCTGGCCGGGATCGCCGGTGCGCTGCGGCTGACCGACGCGGAGTCCGAGCACCTGCACGTCGTGGCGGGCACCGCGCCCATCCGGAGCGGCCGACACCGCCGTGACGTGCGTCCCAGCATCCTGGCCCTGCTGCGGCGGCTGCCGCAGACGGCCGCCATCGTCATCTCCGCCACGTTCGAGGTGCTGGCCTGGAACGACCTCGCGGCGGCGCTCATGGAGGACTTCGCCGAGGCCTCTCCCGAGGAGCGCAACCTCGCCCGCAAGGCGTTCCTGGGGCCGGCCCAGCCGCCGTACGGGATCTCCGACGCCGCCGAATTCCGGCTCACCGTCGTCACGGAGCTGCGCGCCACGCTGGCCCGCTACCCGGCCGACCCGGCGGTGCACGAGCTCGTCGACGAACTCCGCGCGGGCAGCGCCGACTTCGCCCGGCTGTGGGACCGGCACGACGTGCAGGCGACGCCGGTGCTCACCAAGACCTTCCGGCACCCGGCGGTGGGGGACGTGACGGTCGATTGCGACTCTCTCGCCCAGCCCGAGCGTGACCAGCACCTGGTGCTTTACACGGCGCCGCCCGGTTCTCGCGGGGCGGAGGCGCTGGCGTTCCTGGAGGTGGTCGGCTCGGCGGGTGTCACATCCTGACGAGCGCCGTCAGGAGGCGTCGAGCAGCCGGGCCTTCCGGCACCCGGCGGTGGGGGACGTGACGGTCGATTGCGACTCTCTCGCCCTGCCGGACGGCGACCAGCACCTGGTGCTTTACACGGCGCCGCCGGGCTCGCGCGGGGCGGAGGCGCTGGCGTTCCTGGAGGTGGTCGGCTCGGCGGGTGTCACATCCTGACGAGCGCCGTCAGGACGCGTCGAGCAGCCGGGCCGCGGACTTCAGGACCGCGTCCCGCAGCGAACCGACGTCCGGGACCGCCGCGCCGTTGGCCTGCAGTCCGATGTGGACCGAATCCCGGTACGTCGCGACCGCGATGCCGACGGCGTGGCGCGGGGCCAGCGGCACGAACGGGTAGACCTCCGCCATCCGGGCACCGTCGAGGGACAGCCGGGCCGGGGGCACCGGGACCGTGGTGATCACCAGGTCGAACAGCATCGGCGCGGCCCGGCCCGCCGTGCGGGTGCCCAGGCGGTGCAGCAGCGGCGGGACACGCCCGGCCAGCAGCGGCAGCGCGCCGGCGCCGCGGCTCGGGCCCGCCGCCTTGTTGCGGGTCATCACCCGGCGGACCACCCGCAGCCGCTCGACCGGGTCGTCCTCGCCGACCGGCAGGTCGCACAGGTACCCCGAAAGCTTGTTGCCGCCGACCTGATCGCCCGCGCGGCCGCGCACGCTCACCGGGATCAGCGCGCGCAGCGTGCGGCCGTCGGCACGCTGCCCGCGGTTCACCAGCCACTCGCGCAGGGCCCCCGCGAGCACCGCCAGCACGACGTCGTTGGTCGTCCCGCCGTGGGCGCGGCGCACCCGGCGCAGCTCGGCCAGCGGCAACCGGACGAACCCGAGGCGCCGCTCGGCCGACGGCGGGGCCGACACCGGCGACAGCGGCGGTCGTGCGGCGCGCACCAGCGAAGACGCGATCCCGGCCGCCTCGTTCGCCTGGCCCCACGCCGTGCCCAGCGCGTCCTTCACCGTGTCCAAAGTGGAGCGCGGCGCCGGGATCGGGCGGGGCGCGGCGCCGGTTTCCGGCAGCTTGACGCCGTCGAGCAGCCCGGCCGCGACCGCGTACGCGCCGGCGCCGTCGGTCAGCGCGTGGTGGAGTTTCAGCAGCAGTGCGAACTTCCCGTCCGGCAGCCCGGTGACCAGGGTCAGGTCCCACAGCGGCCGGGACGTGTCGAGCGGCTCGGCGATCCACCGCGACGCGTAGGCGGCGAGGGGGTCCGGCTCGTACAGCGAGCTCAAGGCGACCTGGTGGATGTGGTCGGCGGCAACGAAACCCGGGTCGTCGGCCCAGCTCGCCGAGCCCGGCGGGAACAGTTCCGTGCGCGCCCGCTGGCGCAGCTTCGGCAGCCGGGCGGCCCGTCGCGCGAGCAACGCCGTCAACGCGGCCGGGTCCACCGGGCCGCGGGCGGTGAAGGTGACCACCGCACCCATGTGCATCGGAGAGGTTTCGCTTTCCAGGCAAAGGAAAGCGACATCGAGTGCGCTGAGCGGCGAGCCTGCCATGGGCGACCTTTCCGGGTTCGCGGGGGGCGCACGGCCACGTGCGTCGGAAGGGAAGGAACCCACTGCACCAGCCCGACGTGACAGCCGGGTGGTCGAAGTGTTTCCACCACGCTAACGAGCGACCCCGTTCCGCCATTCGAGACACCCCGGGCGGTGGTGCCCCGGCTCACAGATGGGGAAAGAACTCATTCCCCCGGAGCATGCTCGGGTTTTTCCGCCTGGGCCACCGGTGTGCCCCAATCGGGGGTGAGCGCGACCTGCTTGCCGACGCGGCGCACCGGCAGGCCGTTCACCTGCCGCCGGCCCAGCCCCGGCCAGATTTCCGCGGCGTCCTTCGCCGCCGAGCGGATCGCGCCGCCGTCGAGCGTCGTGCGGGTTTCCGGGATCTCCCGGTCCGTCCACTGCACGACCAGCTTCAGCGGGCCGGCCGAGGGCAGCGGCCACAGGAACACCTCGTGCTCGACGGCGAACCGCGTGCCGCCGACCGGCTGGGCCCGCAGCACCGGGGCGTCCGGTTCGGACGCGGACGGCACCGAGACCGTCTCGGAGCTCGCCCGGCTGCCGTCGGCGTAGAGCACGCCGATGAGCAGCCCGTTGTAGTCGGTCTTGCGCCGGTGGTCGATCAATCCCTCGGTGGGTTCCTCGACCAGGCTGTCCCGGGAGTACACCGTGACGCGCAGTGTCACCGCTTCCGGCCACACCTCGATGGCCCGCAGCGCGACCACCGTGCGCTCGGAGCGGCCCAGCGGCTGCGCCCACGGCAGCACGGCCGGGACGATGTGCTCGCGCGGGGGGTCGGTCCAGTGCCGTCCGTTGAAGGCGTAAAGCTCCTGCTCCGGAACGGGGAACAGGGGACGCTCACGGGGACCGCCGGTGAAGAAGCTCATCGGACGGCCCGCGACGCACGGTCCGGCACCATGCGCCCACGGTAGGACAACCGAGCGGGAATTTCCGCCCCCGAACGGGGGTACGGCCCCCGCGGCCCGTGATCCGGGACACAGAGGCCGTACACCGAGCGTGACGGGTCAGTCGCTGAGCTTCAGTTCGCCGTTGCGCCGGGCGGACTCGTCGAGCTCCTTCTCGGCCGGCTTGCCCATGGCGTCCATCAGCTGCCGGGCCAGGCCGACGCCGGTCCCGCCGAGCGACAGCGCCTTGGCGAACATGTCGGACATGCCGTCGGCGCCGTTGAGCACGACCATGTGGTCGATGTTGCCGAACGCGCTCGCGCCCGCCTCGACGATCTCCGGCCAGCGCTCGGCCAGCTGCTGCGCGACGACGGCTTCCTGGTTCTCCGCCAGCGCCGCCGCCCGCGCCTTGATGGCGTCCGCTTCGGCGAGCCCCTTCGCCCGGGCCGACTCGGCTTCGGCGAGGCCACGCGCCTTCGCGGCTTCCGCCTCCGCCAGGCCGCGGGCCTTGGCCGCGGCCGCCTCGGCCTCACCCGTCGCCCGGGTCGCGCCCGCCATCGCCTCGGCACGGGCCTTGGTGGCCTGGGCCTCGGCCTCGGCGGCCGTCTTCACGCGGGTCGCGTCCGCCGCGGCCCGCAGCTCGGTCTCCCTCGCCTCGGCCTGGGCCTTGGCGATCGAAGCGTCACGGGCGGCGTCGGCCGTGGTCCGCGTGTCGTAGGCCTTCGCGTCGGCCGGCTTGCGGACCTGCGACTGCAGCCGCTGCTCGGCCAGCGCCGCCTCCAGCTCGGCGGCACGGGTCTCCTGGACGACGACCTCCTGGCGCGCGGTCGCCTCGGCGAGCGGGCCCGACTGCGACGCCTTCGCCCGCGCCTGGTCGACCTCGGCCTGGTAGCCGGCCTGCTGGATCTGGCTTTCGCGGACCGCGGCGGCCTTCTTCGCGGCCGAGACCTGCTCGACCTCGGCGGCCTCCTGGTCGCGCTGCGCCTCGGCGATCCGGGCCGACGCGGCGATCGCGGCGGCGTGCGGCTTGCCGAGGTTGTTGATGTAGCCGGACTCGTCGTCGATCTCCTGGATCTGCAGCGAGTCGACGATCAGCCCCAGCTTGATCATCTCGGTGGCCGAGGACTGGCGCACCTCGCCGGTGAGCGCGTCCCGGTTGTGGATCATCTCCTCGATGGTCAGCCCGCCCACGATCGAGCGCAGGTGCCCCGAGAACAGCTCGTGGATCGTGTCGTTCATGCCTTTTTGCTGGTCCAGGAACCGGCGGGCGGCGTTGGCGATCGAGGCGAAGTCGTCCCCGACCTTGTAGATGACGACGGCCCGCACGGTGACCGGCAGCCCCTGCTTGGTCACGCACGAGACCTGCAGGTTGACGCCGCGGGTGTCCAGCGACAGCCGCCGCGCGGTCTGGAACCCGGGGATGACGTTCACCCCGCGGCCGGTGATGATCTTGAACCCCAGGCTGTCCGCGGTGTCCGCGCGGTCGACGCGGACGCCCAGCCCGGAGATGATCAGCGCTTCGTTCGGTTCGGCCACTTTGTACAGCAGCCGCAGGATCCCGAAGACGACGATCAGCACGGCGATGACGCCACCGGCGGAAACCAGCAGGATCTCCACGAGGCTCATGGCACCGACCCCCCTCGTTCTGTTCTGTTGTGGTGTGTTGGTGCCTCTTCCACGCCGTCAGCGGCTCAGGGGTTGCCAGCGTTCGACGGAAATTCGGCGCCGGATGGCGGCCGGTCGGCTGCGGTTCTCCGGCGGGCCGGTTTCCTGGTTTGGCGGGCGTCGAGGAGGTGCCGCCGGCCGCTCAGGGCGTGCCTGGGGTCGCCGAGAGGGCGCCGCGGGCTGTCGCCGTCAGCGGCTCAGGGGTTGCCAGCGTTCGACGTAAACCGTGCGCGGCGGTTCGAAGTCGACCACCAGCACCTGCGTTCCCGACGTGAACGTCTCCTCCGGGTCGGCCGGGTACGCGTAGAACGCCTCCGTGCCGCCCCGGACGTTCAGGAGCACCTCACCGATGAGGCCGGGGCCGATCGTGCCCGTCACGCGGCCCCGGCTGCCGATCATCCCCCGAAGCCCTTCAGCTTGACCTTGGAGTTCTTCGCCACGAACGTGCCCGGCGCCGGGTCCTGCTGGAAGACGAAGTCGAACCCGCCGCCGCCACCGCCGCCGGGACCACGGCCGCGGCCGCCGTCGCGGTCGGCCTTCAGGCCGGCCTGCTCCAGGATCTTCTGGGCGTCCTCGAACGAGCGGAACCGGACGTCCGGCACCTGGACGGCGTTGTTGACGAACACGCCGATCCGCTTGGCCTTGGCCGTGGCGTTCGCCGGCGGGTCGGTCCGGGTGACGGCGCCGGCCGGGATGTCCTGCTTGAACTCCTCGCCCGCCTGGAACGGCTCGAACCCGGCCTGCTGCAGCAGGCCGAACGCCTCGTCCTTGGACCGGCCCACGACGTCCGGGACCGGCGGCAGCGGGATCGGGCCCTTCGACACGATGATCGTGACCTGGCCGCCGATGGTCAGCTGGCTGCCCGCCGCCGGCGTGGTGCGGATGACCGCGCCCTGCGGGACTTCGGCGTCGAAGTCGTCGGTTCCCCGGACCGGGGTCAGCTGGGCCGCCTTGATCGCCTGCTGGGCGTCGGGCAGCGCGGTGCCCGGCCGGATGTCCGGCACCTGCGGGCGGCCCTTCGACAGCACCACCGAGACCGTCGCGTTCGGCGACAGCGTCGTGCCCTCCGCGGGGTCGGCGCGCAGCACGGTGTTCGACGGCGCCGTGTTGTCGTACTCCTGGCTGAACCGCGGGTTCAGCTTCACCGCCCGCAGCGCGTCACCGGCCGCGGCCTGGTTCAGCCCGACCAGCTTCGGCACCTGCGCGGTCTTTTCGCCGCCGGTGTCGGTGAGGATGAAGGCGAACGCCCCGATCAGCCCCCCGAGCAGCAGCACCGCGGCCGCGATCACCAGGATCCGCTTGCGGTTGTCCAGCGGCTTCTCCGGCTCGGGCCGGCTGCGCCGCCGCGGCGGCGGCGGGGTGAGCGGCGGGGTGAGCGAGGGCGAGAGGGCCGGGGGAGCGGCGTGGCTCAGCGCCCGGGTCGCGTTCGGCCGGTGCACCGGCATCGTCTTCTCGGTGTCCGGGACCTGCGGGATCCGCGGCAGCGTGCGCTCGGTGTCGGCCAGGTCGCCCTGGCCGTGGGACACCGGGATCGGCACGGTCACCGGCAGCAGCCCCAGCTGGGCGCGCACCGCGGTCAGCTCGGTGAGGAACTCCCCGGCGTCGGCCGGGCGCAGCTGCGGGTCCCGCCGCGTCGCGCGGACGACCAGGTCGTCGAGCGCCGGCGGCAGGTCCGGGCGCAGCTCGCTCGGCCGCGGCACGTCGTCGTTCACGTGCCGGTAGGCCACCGAGATCGCGGTGTCACCGGTGTAGGGCACCCGGCCGGTCAGCATTTCGTACAGCAGGATCCCGGCCGAGTAGACGTCGCCGCGCGAGGACGCCGCGCCGGTGGCGACCTGCTCGGGGGAGAGGTAGGCGACCGTGCCCAGGATGACGCTCGAACTGGTCGTGCCGGCGCTCGCCACGGCCCGCACCAGGCCGAAGTCCGCGACCTTCACCGCCCCGCCGGTGTGCTGCCCGACCCGGCCGATCAGCACGTTCTCCGGCTTCACGTCCCGGTGCACCAGGCCGGCCCGGTGCGCGGCGGCCAGCGCCGACAGCACGGGCTCGGCGACGCTCAGCGCCAGCGCGACGTCCAGCGGGCCGTGGTCGTCCAGCAGGTCGCGCAGCGTCCCGCCGTCGACCAGCTCCATCACCAGGAACGCCAGGCCCGACTCCGCACCCTGGGGCAGGTCGAAGCCCTGGTCGTGCACCGCCACGACGTGCGGGTGGTGCAGCTGCGCCGCGGACTGCGCCTCCCGCACGAACCGGTCCACGAACGACCGGTCGTCGGCGAAGCGCGGGTCCATGATCTTGATCGCGACCGGACGGTCCAGCCGGGTGTCCGTCCCCCGATAGACGGAAGACATTCCGCCGTGGGCGAGCAGCCGGTCCACCCGGTAGCGCCGCTCCAAAAGCGTGCCGACCAGGCTGGGTTGGGTGCGTGTCACGAGTATGGATCGTACGGAACCGCGCACGCCTCGTGGAGGAGACCTCGCGGGTCACCCATGCGCACTAGCGGGTGAGGGGACGGAATGTGGCACAGTGTCACCTGTGAGTGGGATTCCTGTCGCCGAAGACATCCTCGACACCGCCATCGCGGTCCTTCCGCTGACGGAGGTGGCGACCGTCCTCGGGACCTCGACCAACAAGGTCCGGCAGATGCTGCGCGACGGGCAGCTGATCGCGGTCCGGCGCCGCGGCGAACTGTGCGTGCCCGGCGACTTCTTCGTCAAGGACGGCGTCGTCAAGGGCCTGACCGGGACGATCACCGTGCTCGCCGACTCCGGGTTCTCCCGGACCGAGATGCTGCGGTGGCTGTTCGCCGAAGACGACACGCTGCCCGGGAGCACGCCCATCAACGCGCTGCGCACCAGCCACGGCACCGAGGTGAAGCGGCGCGCCCAGGCCATGGCGTTCTGACCTCCTGAAACAGGCCATGGCCGCAAGTAGCTGAACGGCGGCCGCGGTCAGCAGGCACCCCGGGAGCGACCACGCCGCGAGGGGGCCGGCCAGCGCCGCTCCCGCGGCCAGCCCGGTGATCTTCACGCTCGCCGCGGTCGTGAACACCTGCGCGCGGACGTGCTCCGGTGCTTCGCGGTGGCGGATCGCGAACAACGCCGTGAGCTGCGGACCTTCGGCGAATCCGGCCAGCACGGCCGCGACGACGACGCCGTGCCCGCTCGCGGCGACGAGGCAGCTCACCGCCAGGAGGAGCGTGCTCAGCCGGACGATCCGGTCGGGTGCCCACGGCAGCGGTTTCTTCGCGAGGATCGCGTTGGCCAGCAGGGACGCCACGGCCAGGACCGTCAGCAGCAGTGCGCCGTCCGCCGGGCCGCGCAGGTGCGCCGCGCCCAGCAGCGGGTAACACACGGTGACCATGCCGATTCCGGCGCAGGAAATCGCCGAGGCGGCGGTCGCCCGCCGCAGCGGTGCGTTGCGGACCAGAACCCTGAAGCCGTCCTTGAGGCGGGCGTTCCCGGGTGACCGCTTCGGCAGCGACCACGCCACCGGGATCGCCGCGGCGACCAGGCCGACCGCGACCACGAGCCCGGCCGGCCCGCCGAGGAGCCCGGCCAGGCCGGGCCCGGCGAGCGCGGCGGCGGTGAACGTCATGGCGTCGAGGCGGCCGGCCTTCGGCAGGGCGGGCCCGGCGACCGCGGGCAGCTGCGCGGTCCAGCCGCCGGCGATGGCCGGGTTGAGCAGGCCGGTCACGACCGCGACTGCGACGACGCATTCCAGCGGCAGGCGGCCGAACACGGCGGTGACCAGCGCGATCCCGCCCGCGTAGCCACCGAGTGCGACGGCGAGCAGCCGCCCCGGGGTCGCGCTGCGGTCCAGCAGGGTGCCGAACACCGGTCCGCCCACGGCGGCGGCCGCGGTCAGCCCGGCGAGCAGCGCCGCGCCGGCGTGCGGGCCCGCGGTCATCCCGAGCAGCAGCAGCGCGGGCCCGGAGAGCTCGTCACCGGTCCGGGCGAGCGTGGCACCGAGGAGGTAACGTCTTATCACTGGCAAGACGTTACAATGAGGCATGGCCTTTCCGCACCGGGATTCCGTGCAGCGCGCGGTGGACCTGCTGATCGTGGTGCTCGCCCCGGCCCCCGACCCGGCCGCGGTCGCCCGGGTCCTGCGCGAACACGGCGAACCTGAGCCGGCGCTGTCGCCGGAAGACGTCGCGGAACTACGGGCGGCGGCGCTGGAGCTGCGCGAAGTCTTCGCGGCGCGCGATGTCGCTTCGGCGGCTTCGGTGCTCAACGCGTTGTTCGCGGCGTACGCGGGCCCGCCGCGCTTGTCCGACCACGAAGACGGCTACGGCTGGCACCTGCACGCGGACGCGGCCGACGACGGGCCGTGGGGCGCGTGGCTGGTGACGTCGTCCGCGCTGGGGCTGGCGGCGCTGCTGGCGGAGCGCCAGGACGTCCCGGGCGGGCTGTGCGCGTCACCCTCGTGCGGCAAGCCGTTCGCCCACACGGGCGGCGGCAGCCCGCGGCGGTACTGCTCGCCCCGGTGCGCGACGCGCGAACGCGTCGCCGCGCACCGGGCGCGATCGTGAAAACTCAGCCCTGGGTCTTGTCGCGCCAGGCGATCCACTTCTCGAGGGCGCCCAGGTCGTAGTCCGGGCCGCCCACGCCGACGGTGAACGTCGTGACACCCAGCTCCAGCAGCTTCGGGCCCAGCTCGTCCGGCTCGCCCTGCACGCCGCAGGAACGTTCGATCTCGGCCGGGTCGCGGCCGACGTCCGCGCAGTGCTGGTCCAGGATCTTGACCTTGCGGGCGACGACCTCCGGGTCGCCGAAGCCGTGCCAGATGTCGCCGTGCCTGGCCACCAGCTTGAGGGTCTTTTTTTCGCCGCCGCCGCCGATCAGCACCGGGATCTTGCGGGTCGGCGCCGGGTTCAGCTTGCCGAGCCTGCTTTCGATCCGGGGCAGGGACTCCGCGAGGTCGTCGAGCCGGCCGCCGGCGGTGCCGAACTCGTAGCCGTACTCGTCGTAGTCCTTCTCGAACCAGCCGGAGCCGATGCCGAGGATGAGCCGCCCGCCGGAGATGTGGTCGACCGTGCGGGCCATGTCGGCGAGCAGTTCCGGGTTGCGGTAGCTGTTGCAGGTGACGAGCGCGCCGATCTCCACCCGGGACGTCGACTCCGCCCACGCGCCGAGCATCGTCCAGCACTCGAAGTGCATGCCTTCGGGGTCACCGTAGAGCGGGTAGAAGTGGTCCCAGTTGAAAACGATGTCGGCGCCGAGTTCTTCGGCGGCCGACGCGGTGCGCCGGATGCTGTCGTAGTCGGCGTGCTGCGGCTGGAGCTGCAAGCCGATCCGGATGCGTCGTTCGGTCATGATCGCAGCCTACGACCGCGCCCGGCCGTTTCGCGCGCCCAGACCGTGGCCAACCGGGGCAGCGCCACCACCAGTCTCCGCGACTTCGGCACCACCGCCCGCCGCGTCAAGATGTCGTAGTCCAGCGCGACGATCTCGTCGAGGATGGCCTGGTACAGCGTCAACGCCGTCCGCACGCACGGCCGCGATTCGGGACGCAGCAACGCCACGCCCGCTTCGGCCCGCCGGTACACCGCCCGGGTCCGCGCGACGAAGTACGCCATCGCCGCCCGGATCCGCGGATCGGGTCGCCGCGCCTCGAGCAGTTCACGCGAAACGCCGAACGCGGCCAGCTCGGCCAGCGGCAGGTAGAGCCGTCCCCGGTCGAGGTCCTCGCCGACGTCGCGCAGGAAGTTCGTCAGCTGGAACGCCTCGCCCAGCGCGATCGCGCCCGGCTCCGCGTCGGCGAGCGGGCCGACCGTGCCGAACACCGGCAGCATCTGCAGCCCGATCACCGCGGCCGAGCCGTACATGTAGTCGCCCAGCTCGGCGAAGGTCGCGTACTCGACCGGCGAGAGGTCCATCCGCATCGACTTCAGGAACGCGTCGAACAACTCTCGCGAGAGGTCGTAGCGCCGCACGGTGTCGGACAACGCCACGAGCACCGGGTCGGCCGGGGTCCCGCCCGCGAAGACGACGTCGACCATGTCGCCGACCCGGTCGAGGGAAGCCGCCGGGTCGGTGCCCGGCGCCGGGTTGTCGACCAGTTCGTCGGCCATCCGCGCGAACCCGTAGAGCGTGTGCGCGGCGGGCCGGGCCCGGGCCGGCAGCAGCCGCGTCGCGAGGAAGAACGTGCGGCCGTAGTGGGCGTTGATGCGGCGGCACTCGGTGTAGGCGGCGCGCAGGGCCGGTTCGGTGATGCCCGCCGCGTCGAGTTCGTTCACCGGCCGGTGATCCTTTCCGCCGCCAGTCGTCCGGAGATGAGCACCGGCGGGATGCCGACGCCCGGGGTGGTGCCGCAGCCGGCCAGCACGACGTTCCCGGCCGCGCGGACCAGGTTCGCCGGCCGGAACGGCCCCGTCTGGCCGAAGGTGTGCGCCAGCGAGAACGGCGTCCCGGCCATGAGGCCGCGCGCCGCCCAGTCCGCCGGGGTGATCGTCTCGTCGATGGTGAACTCGCCGCCGAAACCGGTCAGCCCGCGGGCCTCCAGCGTGCGAAGCAGCTCTTCGCGGTACGGCCCGCGGACGCGGTCCCAGTCGATCGGGCCGCGGCGCAGGTTCGGCGCGGGCGCGAGCACCGAGACGATCTCGCCGCCGCGCCCGGCCAGCCCCGGGTCGGTCGCCGTCGGCCGGGTGACCAGCAGCGACGGGTCGCTCATCAGCTTGCCCTCGCGGATGATCTCGGCGAACGTCCGCTCCCAGGCGCCGCCGAAGAAGATCGTGTGGTGGCCGAGGTCCCACTTTTCGCTCGTCCGCCCGTGCAGCACCACGGCCGACGGCGAGTAGCGCAGCGGCAGCGGGCGGCGGGGCCGCGCGCCGAGCAGCCGGTAGGCCGTGCCCAGCTCGGTGGCCAGCACCACGGCGTCGCAGGCGATCCGCTCGCCCGAGCGCGTCCGGACCGCGCGCACCCGCGAATTCACCCGTTCGAGCCACGCGGCTTCGGTGCCGAACCGCACGTCCGCGCCGGCCCGCGTGGCCGCCCCGGTCATCGCGCGGCCGATCTCGCCCATCCCGCCTTCGGGGTAGTAGACGCCGCCGACGGTGTCCATGTAGGAGATGACGCCGTACGCGCCGATCGCGCGGGCCGGGTCGAGGCCCGCGTAGAGCGCCTGGAAGGTGAACAGCCGCCGGACCCGCTCGTCCCGCAGGTAGCGGGCGACGCGGGGGCCGAGCCTGCCGAACCCGCCCAGCGTGCCGAGCTTCGCCAGCTCGGGGCGGGCCAGGGCGAGCGGCGAGTCGAAGTTCGCCGCCAGGAAGTGGTCCTTCTGCACGGCGTACAGCTCGGTCAGCCAGCGGCGCAGCGCCCGGTAGCCCGCCGCTTCGCGGGCGCCGGCGAAGGCGCGGATTTCGGCCTCCATCGCGTCGCCGTCCGTGCGCAGCGCCAGCGAGCTGCCGTCGGCGAACCGCGCCCGGTACGCCGGGTCGAGCCGGGTCAGGCGCAGGTTCTTGGCCAGCGGCTCGCCGACCGCGGCGAACGCCTCTTCGAGGAGCTCCGGCATGGTGAGCACGCTCGCGCCGGTGTCCACGGCGTTGCCGTCGAAGCTCCGCTGCCCGGCCCGCCCGCCCGGGACGTCCGCCTGTTCCAGCAGGGTGACCCGCCGTCCCGCGCCGAGCAGGTGCAGGGTCGCCGAAAGGCCGGCCAGCCCGGCCCCGATGACGACGACGTGGTCGGCCGGACCGTCGATCGTCCGCACGTCAGTAGGTCCGCTGGGTGGCCTTGACGACCAGCCCGGTCAGCGCGGCGGGAGCCGGCTCGGCCAGGTGCGCGCGGTCGAGGGCGGCCATCGCCGCCGTCGTCAGCTCGTCGATCCGGCGCTCGACCGCGTCGACCGCGCCGACCTGCTGCAACGCCATCCGGACGGTCTCGACGCCCTCGTCGGACAGGTCCGTGTCGCCGATCGCGTCCGCGATGACCGTGGCCGCGGCCTGCTCGCCCTTCTCCGCGGCGAGCTGCAGGCCGAGGGCGGCGAGCAGGGTGCGCTTGCCCTCGCGCAGGTCGTCGCCGGCGGGCTTGCCGGTGACCGACGGGTCGCCGAAGACGCCCAGCAGGTCGTCACGCAGCTGGAACGCCACGCCGACCTCGCCGCCGAACTCCAGCAGCGTGGCGATCAGCTCGTCGGACGCCCCGCCGAGCGCGGCGCCCAGGTGCAGCGGCCGCTGCACGGTGTAGGCGGCGGTCTTGAGCCGGTCGATCTTGAGCGCGGCCTCGACGGAGGCGTCCCCGGTCGCCTGCGTGCGGACGTCGAGGTACTGCCCGGCGAGCACCTCGGTGCGCATCGCGCGCCAGGCCGGGCGGGCCGCGGCCAGGGTCGCGGCGGGCAGGGCCGCGTCGGCGAACATGTCGTCCGCCCAGGCCAGCGCCAGGTCGCCGACGAGCACCGCGGTGGCCAGGCCGAACGTGGCGGGGGAGCCGAGCCAGCCGCGGTCGGCGTGCAGCTTCGCGCCCGCGATGTGCACGGTCGGGTTGCCGCGGCGGGAGTCGGAGGAGTCGATGAGGTCGTCGTGGATGAGCGCGCACGCCTGGATCAGCTCGAGGCTGGCCACCGCCTGCAGCACGCCTTCGGCGTCCGGGCCGGCCGGGTCGCCGCCCGCGCCGCGCCAGCCCCACCAGGCGAACGTCGGGCGCAAGCGCTTGCCACCGCCCAGCACGAACCCGCGCAGCGCGTCGATCCCGGCCGCCACGGTGGGCTCGGTCCCGAGGATCGCGGTGCCCGCCCGATCGAGGAACCCGGCCAGCGCGCGCTCGACGTGAACGGGTAGGTCGGTGTCGGCGACGGGCGCGTTCATCCCGCCATCCTCGCCGAACCCGCGGGCGCGCGGGCGCGCGGGGCACCCGGATGTGGCGAATCAGACTCCGGCCGTGGCGGCCCAGAACGGACCGGTGAGGCCCGCTTCGGCGAAGTAGGCGACGGCGTCGTGCGGCTCACGCCGCCGGTAGCCGCGCTCCAGCCGGCCCGCGTACCAGCCGCGCGCGAGCCGCCAGAGCGTGACGAGGTCCATGACGTACCCCTTGGCCTGCCCGGTCGCCGCGAGCCAGGCGTCCACACAGGACTCGCAGCAGAACAGCCGCTGGGTGCCGCAGGTGTGCAGCACGTCGTCCCACATCCGCGAGGCGGGCACCAGGAAGTGCGCCACCTGGGCGCCCTCCGGCGGTTCCGCGCGGTTCACGACCAGGGCGTGCGGCTGGGCGCAGCCGGGGCAGCGGGTCGCGACGAGCACCTCGGGCTCGGCCTCGACCAGGTGCGGGATGGCGAACGAGTCCCACGCGCAGCCGCCCCACCACAGCGTGTGCGAACCCATCACGGAGAACCCGAGCGACTTCGCCGCGAAGGGATGGGCCAGCACGACGTGCTCGCACTCGTCGAGCACCAGGTGGTGGGCGCCGGCGAGGCGGTGCAGCGCCTGCTTGGCGACGGCGAGCGACCCGCCCGCGGCGTCGGCCAGCTCCGGCCCGGTCGGTGCGCGGCCGCGGTCGGCGAAGGCGTGGTAAACGGCCAGGCGGACGTCTTCGTCCCAGCTCGCGTCGTCGTCCCTCATCGCTCACTCCTGCTATCGAGTCTAGAGCCGGGACCCTTAACATTCGAGACATGACGTCGGTGATCGAGCGGTTGCGCGGAGACGGGCCGAAGTTCTCCATCGAGTTCTTCCCACCCCGGGACACGGCGGACGAGGCCGTCCTCTGGAAGGCGATCCGGGAGCTCGAGCCCTACGACCCGGCCTACATGTCGATCACCTACGGGGCCGGCGGCTCCAGCCGCGACGGCACGATCCGCAGCATTGCCCGCGTCGCGACCGAGACCACGCTGGTGCCGATGGCGCACCTGACCGCGGTCAACCACTCCGTCGCCGAGCTGCGCAACGTGATCGGCTGGTACGCCTCGGTCGGCGTCCGCAACATCCTCGCCCTGCGCGGCGACCCGCCGGGCGACGTCTACGGCGACTGGATCCCGCACCCGGAGGGCCTGCAGTACGCCGAAGAGCTGGTCCAGCTCGTCCGTGAGCTGGGTGACTTCTGCATCGGCGTGTCGGCCTACACCTACGGCCACCCGCGCTCGCCCGAACTGGAGACCGACACGAAGTACCTGGTCCGCAAGCTGCGCGCCGGCGCCGACTTCGCGATCGCCCAGCTGTTCCACGACGCCGAGGACTTCCTGCGGCTGCGCGACCGGGTCGCCGCGACCGGCTGCGACGTGCCGGTGCTGCCCGGCGTCATGCCGCTGACGACGATGCGGACGTTGCAGACGACGATCAAGCTGTCCGGCGCGCCGGCGCCCCGGAAGCTCCTGGACCGGCTCGAACCGCTGGCCGACGACCCCAAGGCGTTCCGCGCGGCGGGCATCGACGTGACCACGGAACTGTGCGAGAAGCTGATCGCCGAGGGCGTGCCGAACCTGCACTTCTACACGTTCAACCGCTCCAAGGCGACGCGCGAGGTGATCGCGCGGCTGGGCCTCGTCCCGGCCCGTGCTTAAGTACGTACCACTGGGTCCACGTGGCCCGGTAGCGTGCGGCGCATGTCTACTGCTTCCGAAGGCGTGCACGAAATCTGTGACCGCTACGTCGACGACTACGTGGCCGCGGATCCGGTCGCGGCGACCGTCCACGGCGTCGCCGGCCACGACCACCGCCTGACCGACTACTCGGCGGACGGCTTCGCCGAGCGTGCCGGCCTGGCCGCGCGGGCGCACGCCGCCGTCACCGCCGCCGAGCCGCGCGACGCCGCCGAGCGCGCCGCCAAGGCCGTGTTCACCGAGCGCCTCGGCTTGGAGCTGGAGATCCACGAGGCCGGCCTCGACGTGGCGAGCCTGAACGTCATCTCCAGCCCGGTGCAGGAGCTGCGGATGGCGTTCGACCTGATGCCGCTGGAGACCGAGCAGGACTGGGCGGTCGTCTCGGCCCGGATCGCCGAGGTCCCCCGCGCACTCGCGAACGTCCGCAGCGGCCTGCTTTCGGCGGCCGACGCGGGACGCGTCTCGGCGCTGCGGCAGGTCGCGAAGGTGGCGGAGCAGTGCGAGACGTGGGCGGGCCTGAAGGAGGAGAAGAGCTTCTTCACCGAGCTCGTGTCGTCTTCGCCGGGTTCGGCGCTCGGCGCCGATCTCGCGCACCGCGCGCGGGCCGCGGACGAGGCGTTCGCGGAGTTCGCCGGGTTCCTGCGGGCCGAGCTGGCACCGAAGGCCCCGGTCAAGGACGCCGTCGGCGAGGACGTCTATCGCCTGTGGTCGCGCTACTTCGTCGGCGCGGCGCTGGACCTGCGGGAGGCCTACGAGTGGGGCTGGGCGGAGTTCGCCCGGATCGAGGCCGAAATGCGCGCGGTGGCGAACCGCATCAAGCCGGGTGCTTCCCCGGCCGAGGCGGCGGCGGCGCTGGACGCGGACCCGCGCTACCGCGTCCGCGGCCGCGCGGAGTTTGAGGCGTGGATGCAGCGCCTGTCCGACGACGCCCTGGAATCGTTGCGCGGCAAGCACTTCGACATTTCCGACCGCGTGATGGCCCTCGAGTGCAAGATCGCCCCGCCGGGCGGCGGAGTGGGCGCGTACTACACGGGACCGAGCGAGGACTTCGCGCGCCCGGGCCGCATGTGGTGGTCCCTGCCGGCGGGCCGCGACGAGTTCAGCACCTGGCGCGAGACGAGCACGGTGTACCACGAGGGAGCACCGGGCCACCACCTCCAGATCGCGACGGCGGTGGACCAGTCGGACGGGCTGAACAAGTACCAGCGGCTGCTGGCGTTCACCTCGGGCCACGCGGAGGGCTGGGCCCTGTACGCGGAGCGCCTGATGGAGGAACTGGGCTACCTGTCGGACGACGGCGACCTGCTGGGGATGCTGTCGGAGCAGCTGTTCCGCGCGGCCCGCGTGGTGGTGGACCTGGGCATGCACCTGGAGCTGGTGATCCCGGCCGGCACGGGCTTCCACGAGGGTTCGCGGTGGACGCCGGAGCTGGGACTGGAGTTCATGCTGACCCGCACGATCACCGACCAGGCCCACATCCGCGACGAGATCGACCGGTACCTGGGCTGGCCCGGCCAGGCCCCGGCGTACAAGATCGGCGAGCGCCTCTGGCTGGCGGCCCGATCGGACGCCCAGACCCGCGCGGGCGCCGGGTTCGACATCAAGCACTTCCACACGGAGGCGCTGAAGATGGGCGGGATGGGGCTGGACACGCTGCGGGAGCAGCTGGCCGGCCTGGACTGAGCGGCGGCTCGGGCGCCGGCGGTTTCGCCGGCGCCCGAGGCGTTCTCGATTCCGCTGTCGGCGGTTAGAATCACGGCGGAGGGTCCGGAGCGCACGCAGTGCGCGGCTTGTTCACCAAGCGGGTCCAGACGGCCGAAGGCGACCGGGCGGACCCGGACTGCCGCCGAAGGACACGAGGCACCACAACCGAAGACGACTTCAACCACCACCATCGGTACCGGGGCCGACGGCGCGATCGGTGAGGTCAAGTTGAGTCTCGGTTCCTGGGTGGCCGCCCCCTCTACGTCGTCCTTTGCCTCGCGGCGTGTTTCGTCGCCGCGTTGCCGGTGTGCGCCTACATCGCGAAGAAACGCGGGCCGGAAGGCCTGCGCGCCTTCGCCGAAGTCGTGCGCGCCTTCTGGGGACGGAAATCCTGAACTCCGCGCCGGTCCGGCTCGGCGGAAAACCCGTCGCGCTCACCCGAGCCGCGCCGGTAGGTTCGCCCCGTGCGCCGAATCCTCTTCGTGACCCCACCGCCCCGCGGCTGAGCGGGGTGCTCCCTCGCCGCGTGGCCTTCGAGGCCCGCGGCTGATTCGTGGTGCGCACGCACCCCGCGTTCGTCGAATTCCCTTTCCTTCGACGCAGACGCAGGAGCGTTCATGTCCCTCGTCCTTCCCACGCGCGCCCGGTCATCGGCCGCGCTCGTCCTCGCCGGCGTCCTCTGGGGCACCGGCGGCCTCGCCGGCTCGCTTCTCGGCCGGCGAGCCGGCCTCCACCCGCTCGCCGTCGCCGACTACCGGCTGCTCGTCGGCGGTGGGATCGCCACCCTCGTCGTCCTCCTGACCGGCGGCACCTTCCCGCGCACACCCGCCGCCGCCCGGCGCATCCTCGCCGTCGGCGGCCTGTTCGCCCTGTTCCAGGCGAGCTACTTCGCCGCCGTCGCGCTCAGCTCGGTGAGCGTTGCGACCATGACCACGATCGGGGCCGCGCCCGTTTTCGTCACCCTCGCGTCGGTCCGGAAACTCCGTCGCTGGACGGCGGTGTCCGTGGCGGGCACCCTCGCCGGGCTGGTGCTGCTCCAGTGGTCACCGGGCGAAGCGTTCTCGTCCGGAGGCCTCGGCTGCGCCTTGCTCGCGGCGGCGGGCTTCGCGACCCTCACGCTGGTCACCGCGAAGCCCGTCGAAGGCCTGGAGCCGTTGTCGACGACGGCGTTCGGCTGCCTCACCGGCGGCCTGCTGCTCGTCCCGGTCGCGAGCTGGTCCGGTATGGCGATCCCGCTGCACGCGGACGTCCTCGCGATCGTCTGCTACCTCGGCGCTGTCCCGACCGCGCTCGCGTACGCCGCGTACTTGCGCGGCCTGGCCGACGCGCACCCCGTGCTCGGCTCGCTGTCGGCGGTGCTCGAACCGCTGACGGCCGCGGTGCTGTCCGCCGCGCTGCTCGGTGAACGGCTGGGTGTCACGGCGTGGTGCGGCGCCGCCGTGCTGGTCGCGGCGCTGGCCGTCGGCTACTGGCGGCCCGAGCCGCGCTGAGGAACCGCTGCCCCTCGGCTCAGCGCGCGTCGAGGGGCAGCGCCCGCCCGAGGATCGCGAACGGCCGCGGGTCGCCCGCGAAGTGGTAGTCGCGCAGGACGTCGACGAAGCCGGTGCGGCGGTAGAGCTTCCACGCCCGGCTCGTGCCCTCGGGTGTCGACAGGAGGACGTTCGAGCTCGGGACGCCGTCCAGGAGGCTGCGCAGCAGGTCTTCGCCGATCTGGTGGCCCTGGTTCTCCGGCCGGACGTGGATCTCGGTCAGCTCGAAGTAGTCCGAAAGCCAGCGGTCGGCCTCGGCGGCCCCGGCCCGGCGGCTCAGGCCGTGGCGCACCTGCTCGTGCCACCACTGCCCGGCCCGGCCGCGGTAGCCGTAGGCCACGCCGAGCAGGACGTCGTCGGCGTCGAGCGCGGCCATGCAGCGCCAGCCCTCGCGCAGCGCGTGGGTGAGCCACATCGGCGCGCGCTGCTCGGCGGTGCCGGCCGGGTACCGCATCGCCCGGACGTAGATGTCGAGCGCTTCGGGCAGGCGGGCGCGGAACTCGTCCGAGGAGAGCTGGACGTAACGAGAGCAGCCGGCGGGCATCGCGGTCACGGCTGCCCATCTTCCTCCGCGCCGGCGAGCGCGCCCGGGGTGCCCCCGGTCAACGCCACCAGCCCGGCGAAGGTGGTGGGGAACACGGCCTTCGGGTGCCCGGCGGCGGCCCAGACGACGTCGTGGGCCCGCAGCGCGGTGTCGACCAGGGTGGGCAGCGGCTCGGGGTGCCCGACCGGGGCGACGCCGCCGATCGGCTGCCCGGTGTGCGCCCGCACGAAATCGGCGTCGGCCTTGCCGATTTCGCCCCCGGCCAGCTGCTCCAGGGTGGCCGGATCGGCGCGGTGGGCGCCCGACGTCAGCGCGAGGAGCGCTTTTTTGTCGGACCCCAGGCGGAAGATGAGGCTGTTGGCGATGGCCCCGACGGGCACGCCGAGCGCTTCGGCCGCCTGAGCGGCGGTCCGGACCTCGGCGGGCAGGACACGGATGCCCTCGGCGGCGGCGCGCTGCCCGGCTTCGGCCAGCGCGGCCGCCACCTTGGCGACGGCGGGGTGCTCCAGCGAACTCATGAACCTATGAGATCACGGCACCGACCTGGTGTCCCGCGGGATTCCACCCTGGGGTTGAGCGGACGCCACGGGCGGGGTTACTCTGGAAATTGTTCGAACAGGCGTTCGACATCAGGTGAGTGCGCACCGGCCAGGTGCCCGGAGCCGTCCCGGCCCCGGACCCCACCGGGCTCACCCGCGCAGGAGGAGGGTCGCCATGTCCGTCAAGGTCGTGTCCCCCACGGATCCCGGGCAGCCGGAGCTGCCCATGACGCTGCGCCCGCAGCCGGCCCCGGCGGGAGCCCCCCGCGGGCGATCCCGCCAGTGCTTGTCGGCGCCGGCAGAGCCCCGTCAGCGCACTTCGGCTCCGGCGGCGGACTCCCGGCAGCCTCAGCTGCCGATCCTGCGTACTTCGGCTTCGGAGGCTTCGGACGCTGCCGACGCCGAGTTGCGGCCTTCGTCTTCGGTCGCTGCGGGTTCGGGGGCCGGATTGCCGGGTGTGCCGCGGTCTTCGTCTTCGGTGGTGGCGGGTTCGGGGGAGTCTCGGCCGACGGCCGTCGTGGCGGATTCCGGCCAGTCCGAGCTGCCGCTTCCGGCCCCGGCGATCCCGGAGCAGGCCCAGCCGGCGGCCGTCGTGGCGGGTGCGGGGTCGTCGGGTTTGCCGCGGTCTTCGTCTTCGGCGGTGGCGGGTACGGGGGAGTCTCGGCCCGCGGCCGTGGGGGCGGATTCCGGCCAGCTCGAGCTGCCGCCTCCGACCCCGGCGATCCCGGAGCAGGCTCGGCCGGCGGCCACCGGCGTGGACACTGGCCGGGCTGAGCCGTCCACGGTGGCGGATTCCGGGCAGCTCGAGCTGTCGGCCTCGGAGCCGTCTCGGCGGTCGGAGGCGGCGACTTTCGCCGCCCGGCCGGCGGCCACCGGCGCGGACTCCGACCGGCCTGAGCCGGCCACCCCGGCAGAGTCCGGGCAGCCGCGGCCGCCCGTCGTGTCGGTGGCGGAGCCCGGCCACTCCGAGCTGCCGGTTCCCGAAGCCCCGACCCCGGCCGGCGCCGATGATCCGCCCGGGCTGCCCCTCTCCCTGCGGCCGCCCGGGGCCGACCCCGATCAGTCCTCGCTGCCCATGTCGCTGCGCCCTCCCGCTTCGCCGGCCGCTGCCGGGCTGCTCGCCCAGGCGCGGCGCGGGCTCGCCGAGGCCGCGCAGGAAACCCGGCCCGCCGAACGCTTCATCGGCGCCTACCTCGCCGCCCTCCGGGGGGCCGCCGCCGTGCTCGCTGCCCGGGGGCGGCCGCACCGGGGGCGGGCTCGTCCCGCCAGCACCTGGGTGCTGCTCGACTCCGTCGCCCCCGAACTGCGGGAGTGGTCCGCCTTCTTCGCCAGCAACTCGGCCACGCGTGCCGCCGCGCAGGCCGGGATCACCGGGAAAGTCACCGCCGAGTCGGCCGCCGGCCTGGTGGGGGCCGCCACTCCGTTCCTCGAGCTCGTCCGCCGTCTCGTGCACGGCCTGCCGATCACCGGGGAAGCCCATGTCGCGTGAGCACGGCCCGGTCGACCAGGGGCGGTTGCTCACGGCGTTGGGAATCGAAGGCAGGCTGCTGGCCGAAGCGGTGCATGCGGCGCCGACCGAAGCGCCGGTGCCGGCCTGCCCCGGCTGGTCGCTCGGCGAGGTCGCCCGGCACGTCGGGAGCCTCTACCGGCTGGTCCGGCGCCGGCTGATCGACGGCCGGAGCCCCGACGACTGGCCGCGCGACCCCGAACCGGGCCAGAGCCTGCGGGACTTCCTGGAAACGGGCCTGACCGAACTGCTCGACGAGCTCGCCGCCCACGACCCGGAGGACCGCGCCGACACCTGGTGGCCGGCGGACCGGACCTACGGGTTCTGGCGCCGCCGGATGCTGCACGAGACGGTCGTCCACCGGGTGGACGTCGAGCAGGCGGCGGGCGCGGAGCCGCACGGCGTGCCCGACGACGTCGCGATCGACGGCATCGACGAGGTGCTCACCCTGTGGTTCGGGCAGAAGCTGCCGATGCTCGGCCTGACCGGCACGAAGGCGGGCTCGGTCGGTATCCGCACCGACGCGCACAGCTGGATCGCGCGGGCCGGACCCGTCACCACGGAAGCCTGGCGCTGTTCGGCCGAGGAGGCCGAGGCCGCGGACGACGTCGTCACGGCCAAGCCCGCGCAGATCTACCTGTGGCTCTGGGGCCGCGCGTCCCTGACCTCGGTGACCGTGCGCGGCGTGCACGACCAGGCGGCCCAGCTCTGGGCGCTGCTGCGGCTCGCGACCCGATGACCCGGCCGGTGGGGAAGCCGAACCGGAATTGTCGGAGGTGGCGGTTAGCCTGCGGCGCATGGACACGCGCCTGGTGAACCTGGTGATCGACGCAGCGCGGCCGAGGGTCCTGGCGGACTTCTGGGCCGCGCTGCTCGGCTGGCACGTCGCCGTCGAGGAGCCGGACGAGGTCGACGTGCGCGCCCCGGAGAGCGATGGCTGGGACTTGGACCTGGTCTTCGTGCCGGTGCCGGAACCCAAGGAGGTCAAAAACCGCATCCACCTGGACCTGGCGAGCACGACACGGGCGCACCAGGCCGAGCTGGTGTCGCGCGCGCTGGACCTGGGCGGCCGCCGGGTCGACCTGGGACAGGGCGAGGTGCCGTGGGTGGTGCTCGCAGACCCGGAAGGCAACGAGTTCTGCGTCCTCGAACCCCGCGAGCGCTACGCGGACACCGGCGCGGTGGCGTCGATCCTGGTCGACGCGCACGACCCGGAGCTCCTGGCGGGCTTCTGGGCGCGGCTCACCGGCCGGCCGATCCAGGCCCGCGAAGGCGATGCCCTGGTGGGGCTGCGCGCGCCGTCCGGGCGGGGGCCGTGGCTGGAATTCCTGCGCAACGACGACGTCAAGCGGGTCAAGAACCGCGTGCACCTGGACATCGCGCCCCCGGCGGACGCCGGCCATGCCAAGGCGGTGGCGGAGGTCATCGCGGCCGGTGCGGCGCCGGCGGACCTGGGCGGTCCCGCGCTGCCGTGGCGGGTGCTGACCGACCCGGAAGGCAACGAGTTCTGCGTGCTGACCCCGCGCTGAGCTCGGCTCCTCGACCGGCCGGGCGCCGGATCGCCGGGGAGCGCACCTCGGCCGGCGGGACGCCCGGTCGCGTCGGCGACCGAGCCGCGGTCCGGCTGGGTGTTTCGGCCGCGTTGCCGGGGCGCGTCGAACGCTGATCTGCGCGAAACACCCACGTCCTGGAGCGGCAACAACCCCGGGGGACCGTGGAGGCATGGAGACTTCCCGAGCGTTGCCCCAGCCGGTCCGGACGGTCGCCGCCGAGGAGACGGCGGTGCCGTCGGCGTGGCGGGTGCGGATCCGGATGCACGACCACCCGGGCACCCTCGCCCGCATCGCCATCCGGCTCGCCGACCTCGAGTGCAACATCCTCGGCCTGTCCGTGCTGCCGGTGCCGGGCGGCGTGCTCGACGAGATCGTGCTGCGCCCCGCGACCGGCCTGCCCCGGCGGCACCTGGTCGACGCCATCCGCGCCGAGGGCTGCGAATGCACGGCGATCATCGACGCCGACGTCCACGAGCTGGTCGACCCGTCGGCGTCAACGCTGCTCACGGCCCGCCGCGCGGTCGACGACCCGGCCCGCCTCGCCGACGTGCTGAAGGACATCCTGGCCGCGGACGTCGTCACGCTCGTCCCTGCCGCCGAGGCGAACCCGGCGCGCACGGAGAGCGGGCACCGGGCCGTGTTCGCGCTGGCCGGCGGCAGCGCGCTGGTGGCGCGCCGCCAGTGGGCGCCGTTCGTGCAGCTGGAGCTGACCCGCGCCGAAGCGCTGGTGACCCTGCTCGCGGCGGCGGCCCGGAACGCGGCCGGCCCGGTGGTCCTCGACCGCCCGGACGGCGCGGCGATCGTCCTGCGCAAGGGCGTCCCCGGCGACGCCGACGCGGTGGCCGAACTGCACCGCCGCTGCTCGATGGCCACGCTGTTCCGGCGCTACCACACCGGAGTGCGCACGGTCCCGCGCCGCCGCCTGCACCGGCTGCTGGTGCCTCCGCGCGGCACGAGCGTGCTCGCCGTCTTCGGCCGCGAGGTGATCGGCCTGGCCCAGCTCATCCCGATGAATTCGGGCGGCGCCGAGATCTCCCTCCTGGTGGAGGACGACTGGCAGCGCCAGGGAATCGGCACGGCCCTCCTGGCGCGGCTCGCGGTGCTGGCGGAGGCCCAGGGCATCACGGAGCTGTCCGCGGACTGCTTGACGGGCGACGACATCCTCCCCCGCACGGCGGCCAGAGCCGGCCTGCGCACCGAACGCAGCATCGACGACGGCGCCCGGCTGAGGATGTTCCTGCCGGCCTGAGCTCAGCGCTTCCAGAACCAGTCTTTGTCGCGCGCTTCGCGCAGGGCGGACTTCTTGCGCTCGGCGGTGAGCCGGTCGAGGTAGAGGATGCCGTCGAGGTGATCGGTCTCGTGCTGCAGGCATTGGGCCAGCACGTCTTCGCCTTCGACCTCGATGGGTTCGTTGTGGACGTCGACGCCGCGGACCTTCGCGTGCTTCGCCCGCTTGGTGGGGAACCACAGCTCCGGCACCGACAGGCAGCCTTCGTTGATCTCGTGCGTTTCCTCGGACAGTTCGACGATTTCGGGGTTGACGACATACCCGGCCAGCCCGGCGACGTCATAGCTGAAGACGCGAAGCCCCACCCCGATCTGCGGCGCGGCCAGCCCCGCGCGCCCGGCGGGCTTGACGGAGTCGACCAGGTCCCGCACGAGCGCCTCGAGCTTCTCGTCGAACACGGTGACCGGGTCGCAGACGGACTTGAGGATCGGGTCCCCGAAATAGCGCAGTTCGCGCATCGCCATGAGCAGAACATCCTTCGTGCGTGTCGGACTGGCAGCTTAGCCAGCGAGGAAGACGGTCGCGCCGCAATCACCGACCGGGCTCGCCCGGAGACGGCCGAAGAGGACGCGGCGGCGAATCGGCGCTGGTGGGCGGAGGACCGGATACCGGGTGGCCGACGCCGGGCTGCCGGGGCTGCCGGGTTGGAGTGCTTGCAGCGGATCGGTTCCGGTGGCGAGGCGGAGGTGCGGGGGACCGCCCGGCCCGGCGACCCGAGCCCGCGGCTGGCGACCTGCCTGCGGCTGCGACCCGCCCCCGGCTGGCGACTCGGTCCCCGACTGCGACCCGACTCTGCGGTCGGTGCCCGGTTCCTCTGCCGGCGACCGGGCCCGCGGCTGGCTATCCGAGCCCGCGGCCGGCGGCCGGGCGTGCGGTTGGCGAGCGACTCGCGGCCGGCGACCGAGCCCGCGGCCGGCGGCCGGGCGTGCGGTTGGCGAGCGACTCGCGGCCGGCCCCCGAGCCCGCGGCCGGCGGCCGAGCTTGCGGTTGGCGGCCCGACTGCGGCTGGCGATCCGACTCTGCGGCCGCCGACCTGGTTCTCCGGTCGGCGCCCGAGCCTGCGGCCGCGACCCGGCCCCGCGGTCGGCGACCCTGCCCGCGGTCGGTGACCCAGCCTCGACCGGCGACCCCGGCGGTCGTGGGCTGGCGGCCGCGACTGGGCCGGCCGGCGAGCACGCCCGGCCCGCGACCGGCGACCGGATCCCGGCCGGAAGTCTTCGTGGCTCCCGGCCCTGGCTTGCCCTGCTGGGGCTCAGGCCCGTAGCCGCAGGCCGGAGGGGGTGGCTCGGAAGCCAGCCTCCTGTAGTACCTCCGACAGTTCCGAGGTCAGTGCCTGCTCGCCGTCCGCGCGTTGGACCGACAACTGGCCCAGCCAGCCCTCGCGGACCGCTGCCGACAGGGCCTGGGCTGCCTCCGACAATGGCTGGCGCTCCTCCGTGAAACTCAGCAGGGATCGGCCCCCTCTCTCCACGTATAGGGCCGGAACCCCGTCGACCAGGACCGCCAGTGCGCCGGCCTTGCGGGCGGGGCGGTGCTTCGTGTCGCCCGTTGCCGCCGGCCAGGGGAGGGCCGCGCCGTAGGGCTGGGCCGGGTCCGCCGCGGCCAGGACCACCGGCCGGCCCGGTGCCGGGCGGCCCGGGCCCGACAGGGCGCGCAAGCGGTCGACCGCGCCCTTCGCCGCGAACTGGGCCGCGCCGAGGCCCTCCACCACGTAACCGCGGATCACCTGGCCCGTGTCCTCCATGCCGCGCAGGACCTTGTAGATCCCGGAGAACCCGCCCGTGACGCGCTCGGTGTCGAGCGCGCCGCGGGTCAGGACGCCGTGGCGCTCCAGGAACGCCTCCGTCCTCGCGTGCGCCCGGCGGGTCGCGTCGGTTTCGCGGGGCGGGGTCAGGGCCCACCGGCCCGCGACCGTCGGCGGTCCGGATCGCGAGGGCATCTGTGGCCGCCCCGCCCGCAGCCGTGCGTACCGGCCGCGGGGGGCCTGGCGCCGGGGCTTGTGGGCGCCGTGCCCGGCGACCTGGGCCCGCAACGGCCCCAGCGTGTCGCCCGTGACCAAGCCCGCCCAGACCAGATCCCACAGCGCCGCCACGACTTCGGCGTCGCTCGGGGCCTTGTCCACCAGGACCGTCGCGCGGTCCACCAGCTGGCGGAAGAACAGCGCGCCACCCTCCAAAGTGGACACGATGGCGTCGTGCAGCGGGCCGGTCGGGATGTCCTCGACGACTTCGGGCAGCAGCAGGTCGGCCACGTCGGTCGGGGCCAGGGCGATCCAGCCGTCACCGCCGGAGAGCGCGCCGCAGCCCGCCCACGTGACCTCGCCCGCGGTCGTCAGCTCGTCCAGCAGCGCGGGGGAGTAGCCCGGCAGCCGCCCGGGCAGGATCAGCGACTCCACCGCGCTCGCCGGCAACGGCGCCCCGGCGAGCTGCTCCACCACCGACAGCACGTCGTCCGCCGTCGGGGCAGCGCGGACACGGCCGCCGAACCCGTGCCACGCGGGCAGGAACCGGCCCAGCGCCGCCGGTTCGACCGGCTCGACTTCGGCTCGCAGCTTCGCCAGCGACGCCCGCCGCAGCCGGCGCAGCACGGCCGAATCGCAGTACTCGACCCCGACGCCGTGGGTTTCCGGATGGCCGACCGGGCTCAGCTCGCCGCGCACCAGGCGGCCTTCCCCGGTCATCCGGTCGAGCACGCCGGTGACGACCGCGGTGCCGAGCCCGAACCGCGCGGCCGCGTCCGCCGCGGCGAACGGCCCGCGGCCGCGGGCGTAGCGCGACAACAGGTCCCCGAGCGGGTCCGCCACCGGTTCGGTGAACGCCTCGGGCACACCCACTGGCAGCGCGGTGCCCAGCGCGTCACGCACCCGGCCGGCGTCCTCGATCGCCAGGAACCGTTCCGAGCCGCCGATCCGCACCCGGATCGCCCGCCGCGCCGCTTCCAGCTCGGTGAGCCACTCCGCGTGGATCCCGCGCTCGGCGGCCTCTTCGACGGTCAGGTCGCCGAGGAACCGCAGCAGGTCGGCGGCGTCCTCGGCCGAGCGCGCGTGGCGCTCGGGATCGAGCCGCTGCAGCGACCGTTCCACCTCGGCGACGGCTTCGGGATCCAGCAGCTCCCGGATCGCCTCGGTGCCCAGGAGCTCGGCCAGCAGCCCCGAATCCAGCGACAGCGCCGCCGCCCGCCGCTCGGCCAGCGGCGCGTCGGTCTCGTACAGGAACATCCCGATGTAGCCGAAGAGGAGGCTGCGCGCGAACGGCGACGCGGCCGGCGTTTCGACCTCCACCAGCCGGACCTTGCGGGCCCGGACGTCGGCCATCAGCTCGCGCAGGCCGCTGACGTCGTAGACGTCCTGCAGGACCTCCCGCATCGCCTCCAGCACGACCGGGAACCGCTCGTACTTCGCCGCGACCGACAGCAGCTGCGACGCGCGCTGCCGTTGCTGCCACAGCGGAGTCCGGCGCCGCGGGTCCCGGCGGGGCAGCAGCAACGACCGGGCCGCGCACTCCCGGAACCGCGCCGCGAACACGGCCGAGCCGCCGACCTCGGCGACGATCAGCTGCTCGACCTCCTCGGGATCGAGCAGCACGTCGTCCGCGCCGATGGTCACCTCGCCGCCTTCGGCGTCGAGGGCGTCCGGCAGCCGCAGGACGATGCCGTCGTCGGAGTGCGCGACCTGCGCATCCACCCCGCGGTTTTCCCGCAGCCGCGCGGCGATCGCGAGGGCCCACGGCGCGTTCACCTGCGCGCCGAACGGCGAGTGCACGACGATCCGCCAGTCGCCGAGCTCGTCGCGGTAGCGCTCCAGCAGGATCGTCCGGTCGTTCGGGACGTGCCGGGTGGCCGCCTTCTGCTCGGTCAGGTAGGCGAGGAGGTTGTCGCACGCCCGCTCGTCCAGCCCGGCCGCCTGGGCCCGCTCGCGCGCCTTCACATCGTCTGAAGTGGACAGTTCGCGGACGAACTTCCCCAGCGCCCGGCCGAGTTCCAGCGGGCGGCCCGGCGCGTCACCCTTCCAGAACGGCATCCGCGCCGGCTCGCCCGGCGCCGGCACCACGATGACGCGGTCGTGCGTGATGTCGGTGATCCGCCACGACGACGTGCCGAGCAGGATGGTGTCGCCGACGCGCGACTCGTACACCATCTCTTCGTCGAACTCGCCGACGCGCGAACCGGGTTTGTCGTCCGCGCCCGGGGTCATGACGGTGAACAGGCCGCGGTCGGGGATGGTGCCGCCCGACGTGACGGCCAGCCGCTGCGAGCCGGGCCGCCCGCGCAGCTCGCCACCGATGCGGTCCCAGGTGATCCGCGCCCGCAGCTCGCCGAACTCTTCGCTCGGGTAGCGGCCCGCGAGCATGTCGAGCACCGCGTGCAGGGCGTCGTCCGGCAGCGCGGCGAACGGGGCCGCCCGCCGGACCAGCGACGCGAGGGCCGGCACCGTCCACGGTTCCAGCGCCACCATGGCGACGACGTGCTGCGCCAGGACGTCCAGCGGGTTGCGCGGGTAGCGGACCGCCTCGATCGCCCCGCTCGCCATCCGCTCCGCGACCACAGCGCAGGAGACGAGGTCGCCGCGGAACTTCGGGAACATCACCCCGGACGAGACCGCGCCGACCTGGTGCCCCGCCCGGCCGACCCGCTGCAGCCCGGACGCCACCGTCGGCGGCGCTTCGATCTGCACCACGAGGTCGACCGCCCCCATGTCGATGCCCAGCTCCAGCGACGACGTCGCCACCACGCACGGCAGCTGCCCCGACTTGAGCGCCTCTTCGACGTGGGTGCGCTGCTCCCGTGACATCGATCCGTGGTGGGCCCGGGCGATCACCGGCGCCGCGCCGGTGCTCACGCCGGACTGCCCGACGGCTTCCGCCGGGAACGCGTCGGCCGGGGTGAGCTCGGTCTGCTCGACGGCCAGCTCGTTGAGCCGGGCGGTGAGCCGCTCGGTGAGCCGGCGCGAGTTGGCGAAGACGATGGTCGAGCGGTGCGCGCGGATCAGGCTCAGCACCCGCTCCTCGACCGCCGGCCAGATCGACGGCCGCTGCACGGGGTTGCCGGCCATCTCCTCCAGCGTGCCCAGGCCGCCCGGGGCGATCTCCCCGGGCGGGAACGCCTCGGTCAGCGACTCCAGTGACTCCAGCGCGTCGAGCGGGCTCGGCGCCGGCCCGCTGCGCGGCGCGTCGAGGTTGCCCATGTCCTCCACCGGGACCTCGACGCGGACCTCGATGGTCTTCGCCAGCTTCGGCTGGACCACGCGCACCGGACGGCCGCCGGCCAGGAACGCGCTCACCTCGTCGATCGGGCGGACCGTCGCCGACAGGCCGATCCGCTGCGCCGGCTTCGGCAGCAGCGCGTCCAGCCGCTCCAGCGAGAGCGCGAGGTGCGCGCCGCGCTTGCCGCCGGCGACCGCGTGCACCTCGTCGACGATCACGGTCTCGACGCCGCGCAGCGACTCCCGCGCCGACGACGTGAGGATGAGGAACAGCGACTCCGGTGTGGTCACCAGCACGTCCGGCGGGGTCTTGCCGAACGCGCGGCGCTCGGCCGCGGTGGTGTCGCCCGTGCGCATGCCCACTTCGATCCCGGGCACCGGCAGCCCGAGCCGGCGGCTGGCCTGCGAGATGCCGGCGAGCGGGGCCCGCAGGTTTCGCTGGACGTCGACCGCCAGGGCCTTCAGTGGCGAGACGTAGAGGATCCGGCAGCGTTTCGTCGCTTCCGCCGGTGGCGGCTCCACCGAGAGCCTGTCCAGTGCCCAGAGGAACGCGGACAGGGTCTTGCCGGACCCGGTGGGCGCGACGACGAGGGCGTGCTCGCCCGCGTGCGCGGCCCGCCAGGCCCCTTCCTGCGCCGCGGTGGGCGCGGCGAAGGCCCCGGCGAACCAGTCGCGGGTCGCGGGGGAGAAGAGGTCGAGAACGTCAGCTGCCACGTCATTCATGATGCGCGGCACCACCGACAATTTCGGGAGCGCCGGCCAGGATCACGCTCTGGGCGAACTGGGGGAACATCACGTCCACCCGCGGCTCGTCGGTGATCAGCCGGTACTCGCGGTCCAGCGGCGTCCAGTAGGAAAAAGGGGCCTGGTCCAGCTGGGAGTGGTCGGCCAGCACGTAGGCTTCCGCGCCCGCGTGGAGCATCGCGTGCTTGACCACCGACTGTTCCAGTGACGGGCAGCACAGCCCGCGCCCGGCCACGACGCCGTCGGCACCCAGAAACACCCGGTCGGGTGAAATGTGTCGCAGCTGCGCCAGCACGCTCTCGCCGAGGATCGCCTCGTCGGAGTGCCGCAGCCGGCCGCCGAGGACGATGAGGTCGATCCCGGAGAAGCCCGCGAGCTCGCGGATCGCCGTGACGCCGTTCGTCACCACCGTCAGCCCTTCGCGGTGGGCGAGGTGGCGGGCGAGCCTGCCGGTGGTCGTGCCCGCGTCGAGGAGCACCACCTCGCCGTCCCGGACGAGCGCGGCGGCCTCCCGGGCGATGGCGTCCTTGGCCGCCGCGTGCTCCCGGTCCTTCTCGAGGGGACTGCGCTCGGTGTCGAGTGCGCCGCCGTAGGTGCGGACGACGTGCCCGGCGCCGGCGAGCGAGGCGAGGTCGCGGCGGATCGTCGACTCGGAGACGCCGAACTCTTCGGCCAGTTCCGCGATGCCGCCGGAGCCGTCGCGGACGGCCTCCAGGAGCATCGCGCGCCGGTCACGGGTGCCTGGTCGCGGCTGAGGCATGCGCCGAGCCTTCCACAGTCACGGGTTTCAGCCCGAAGAACGCCAGCCCGGCGGCCACGGCGAGGAACGTGGCCAAGACGACGAACCCGGTGGTCGTGGTGCCGGTGACGTCGGTCAGCCAGCCGACCAGGTAGGGACCGGCGAAGCCGCCGAGGTTGCCCAGCGCGTTGATCAGCCCCATCGCCACGGCGACCACTTCGATGCCGAGGACCCGGCTGGGGATCGCCCAGAACGGCCCGTACGGCATGTAGACGCCGGTCGCCACCACGCAGAGCAGCCCCAGCTGCACGGCCGCCGGCCAGTGCCCGAGGTTGCCCAGCAGCAGCCCGCCGATCGCCACGAGCAGCGGCACCGTGACCGCGAGCCGCCGGTTGCCGGTGCGGTCGGACCAGTGTGCGCACGCGACCATCCCGGCCAGCGCCAGCACGTACGGCACGGCCGAGAGGAAGCCGACGGCGGTGGCCGAGCCGCCGGTCATCGTCTTCACCACCGACGGCAGCCACAGGGAGAAGCCGTAGAAGCCGGTGATCCAGAAGAAGTAGATGCCGACCAGCAGCAGCACCTGGCGGTTCGCCAGGGCCTGCCGGTAACCCTGCTTGGCGAACGCCGGCTTCGCGTCTTCTTCGGCCCGCAACGTGGTTTCGAGGTACTCGCGTTCCGCCGCGGAGATCCACCGCGCCCGCGCCGGCCGGTCGGCCACCGCGAACCACCAGACGACCGCCCACACCAGCGGCGGCAGTCCCTGCAGGACGAACACCCAGCGCCAGGACATGTGGTCGAGCATGAACCCGGACAGCGGCGACATGAGGATCGCCGAGATCGGCAGGCACGTCATCCACAGCGCGTTCGCCCGCGCGCGTTCCGCCTGCGGGAACCAGGACGCCAGCAGGATCAGCACCGCGGGCCAGACCCCGCCCTCGAACAGCCCGAGCAGCAGCCGGGCCAGGTGCAGCTGGGTTTCGTTCCGCACCAGCCCGCAGAGCACCGCCGCGAACGCCCAGGCGATCATCAGGATCAGCACGGTCTTGCGGGCACTCCACTTCGCCGCCAGCACCGCCGCGGGGATCTGCAGCACCAGGTAGCCGACGAAGAAGATGCCGCTCGCCAGCCCTTTCGCGCCGGCCGACAACGGGAAGTCGTCGCCGATGTAGGGCAGGATCACCGCGACGTTCGTGCGGTCGAGGTAGGCCAGCATGTACATGACCACCGCGACCGGGATGACGTACGCCCAGCGCTTGCGGGGGATCACCGGCGGGTCGGAGGGTAGATGACCGGCAGCTTCCGCGCGTACGGCGCCAGGGTGGCCGCGGCCTTGAACGCCGCCCGCATGGTGCCGTGCGACGCCCGGCCGGTGCCGGCGATGTCGAACGCCGTGCCGTGGTCGACCGACGTGCGCAGGATCGGCAGGCCGACCGTCACCGACACGGTGCCGTCGAAGTCGTAGGTCTTCGACGCGATGTGCCCCTGGTCGTGGTAGAGCGAGAGCACCCCGTCGAACCGGCCCTGGATCCCTTGGTGGAACACGGAATCCGCGGGGATCGGGCCGACCACGTCGAGCCCGGCCACCCGCGCGGCGGCGACCGCCGGGGCGATCGCGATGATCTCCTCGTCGCCGAACTTGCCGTTCTCCCCGCCGTGCGGGTTGAGCGCCGCCACGGCCAGTCTCGGTTTCTCCGTGCCGAACACTTCCAGCGCGGTGTACGCCTCCCGGATCGCGTGCTCGATGTTCTCCCGGGTGATCTGGCTGATCGCCTCGCGCAGCGAAAGGTGCCGGGTGGCGAAGAAGATCTTCAGCCCGGAGACCCAGAACATCGTGTTGAACCGGGTCGACCCGGTCAGCTCGCCGAGCATCTCGGTGTGCCCGAGGTGCTGCGAGCCCGCCGCCCAGATGGCTTCCTTGTTGATCGGCGCGGTCACCACCGCGTCGACCTCGCCGGCCAGCGCGAGCCGGGTGGCGACCTCGATCGCCCCCACCGCGGCGGCGCCCGCGGTCGCGTTCACCTCGCCCCACGGCAGGTCTTCGGTGACCACGCCGAGGTTGAGCACGTCGATCACGCCGGTGGTGAAGCGCGCGTCGGCGACCGTGGCGATCGGGTTGATCTCCAGGTGCAGGCCCAGGTGCCGGACCAGGCGTTCCAGCACGATCGCGTCGCCCACCGCCACCCCGTGCGCCATCTGCAGGGCTTCGGGCTCGGCGAGGGTCTTCAGGGTGATCTCCGGGCCGATGCCCACGGGGTCGCCGAGGGTGACGGCGAGGATGGGGAGGTCGTTCACGGGTGGTTCCTTCCGGTGGCCAGGAGGTGGTTCAGGTGTTCCGGGCAGGGCGCCTTTCGAACCGCCTGCATGGCGTGTGGTGGCGAGGCGTGCCGGGTACCCACGTTCACCGGCACCGGACCCTCCCTTTTGCGCGATCTGAGCAATCGAGTTGACCGAACTGTGCAACTATCGTGCACCTTGATCGGCGCCCACGTCAAGGAGCAGTGACTTTCCCGGGTCCGCACGCACGGTGACCGCGCGCATGGCAGCATCACGCGGGCGCCGTCCGGGCGTGTTTTTCGCGAAGGGGAGTGCTGTGCGGATCCTGTCCGTGGACCTCGGGACGTCCAACACCGTCGCCGTGCTTTCGGCGCACGGGAGGCCGCCCCGGGTCGTCGAGGTGGACGGTTCGGCCAACATGCCCTCGGCGGTGTTCGCCACCGAAGAAGGCACGATCATGGTCGGCCGCGACGCCGAGCGCCGCGCCCGGCTCGACCCGACCCGCTTCGAGCCGAACCCCAAGCGCCGCATCGACGAGCAGACCCTGCTGCTCGGCACCGACGTCGTCCCGGTCACCGACGCGCTGGCCGCCATCCTGCGCCGCGTGCTCGAGGAGACCGCCCGCCAGCTCGGCGGCGAGCAGCCCGACGAGGTCCGGCTGACCCACCCCGCGCAGTGGGGGCAGCCGCGCCGCACCGTGCTGATGGCCGCCGCCCGGCTCGCCGGGATGGGCCCGAACATCCTGCTGGTGCCCGAGCCGGTCGCCGCCGCGGCGCACTTCGCGTCGTTCCCCGGCAAGTCGCTCGCGCCCGGCCAGGCCCTCGCCGTCTACGACCTCGGCGCGGGCACCTTCGACGTCGCGGTCGTCGGCGCCACGCAGAACGGGTTCACCGTGCTCGCCGAGGACGGCCTGCCCGACCTCGGCGGCCTCGACGTCGACCAGGCGCTGATGGTGCACGTCGGACGCGAGGTCTCGCACTCCGACCCGCAGCGCTGGCAGCGCCTGCTGCGCCCGGAGTCCACCGCCGACCGGCGCACCCGGCGCGCGCTGCAGGAGGACGTCAAGGCGGCCAAGGAGGCGCTGTCGCGGCACCCGCAGACCGAGGTGCCGATGCCCGAGCCGTTCAAGGACGTCCTCGTCACGCGCGGCGAGCTGGAAGGCCTGGTCCGCCCGGCGATGCTGCGCAGCGTCGAGCTGCTGTCGCGGACGCTGCGGTCGTCCGGGCTGACCCCGGACCGGCTGGCCGGCATCTACCTCGTCGGCGGGTCGAGCCGGCTGCCGCTGGTCGGCGCGATGATCGCGGAGAAGCTCGGTGTCGTGCCCGCCAGCCTCGACCAGCCGGAGACCGCCGTCGCGCTCGGCGCGCAGCACGTGGCCCGCGACGGATTGTCCGTGCGCACCCAGAACGTCGAAGGGGCGGTGGCCGCGGGTGCGCCGCCGCGCCGCCCGCAGTACGCGCCGCCGCCTCCGCCGCAGTACCCGGGTTACGCGCCGTCGAACTTCCCGCCGAGCGGCCCGCAGCCGGTGCCGTCGAACTTCCCGGCGTACTCGGCCGCGCCCGACAAGGCCGAGCCGAAGCCCGGCGGGAAGAAGAAGCTGCTGATCGGGATCGCGGCCGCGGTCGTCGTGGCGCTCGCGGTGGGCCTGACGGTGTTCCTCACGTCGTCGTCCTCGGTGACGACCTACACGGCGGACCAGTGCAAGACGCCGGGGCAGGCGGACGACAAGGGCTTCACGGGGTGCCTGCGCCAGCTCGCCGGGAAGATCGCCGACACCGGGGACTGCAAGCCGGGCATGGGCAACGGCCCGGCGGCGCCGGCGCAGAGCCTGGGGGCCGCCTCGACCTGCTCCGCGCCGGGCCGGGCGGGCACGCAGGTGACCTACGTCCACGGCGACAGCGCCGACGCGCTCAAGCAGTACACCGAGGGCCTGCTCGCCTCGGCGGGCGGCGACCGCACCGAGGCCGACTGGGGCGGCAACGGGCTCAAGGGGCACTACGCGTCGGCCGCGGGGAAGACGTCGGCGGTGCTCGTGTTCACGGTCTCGGACCGGCCGCTGGCCGGGTTCATCTACCAGCTGAACACGAGTGACCAGGCGGCCGCGACCACGCCCGGCACGCTGGCCGACTACTTCGAGGCGAGCGTCCAGCCGGGCCGGTAGACGGCGCGAACGGGCCGTTCGCGCCCGCCGGTTAGAGTGGGTCCGATGCGGATCACGGTTTTCCGGCGGCTGATGGCCGACGAGTTCGGCCCCGGGCGGGCTCAGGTGCTGGCCAGCGACCACATCCTGAGCGGGCTCGGCGGCCGCACCGTCGACCAGGCGCTGACCGCCGGAATTCCGGCCAAGGAGGTCTGGCGCGAGGTCTGCAACGCCTTCGACGTCCCGGCCGAAAGGCGCTGACCTGCGCGGATGCGCCCGGTCCTGACCCGGGCGGGCGAAAACCCTACCGCAAGGGTGTGTCGCTGCCGACCTCGAACAGGTGTTCGTCTATCGTGTTGTCCACATCGGGTCCAGCGATCCACAGATTGGGCGCCGCGCCTGGAATTGTCGGTCCCCGCCGCTAGCGTCGGACCGGACAGCTGAAGAACCGACACAGAGAGCCCTCGACGGGGCTCAGACCAGCGAGGTGGACTTTCCATGCCTGCAGCACCCGACAAGGACAAGGCGCTCGAGCTCGCGCTCGCGCAGATCGACAAGCAGTACGGCAAGGGCTCGGTCATGCGCCTGGGCGAGGACACCCGGCCGCCCATCGCCGTGATCCCCACCGGCTCGATCGCCCTCGACGTCGCACTCGGCATCGGCGGCCTGCCCCGGGGCCGGGTCGTCGAGGTCTACGGGCCGGAATCCTCCGGTAAGACCACGGTCGCCCTGCACGCGGTGGCGAACGCGCAGCGCAACGGCGGCATCGCGGCGTTCATCGACGCGGAGCACGCGCTGGACCCGGACTACGCCCAGAAGCTCGGCGTCGACACCGACGCGCTGCTCGTCTCCCAGCCGGACACCGGTGAGCAGGCCCTGGAGATCGCGGACATGCTGGTCCGCTCCGGCGCGCTCGACATCCTGGTCATCGACTCCGTGGCCGCGCTCGTGCCCCGCGCCGAGATCGAGGGCGAGATGGGTGACTCGCACGTCGGCCTCCAGGCCCGGCTGATGAGCCAGGCGCTGCGCAAGATGACCGGTGCGATGAACAACTCCGGCACCACCGCGATCTTCATCAACCAGCTGCGCGAGAAGATCGGCGTCATGTTCGGCTCCCCGGAGACCACCACCGGTGGCAAGGCGCTGAAGTTCTACGCGTCGGTCCGCCTGGACGTGCGCCGCATCGAGACGATGAAGGACGGCGGCGAGGCGGTCGGCAACCGCACCCGCGTCAAGGTCGTCAAGAACAAGATGGCCCCGCCCTTCAAGCAGGCCGAGTTCGACATCCTGTACGGCCACGGCATCTCCCGCGAAGGTTCGCTCATCGACATGGGGGTCGACCAGGGCATCCTGCGCAAGTCCGGTGCCTGGTACACCTACGAGGGCGACCAGCTCGGCCAGGGCAAGGAGAACGCGCGGAAGTTCATGCGCGACAACCCGGACATCGCCAACGAGATCGAGAAGCGGATCAAGGAGAAGCTCGGCATCGGCCCGCAGCTCGACGCGGCAGCCGAGGCCGTCCCGGCGCCGGTCGACTTCTAAGAGCCGGGGGAGAGGGCTGCGGGATTGGGTGAGGTGTGCTCGCGGAGTGCGCTCGCCCTGATCCCTCCGCCGTGTTCTCCGGGGGTCGAACCCCCGGACCCCCGCCAGGGGGCGAGCCCCCTGGACCCCCGCCGTGGTTGCCTTGGGTGGTGACCCGGACCTTGGCGTGGGGGTGACGTGCGGGCTGGGGCTGTGTGATCGGGTAGTGGTGTCGTGAGAACGAGGAGTGATCCAGGTGGCTAGGGCGCCCAAGGTGCCGCCGGCCGAGCTGCCTCCGGAGGAGCGGTACAAGAAGGCCAAGGAGATCTGCTTCGATCTTCTGGCCGTGCGTGCGCGCACTCAGGAGGAGCTCCGGCAAGCGTTGCGCCGCAAGGGGTTCGACGAGGAGACCAGCGAGACCCTGCTCGGCAAGCTCGACCGGGCGGGGCTGGTCAACGACGCGGAGTTCGCCGAGCTGTGGGTGAAGTCCCGGCACACCACCCAGGGCCTGTCCCGCACCGCGCTGGTGGCCGAGCTGCGGCGCAAGGGCGTCGACGGCGAGGTCGCCGCGCAAGCGGCCGGCGAGGTCGACCGCGAGTCCGAAGAGCAGATGGCCAGGGAACTGGTCCGCAAGCGCCTCGGCTCGCTCGGCAACGTCGACGAACAGACCGCCCTGCGGCGGCTGCTCGGCTTCCTCGCGCGCAAGGGCTACCCGCAAGGCCTCGCCTACACCGTGATCAGGGAGGAACTCCGCGAGTACGGCGCGGAGTCCACCCTGCTCGACGACGCCGTCATCGACTGATGGCTGACGGCTGGCCCGTCGAGCACTTCTCGCGGAGCAACCCGGCGGGCCCGGGCCAGGGGGACGTGGCGGCTCTGCTGCGCCGGGTCGCCGACACCCTCGACGAACTCGGCGACGTCCAGGTGCAGGACGTCGTCTTCGGCAGCGAAGTCACCGGGGGCGAAGACGACCTGCACATGACGGTGTACTTCCACCGGGAGCCGCGCCGGCGGTAAGGGGTCCGGACGTCACGCCGACACCGTCTCCCGCCGGGCGGGGCGGCGGCGGTCCGAGCGGTGCTTGCGGACCGCCAGCAGCAGCACCGCGAGCAACCCCATCGCGACGCACGTCACCACGGCCGTCAGCACCAGGAACTCGTTCAGCTGCCCGGCCGCCAGGTACGCGCCCAGCGCCACCGCGACCAGCGCGCACACCGCCCGGTCCACAATGGACTCCATGGACAGGAGCGTGGCCCGGTAGCGGGAATCCGGGATGGAGTCGTTCAGTAGCTGCTTCTGGACCGGGAACGCGATCCCCGTCGCCACCGCGAACACGCACAACAACACCACCGCCGGGAACGTGCCGACGAACACGATCACCCCGAGGCACACCGCCATCACGATCGTCAGCGTGAACACCGAACCCACCGGGCCGATCGCCCGGCGGAGCCGGTGGGGGCGGGCCGCGCCCAGTGCCTCGAAGACCGTCATCGCGGCCAGGACCGCGCCGAACCAGTTCACCGAGAGCGCCTTCGACTCCAGGATCGGCTGGAACAGGTTCACCTGGCAGATCCGCACCAGCGTGAACATCGCGACGCCCTGCACCATCAGCAGCACCAGCCACCGGGACGAACGCAGCGCCGACAGCGCGCCGCCGACTCCCGCGAGCAGCGACGCCGTTTTGCCGGTCACGCGGCGGCCACCGGGGATCGGCGGGAGCTTGCACGCGAAGACGAGCGCGATGCCCGCGTTGATCGCCGTCAGCCAATACGGAGAGGGGAGGCTCCAGGACATCAGCAGCCCGATCACCGGCCAGAACACGATCTTGCCGACCAGGCTGTACGCGCGGCCGACGCCCTCCACACGGAGGTAGTGCTCCCCGGCGCCGGAAGCGTGCAGGTACTCGTACAGGTACGCACTCTGCGCGCCGGACACCAGCAAGCGGGCCAGGGCGATCAGGATGAAGTGCACGAGGAAACCCGCGTACGAACCCGAGAGCACCGGCACCAGGTTCGCCGCCACCAGCACGCCGGCGCCCGCCGCCAGCGAGGTGCGGTAGTCGAAGCGGTCGGCGATCATCCCCGTCGGGATCTCGAGCAGGCCGAACACGATGTAGTAGATGCTCTGGATGCCGAAGATCTCGCCGTCGGAGAGCCCGGCGAGCTTCTGGTACGAGTAGAAGATCGGCACCCACAGCAGCAGGCCGAAGAAGAACTGGAACCCGTAGGTCAGCCGGACGGCGCGCTGAACGGCGGGTTGCGCGGGCAGGCGAAGGCCCAGCATGATCGTGTCTCCCGGGAAGGTCAGGCCGAATAGGGGCGCAGCTGCACGAGGTGGAGGTGCTCGCCGTCGGCGAGCCACTCGACGTCCACCGGTGAGTCGAAGGTGTAGTCGGGTGAGAAGTGGCCCTGCAGCAGGCGGCCGGCGATCGCCAGCCGCTGCAGCTGGTCGTGCGCCCGCGAGTCGAGGTCCGCGGGCGCGTCGCCCAGGGACAGCGTGCGGCCGCCGCCCTCGACCGTCGAATACAGGTACTGCATCGGCAGGGCAGAACCGTCGACGACGTCCGTCACGCGAGGCGACACGTTGACGTACACCGTGCGGAAGTCCGCGCGGTTCATCGGGTTCGTCGTCACCAGCACCCCGCCGAAGTCCGCCCCGACCTGCTCCTGGATCACGACGCCCATGTAGCACTCGTCGAGGGAGATCCCGGCCTGCTGCCGCAGCCGGACGCTGCGCACCGACACCAGCGACGCCCAGACCTCCTTGACACTGGCGAAGATCCGCTCGGCCGTGGTGACGTGGTTGTGCGACTCGTAGATCCCGGCGGCCGAGAACCCGGCGAGGTCCTCGGCGTTCGACGAACTGCGCACGACGAACGCGCGCACGCCGGCCAGCTGCGAAACCAGCGCGGAGTCGATTTCGCCGGCGAGCGCCCCCGGCAGGCGCGCGGACCGGATCAGGCCCTGCAGCTCGACGCACAGCGGCTCGATCTCGCGGGCGTCCAGCTCCAAGGCCATCTTCAGCTTCCCGATGGCCTGCTGGATCCGCGGCGACGACTCCAGGAACCGCCGTTGCAGCGAGAACGGCAGGGCGATGCCGCGCGGCACGCGGACGTGCTCGTCGAGCAGCCGGCGGGCCGCGGCCGAAAGGTCGGCGTCGGCGGGAACGTCCAGCAGGCGGGCCAGGTAGGGGAGCAGGTTGTCCCGCGGCGGCCGCGCACCTGGTAGAAGCCGAGCAGCCGCTGCGACCCGTGGGCCAGCACGTGGTGCAGCTCGCCGAGGTTGGCCGCTTTGGTGCCGTAGCGGTGGCGGTCGGACGCACGCAGCCGGGCGAGGTTCACGATCGGGCTGTGCTCGGCCTCCGGCTGCTCCAGGGTGACGCGCTGGGCGTACCAGGCCGGCGGCGCCGCGTCGGCCGGCTCGTCGACCTCCCGCAGGGACAGCGCCTGGGCGTCCACTGTGTACTCGACCCACTTCCCGTCGAGCCCGCGGCGTTCGATCTCGGCCAGCGCGCCGAGCTGGACGGCGTTCGGGATCTGCCAGCCGGTGGCGAGGACGTTGGTGTGCGACAACGGCGTCGTGTGCCGCGTGTTGACGATCCCCGCCAGCCGGGGGATGTCGTCGGGCACGCGGTCCATCACGATGATGTCGGTCCAGTCCAGCGTGGCGGCCCGGTACTCGGCCTCGGTGCGGAACGCGCGCACCCGCCCGGTGGCCGTGCCCGGGTTCAGCGCCACGAACGGCGCCGTGGAGAACAGTTCGTGTGCGAAGACGCGCGGCAGCTCGCTCGCCGGGATCTCCCGGACGATCCGCTCCTGCAGCTGGTTGGCCGGCTTGAACAGCAGCGGCAGCGAGGGGTCGGTGTACCGCGCGACGAAGGCGTGGAACTCGCGGATCAGCTCGGCCGGCATGGTGTCGACCTCGACCGTCTCCAGCGAAAGCATCTGCGGGTGCAGCGCGAGAATGCCGAGGAGGAACCGGCGATCCGGCGCGTGGTAGAAGGCCTCGTTGTACGAGTCGATCTCGGCGCGCACGCGTTCTTCTCCGACGCCGAGGATCTCTTCGCCGATATAGATCGCATGAAAGGAATGCCGCGCGTGATTCAGAAAGTGGATCTTCGCCTGCTCGCGGTCGACCACGACCTTGACGAAGGAATAGCCGCCGAGAGTGCCGCCGAGCTGGTGAAGTGCGGACACCGAAAGGCGTTCGCCGACGAGTGCGGCAACGGTCTCGGGGGCAGGACTGGGCGCGACCACGCTGGTCAGGGACACGGATTCTCCTCGCTGGAATAGCGAAGAGGAACGATAACAGGCGGGTAAATAACCCACCAGCGCGGCGGATGGGCCATTCAGCGGGACGGCGCCGGTTTCCATGACCGGCGCCACACCCGCTCGGAGCACCGTTCCAGCGCGTGGGAACGGTGCTCCCGGAATGCGGACGCGCATTCCGCCGTTCGAGTGCGGCACCGACGCGGAGTGATCTCCGCTACAGCGCGGCCGCGTCCGCGGCCAGCTTCTCGATCGTCGCGACGTCGAGCGAGGCCGTCAGCCACGAACCGCCGATGCAGCCGACGTTCGGCAGCGCCAGGTACGACGGCGCCGAGGCCACGGTGATCCCGCCGGTCGGGCAGAACTTCAGCGACGGCAACGGACCCGCGATCGACTTCAGGTACGCGACGCCGCCGGACGCCTCCGCGGGGAAGAACTTCAGCGCCGACAGGCCGCGTTCGGCCAGCCGCATCGCCTCGGACACCGTGCTCGCGCCGGGCAGGAACGGCAGCCCGGACTCGAAGCACGCATCGACGACGGCGTCCGTGCAGCCCGGCGTCACGAGGAACTGCGCGCCCGCGTCGGCCGCCTGCTTCGCCTGGTCCGGCGAGACGACGGTGCCCGCGCCGATGACGATGTCCGGCACCTCGGCGGCGACGCGCTCGATCGCCGACAACGCCGCCGGGGTGCGCAGGGTCAGCTCGATGACCCCGATCCCGCCGGCGAGCAGGGCCCGGGCCGTGGGCACCGCGTCGTCGGCGTCGTCGATCACCACGACGGGCATCACGGGGGACAGCTCGAGCAGGTCCTGACCGGTGGTCACTGACCGACCTCCTGGGTTGCGAAAGCGGGCGTTCCGAAGTGCTCCGGCGTGAGGCCGCCGAACACGGATGCGCCCTGGTCGGCGGGGCCGACGGCACGGCGCAACGCGGCGAACAGCTCTCGGCCGGTGCCGGTCCAGGATGCTTCGGACGGCGGCGAGTCCACAAGCTCACGCCGGGCGAGTTCTTCGTCACCGACCAGCACGTCGAGTGAGCCCGCGGAAGCGTCGAGCCGGATGACGTCGCCGTCCGCGACGCGGGCGATCAGGCCGCCCGCGGCCGCTTCCGGCGTCACCTGGATGGCGGCCGGGATCTTGCCCGACGCACCCGACATCCGGCCGTCGGTGAGCAGCGCCACCGCGTGCCCGCGGTCCATCAGCACGCCCAGCGCCGGGGTCAGGGCGTGCAGCTCCGGCATGCCGTTGGCCCGCGGGCCCTGCTGCCGGATCACCACGACGACGTCGCGGTTCAGCTCGCCGGCCTCGAACGCGGCCGTGAAGCCCTCCTGCGTGGTGAACACCCGCGCCGGTGCCTGCACCACGCGGTGCTCGGGCGCCACGGCGGACACCTTGACCACCGCGCGGCCGAGGTTGCCCTCGACCATCCGCAGCCCGCCGTCCGCGGCGAAGGGGCGCCACGCCGGGCGCAGCACCTCTTCGTCGAGGCTGCGGGTGGGCACGTCCCGCCAGACCAGCTCGCCGTCGGACAGGATCGGCTCGGCGCGGTAGCGGTGCAGCCCGAACCCGGCCACCGTGTGGACGTCTTCGTGCAGCAGCCCCGCGTCGAGCAGCGTGCCGACGAGGAACTGGATGCCGCCGGCGGCGTGGAAGTGGTTGATGTCGGCGCTGCCGTTCGGGTAGACCCGCGCCAGCAGCGGCACGACGGCCGAGAGGTCGGAGAAGTCGTCCCAGGTCAGCTGGATGCCCGCGGCCGCGGCGATCGCGACCAGGTGCATCGTGTGGTTGGTCGAGCCGCCCGTGGCGAGCAGCGCGATGACGCCGTTGACGAACGCCTTCTCGTCGAGGATCCGCGCGACCGGCGTGTACTCCTCGCCGCGCGAAATGGCGACGATCCGCCGGCCGGCCTCCTCGGTCAGCGCGCGGCGCAACTGAGAACCCGGCTGGACGAAGCTGGCGCCGGGCAGGTGGAGGCCCATCACCTCGACGACCATCTGGTTGGAGTTGGCGGTGCCGTAGAAGGTGCAGGTGCCGGCCGAGTGGTACGACGCCGCTTCGGCGTCGAGGAGGTCTTCGCGGGTCGCGAGGCCCTCGGCGTACAGCTGCCGGACGCGGGCCTTCTCCTTGTTCGGCAGCCCGGAGTTCATCGGGCCGGCGGGGACCAGCAGCGCCGGGAGGTGCCCGAACGACAGCGCACCGATCAGCAGGCCGGGCACGATCTTGTCGCACACCCCGAGCAGCAGCGCGGCGTCGAACATGTCGTGCGACAGCGCGATCGCCGTCGACATCGCGATGACCTCGCGGCTGAACAGCGACAGCTCCATGCCCGCGCGGCCCTGCGTGATGCCGTCGCACATGGCCGGGACGCCGCCGGCGAACTGGGCGACGCCGCCGGCGGAGCGCACGGACTTCTTCAGCCACGCCGGGTACTCCTGCATCGGCTGGTGCGCCGACAGCATGTCGTTGTAGGACGACACGATCGCGACACCGGGAGCGCGCGCGGCCCGCAGCGCTTCCTTGTCGACGCCGTCCATCGCGGCGAAACCGTGGGCGAGGTTGCTGCACGCGAGGCCGCGGCGGACCGGGCCTTCGGCGTACGAGGCGGCCGTGCGGTCGAGGTAGGCCGTGCGCGTGGCGGCGCTGCGTGCGGCGACACGGGCGGTGACTTCGGCGATGACGGGGTGCAACGATGGGGTCGGGCTCATGTCCGGCTCCGGATCACTGGGGTGGGGTGGTCCGCGGGACGGCAGCGCTGACGCCTCAGGGTCGTGACCCTGGCCACACTACCTCGGGAAAACGCCGAATCAAAATCGATTCAGAAGATCGACCCGCGTGACCCCGATCACCTCCGGAACCGTTAGTGTGCTAGTTGTCACACTGCACGACGCGTGGCAGTGCCTTCGAAGGTTGCCTTCGCCGGTTCCCTGCCAGCCCCACCACACGGGAGGCATGATGTCCACCTCCGAGATCGCCGAGCTGCGGCGAACCATCGGCCAGCTCCGGCAGTGCGTCGGCGCACTGCGCTCTCGCTACGGCGACGCGTCGGCCGTGCGCCGGCTCGCCAACGACGTCGAGCGCCTCGACATCGACACCGCGGACCTCGACGGCACGCCCCTCGCGGTGCCCGCGCAGGCGAAGGCCGCGGAGCGCGTCCCCGTCCCCGACACCCCCTACGACCCGGCGCTCTGGCACGGCGCCGATGACGAAGGCGTCGGCGGCTACAAGCGCGACCAGCGGTGAGCGCTCCCGCTGACAACGGCGTCGGCACCGGCGTCCGGGCCCCGAAGCGAGCACGGATCGCCGAGCGCACCCTCCGCACGGACCGGTGGTGGCTCCAGCCGCTGCTGACCGTGCTCGGACTGTCGGCGTTCATCATCTACGCGACGGTCCGGTCGTTCGTGCGCACCGCGTACTGGGTGCCCGACTACCACTACCTGACGCCGTTCTACTCGCCCTGCCTGTCCACCTCCTGCGTCGAGGGCTCGAGCCACTTCGGCCACTGGTTCGGCGACCTGCCCGGGTTCATCCCGCTCGGCTTCGTCGTGCTGCCGTTCCTGCTCGGGTTCCGCCTGACCTGCTACTACTACCGCAAGGCGTACTACCGGTCGGTGTGGTTCTCCCCGCCCGCCTGCGCCGTCGCGGAACCGCACGCCAAGTACACCGGCGAGACGCGGCTGCCGCTGATCATCCAGAACGTCCACCGCTACTTCTTCTACGTCGCGCTGGTCGTTTCGCTGATCAACACCTACGACGCGATCACGGCGTTCCACGGCAAGACCGGTGGGTTCGGTTTCGGGCTGGGCAACCTCGTCCTGCTCGCCAACGTGATCCTGCTCTGGGCCTACACGCTTTCCTGCCACTCGTGCCGGCACGTGACCGGTGGCCGGCTGAAGCACTTCTCCAAGCACCCGGTGCGCTACTGGATCTGGACGAAGGTCTCGAAGCTGAACACCCGCCACATGACGCTGGCCTGGACGACGCTCGGCACGCTGGTGCTGACCGACTTCTACGTCATGCTCGTGGCCAGCGGCGCGATCGCGGACCTGAGGTTCGTGAACTAGCTTTTTCCCACTCCCGACAGTGTCCTCCCGACGACGACGTCCCCAGCTCCGAGGTGGAATTCTTTTATGACCGAGGTCGAACGGCACAGCTACGACGTGGTGGTGATCGGTGCCGGTGGCGCCGGTCTGCGCGCCGTGATCGAAGCCCGCGAACGCGGCTTCCGCGTCGCGGTCGTGTGCAAGTCCCTGTTCGGCAAGGCGCACACGGTGATGGCCGAGGGCGGCTGCGCGGCCTCGATGGGCAACGCGAACTCGAACGACAACTGGCAGGTGCACTTCCGCGACACCATGCGCGGCGGGAAGTTCCTCAACAACTGGCGGATGGCCGAGCTGCACGCCAAGGAGGCACCGGACCGCGTCTGGGAGCTGGAGACCTACGGCGCGCTGTTCGACCGCACCGCCGACGGCCGGATCAGCCAGCGCAACTTCGGCGGGCACACGTACCCGCGGCTGGCGCACGTCGGTGACCGCACCGGGCTCGAGCTCATCCGCACGATGCAGCAGAAGATCGTCTCGCTGCAGCAGGAGGACTTCGCCGAGACCGGGGACTACGAAGCGAAGATCAAGGTCTTCGCCGAGTGCACGGTCACCGAGCTGCTCACCACCGAGGGGAAGATCGCCGGCGCGTTTGGCTACTGGCGCGAGAGCGGGCGGTTCATCCTCTTCGAGGCGCCCGCGGTCGTGCTCGCCACCGGCGGCATCGGCAAGTCGTTCAAGGTGACGTCGAACTCGTGGGAGTACACCGGTGACGGCCACGCGCTGGCCCTGCGAGCCGGCGCGAAGCTGATCAACATGGAGTTCGTCCAGTTCCACCCGACCGGGATGGTCTGGCCGCCGAGCGTCAAGGGCATCCTCGTCACCGAGGGCGTGCGCGGTGACGGCGGCGTGCTCAAGAACTCCGACGGCAAGCGGTTCATGTTCGAGTACGTGCCCGACGTGTTCAAGGGCCAGTACGCGGAAAGCGAAGAAGAAGCCGACCGCTGGTACGCCGACGCGGACAACAACCGGCGCACGCCGGACCTGCTGCCCCGCGACGAGGTGGCCCGCGCGATCAACTCCGAGGTCAAGGAGGGCCGCGGCTCCCCGCACGGCGGCGTCTTCCTCGACATCGCCAGCCGGCTGCCGGCCGAGGAGATCCGCAAGCGGCTGCCGTCGATGTACCACCAGTTCAAGGAGCTGGCGGACGTCGACATCACCGCGGAGCCGATGGAGGTCGGCCCGACCTGCCACTACGTCATGGGTGGCATCGAGGTCGACCCGGACACGGCCGCGGCGAGCGTGCCCGGCCTGTTCGCGGCCGGCGAGTGCTCGGGCGGCATGCACGGCTCCAACCGGCTCGGCGGCAACTCGCTGTCCGACCTGCTGGTGTTCGGCCGCCGCGCCGGGCTCGGCGCGGCCGAGTACGTGCACGGCCTCGACGGCAGGCCCGCCGTCGACGAGTCCGATGTGGACGCCGCGGCGAAGATGGCGCTCGCGCCGTTCGACCCGCCCGCGGGTGCCTCGGCGGAGAACCCGTACACCCTGCACACCGAGCTGCAGCAGTCGATGAACGACCTGGTCGGCATCATCCGCAAGGCGGGCGAGATCGAGCAGGCGCTGGTGAAGCTGGCCGAGCTGCGGCAGCGGATCCTGCGCGTCACCGTCGAAGGGCACCGGCAGTTCAACCCCGGCTGGCACCTGGCGATCGACCTGCGCAACATGCTGATGGTCAGCGAGTGCGTCGCCAAGGCGGCGCTGACGCGGACCGAAAGCCGCGGCGGGCACACGCGGGACGACTACCCGGGCCTCGACGCCGAGTGGCGAAACAAGCTCCTCGTGTGCTCGGCTTCCCCGGGCGAAAACCCGGTGGTGCCGGACATCGGCGTCGAGGTGAAGGAGCAGGTGCCGCTGCGGCAGGACCTGCTGGAGCTGTTCGAGTTCGGCGAACTCGGGAAGTACTACACCGACGGCGAGCTCGAGGCGCACCCTGGGAGCAAGGCATGACCTACAAGGCGAGTTTCCGCGTCTGGCGCGGCGACGACACCGGCGGCGAGCTGCAGGACTTCACCGTGGAGGTGAACGAGGGCGAGGTCGTCCTCGACATCATCCACCGGCTGCAGGCCACCCAGGCGTCGGACCTCGCCGTGCGGTGGAACTGCAAGGCGGGCAAGTGCGGCTCGTGCTCGGCGGAGATCAACGGCCGCCCGCGCCTGCTGTGCATGACGCGGATGTCGACGTTCACCGAGGACGAGGTGATCACGGTGACGCCGATGCGGACGTTCCCGGTGATCCGCGACCTCGTCACCGACGTGTCGTTCAACTACACGAAGGCGCGCGAGATCCCGTCGTTCACCCCGCCGGCGGACCTGAAACCGGGCGAGTACCGGATGCAGCAGGTGGACGTCGAGCGTTCGCAGGAGTTCCGCAAGTGCATCGAGTGCTTCCTGTGCCAGAACACCTGCCACGTGGTGCGTGACCACGAGGAGAACAAGGAAGCCTTCGCCGGGCCGCGGTACCTGATGCGCATCGCCGAGCTGGAGATGCACCCGCTGGACGTCGCGGACCGCCGGGACGCGGCCCAGGACGAGCACGGCCTCGGGTACTGCAACATCACGAAGTGCTGTTCCGAGGTGTGCCCGGAGGGCATCCACATCACGGACAACGCGCTGATCCCGATGAAGGAGCGCGTCGCGGACCGCAAGTACGACCCGATCGTGTGGCTGGGCAACAAGCTCTTCCGCCGGGACAAGTAGGGCTTTCTCCTCGACGCTCGCGAACCGCGCCTCAGGCCGGTTCGCGAGCGTCTTCTCGTCCGCGCGTGCCAAGGTGGGGGCATGGAGATCGAACTGCTGCCGCCGTCCGCCGCAGCCGCGGTGGTCGAGCGGGTGACCGGGTTGGTCAACCAGGTCTACGCCGAGTCCGAGAAGGGGCTCTGGCAGGGGAGCACCGACCGGACGTCCGTCGACGAGATCACCGGATACGTGACGGCCGGGGAGATCGCCGTGGCCTTGGTGGGCGGGGATGTCGCCGGGTCGGTGCGGATCCAGCGGCTCGACGAGGCGACCGGGGAGTTCGGCATGCTCGCCGCCGACCCGGCGCGGCGGGGGCTCGGCGTCGGGCGGGAGCTCGTGCGGTTCGCCGAGCGGGCGAGCCGGGAAGCCGGGTGCCGGGAGATGCAGCTCGAACTGCTCGTGCCGCGGGACTGGACGCATCCGTCGAAGCAGTTCCTGGCCGACTGGTACGGCCGGCTCGGCTACCGCGTGACGCACCGCGCCGACCTCGCCGAGGACTACCCGCACCTCGCGCCGTCGCTGGCCACGCCGTGCGACTTCCTGATCTATCGCAAGGACCTGCGGTGACGGTGCTCGCCGGGGCGCTCGTCTTCGATCCCGAAACCGGGGAGAGCGCCCGTGCGGACGTGCGGCTGGACGGCTCGCGCATCGCCGAGGTGGGGCTGGGCCTCGACGGCGAGCGCGTCGACTGCTCGGGCGGCCTGCTGATCCCCGGGCTCATCGACTGTCACGTGCACGTGGCTTTTCCCCGGCCCGAGCCGGTGCCGCGCAGTGCGCGGATCCTCGAAGCCGTGCCCGTGCTGCGCGGGTTGCTGGCGCGCGGGATCACCACCGTCCGGGACGCCTGGGGCGCCGATGCCGGGTTCAAGCACGCCCTGCGCGAAGGGTGGATCGCCGGGCCGGACCTGCTGGTCAGCCTGCGGCAGCTGTCGCCGACCGGCGGGCTCGGCGACAGCTGGGAGCCGCCCGCGGGCGCCGTCGACCACTACGGTGACCCGTCGCTGCCCGACCCGCTGTTCGACGGGCCGGACGCCGCCCGCGCGGCGGTTCGCCGGATGGTGCGCGCCGGCGCCGACTGGATCAAGGTCGGCGCCAGCGGGGCCATGCGGGCGGTGCGCGACGGTGTCGACGTCCGCCCGACCGACGACGAGCTCGCGGCACTGGTCGACGAGGCCCGCCGCGCCGGCCGGGACGTCCTCGCCCACGCGCACACGTCCGCCGCGGTCGTCTCGGCCGCCCGCGCGGGGGCGCGCAGCATCGAGCACGGCACCTTCCTCGACGACGACGCCGTGGCCGCCCTCGGGAACGCCTGGTACGTGCCGACGCTCTCGCCGATCAGCGACAGCGAGTTCGCCGAGACGCACCGCCGCTCGCTTCGGCTCGCGGTGGAAGCCGGTGTCCGCGTCGCCGCCGGTTCCGACCTCGCCCCGCGTCCCCATGTCGATTTGACGACCGAGCTGCGGCTGCTGGCCGCGGTGCTCGGCGAGGCGGCCGCGCTGAAGGCGGCCACCTCCGAGGCGGCTCGGCTGCTCCGGCTCGACGACGACCGCGGCCGGGTCGAGCCGGGGCTGCGCGCCGACCTGGTGCTGCTGGACGGCACGGATCTCGACGTGGCTGACCTGCCCGGGCGGACCCGGGCGGTCTGGCACGACGGGAAACGCGTCAGCGCAGAGAGCTGAGCAGGGCGTTCCACGCGGGGTGGGGGACCGTCAGGTGCCCGGCCGCGGGCGCCTTCGAGTCGCGGACCGCGGTGACCTGCGAAGTCAAGGCCACCTCCACGCACGTCTGGTGTTCCTGGCCTTCGCTGTGGCTGCTCTTGAACCAAGTCCGCTCGCGGGCCACCCTCGATCACTCCCTCCGGCGTTCGTACTCGTCCGAGAACCGGACGAGCCACTCCCGTGATTGTCCCTCGGAGAGAGCCACTTGTTCCAGCCGTGTGACGAGAAGGTAGAAGGCCTCCACGGCGATGCGGTCGTCCACGAACAATCCCGCGGTGTAGGTCTCTTCGTAGACCACCGGGGCGTGTTCGGGGAACTCCATGACCGTGAAGGTCGTGCTCAGCACGCGGAACGTGGGATCCGACTCCGGCACCACCCGGATGACGCAGTGCGGCAGGTTCGTGGTGAGCACGAGGTTCTGCAGCTGCTCGTGCATGAGCGCCGGATTCCCCACGACCGAGCGCAAAGCGCGCTCGTGCACGAAGAAGGTGCAGACCGGCGGGGCGGGGCGTTGCAGCAGCTGCTGCCGGTCCACCCGGGCCCGCGTGAGCATGCCGAGCCGGTCGGAGGTGTAGCGCCCGGTGAGTTCGAAACAGGTGTGGACGTACTCCTCCGTCTGCAGCATCCCGGGGATGGCGGCCGGGCTGTAGTAGATGATCGATCGCGCGAGGTTTTCCTGGATGATGAGGGACTTCATCGGGTCGACGAGCTTGTCGAAGTAGGGCCGCACCCAGTAGAGGTCGCCGGGCGGCTTGGTCAGTTCGAGGAGCCGCGCGCGTTCCGCGGCCGTGGTGCCGCAGTGGGCCAGGTAGATCGCCGCGTCGATCGGCGAGATGCTCCGGCCGTTCTCCCAGGCGGACACCTTCGACGCCGACCAGTCCGCGCGGCGGGCCAGCTCGCGCAGGGTCAGCCGTTTCAGCTCGCGCTGGCTCTTGAGTTCGCAGGCCATTTCCCGCGTGCGCACCGTGCTCTTTTCGGTCATGCCACGGACGGTAGAGGGAACCTCCGACAAAACGCCGCTCGCCGCGCGCGGATTCACCGCAAGGAGGTCGCTGTTCCGCCTGTGTGACAACGGAAGCAGCGCGCGAAGCGCTGTGAAGCCGCTTCGCGGGCGAAGCTGCTTCGCGCTTTCTTAAGCGATATACGAAATACTTATTTGGAATCTGCGGGCGGCCGGTGTTGAATGCAGTCATGGCTGAACCGAAACCACGGGACCTGGCCGTCCTGCTGCTGACGCTGACCGTCGTCACCGGCGTGGTCGACGCCGTCAGCTTCCTCGGACTGGGGCGGGTCTTCGTCGCCAACATGACCGGGAACGTCGTGTTCCTCGGCTTCGCGGCGGCGGGGGAGACGACGTTGTCGGTGCTCGCGTCGCTGACCGCCGTGCTCGCGTTCCTGGCCGGCGCGCTCGCCGGCGGGCGGCTGGCCCGGCGCGAAGACGACTACGACGCCCTGCGGCAGGCGACCGCGGCGCAGGCGGCGCTGATCGCGGTGGCCGTCGTGCTGTCGGCGACCCTGGGCAGTGCCACGCGGCTGGGCAGCGAACTGCTGATCGTCGTGCTCGGGCTGGCGATGGGCCTGCAGAACGCGGCCGTCCGCCGCATCGGCGCACCCGACCTGACGACGACGGTGCTGACGATGACGCTGACCGGGTTCGCGGCGGATTCGAAGGCGGCCGGCGGGCCGGGCTCGCACCCGCTGCGGAAGGTCGCCGCCGTGGGGGCGATGCTCGTGGGGGCCTTCGCGGGCGGGCTGCTGCAGCTGCACGTCGCGATGTGGGCCGCGCTGGCGGTGGCGCTCGCGCTGGTCCTGGGCGTGCTCACCGTGCTGCACCGCACGCGGCGGAACGGCGCCAAGGGGGATTCTCTGTCCACAAAGGATGTATCGGGAACCGAGGGAGAGCCGGGATGAGCGCCGGATTCGTGCGGCTGTACCGGCGGGACTGGTCACCCGGGCAGGTGCGCCGCCGGGTGGACTCGCTGGAGGCGGCCGGGATGGTGCTGGGCCAGGTCCGCACCGGCGGATCACGTCGCTCAGCGGCGAGTGGGAGACCTGCGGCGAGCAGATCGAAATGGACGCCGACGTCATCTGCACGCTGACGCGGCTCGGCGACGTGGTCGTCGAGTACTACAGCCTCGACGGCTTCGGCGGCCCGGTGTACCGGAAGGGACAGGACACGGTGATCCGCCCCCTGCCGGCCGAGTTCCGGGCGACCGGGCCGTCCGCGATCGGGCTGGTCGCCGACCGCTGGGGGCCATCGCAGGAGACCGACCTCGACGACATCGTGACCGGCGGCCCGACTCCGGCGAGGGGATCCTCGCGCTGGCCTCGTGACGGGCTGACTCATGGCAAAGCCAAGCGCCCCTGCTAACCGAGCGCTCGGCCGCCGTCGACCAGGAGGCGCTGGCCGGTGATGAAGCCCGCCTCCTCCGAGGCGAAGAAGCTCACCGCCGCGGCCACCTCCTCGGGGGTGCCCAGCCGTCCCACCGGGACCGATGCCCGGTACTCCTCGCGCTCGGCTCCCGGCACCTCCGCGTGCCGCTCCACCGGGATGAACCCGGGCGCCACCGTGTTGACCGTGATGCCGTCCGGGGCCAGTTCGCGTGCCCACGCCCGGGCCAGGCCGATCTGGGCGCTCTTCGCCGTCGCGTACGCCGAGCGGCCGGGTGGCGGGCGGTCCGCCACCTCCGAGTCGATGTGCACGATGCGGCCGTGGCGGCGGGCGCGCATCCCCGGCAGCACCGCGTGGCCCAGCAGCACCGGCGACCGCACGAAGAAGTCCAGCTGGGCCAGGTGATCCGGCCAGCCGGCCGACGACACCGGTGCCTCCGGCTGCGGGCCGGTCGCGTTGAGCACCAGCACCCCGATCGGGCCCAGCAACGCCGTGACGGCGTCGACCAGGTCGCCGGCCTGGCGGCGGTCGGTCACGTCCGCGGCGAACGCCGCCGCGCGGCCGCCCTCGGCGAGGATGGCCTCCGCGGCGGTCTTGAGGTCGGCCGTGTCGTGCCGGCCGTTGACCGCGACGGCGAACCCGTCGCGGGCCAGCCGGCGCGCGATCACCCGGCCGAGACCCCGGGAACTGCCGGTCACCAGTGCGACACCCATGCCGCCGACGCTAGGGGACACCCCGGGACACGACAAGGCCCCCGGGACACGTCCCGGGGGCCTCGAACGGGTGACTCAGGCCGAAGCGGCCACGAGGTTGTCGGTCGCCGCGGGCGGGGCCGCCACGACCTTCTTGTTGCGGCGGTTGCGCCGCTCCAGGTACGTCGCCAGCGCCGTCAGCAGCAGGCACATCACCACGTAGATGGCGGTCGCCACGATCGTCGACGGCACGATCGGCCGCCCGAACGTGCCCTGTGAACCGATGTAGCGGGCGTAGTACAGCAGCTCCTGGTAGGTGATGATGAAGCCGAGCGCGGTGTCCTTCAGCAGCACGACGAGCTGGCTGATGATCGTCGGCAGCATCGCCCGGACCGCCTGCGGCAGCAGGACCAGGAACATCACCTGGGTCTTGCGCATGCCCAGCGCGTACGCGGCTTCGCTCTGGCCCTTCGGCAGCGACTGGATGCCCGCGCGGAAGACCTCCGCGAGCACCGAGCCGTTGTACAGCGTCAGGCCGAGGACCACACCGAGGAACGGGCTCGTCGGCACGCCGACGGTCGGCAGGCCGAAGTAGAACACGAACATCAGGATCAGCGCGGGGATGGCGCGGAAGAACTCCACGACGAACCCGGCGATCCCCCGGATCCACGCGTGGTCGGACAGCCGGCCGGCCGCGAAGATCGCGCCGAAGATCAGCGCCAGCACGGCCGCGGCGGCGAACGCCTGGAGCGTCGACAGCACCGCGTTGGCCAGGTCGCGCTGCACCTGCGCGTACTGCAGCCACTCCCACTTGCGGGCGGTGAACTGGCCGCTGTCGTAGAAGCGCCACCCGATGTAGCCGAGGAACGCGAGCACCACGAGCGTGCCGACCACCGCGTAGGTGCGGTAGCGCAGCCGGGCCTTCGGACCGGGGACGTCGAACAGCACGTTACTCATCGGGCCACGCTCCAGCGCTTCTCCAGGCTGCGTTGGACGAACGACAGCACGGCGACCAGGATGATGAAGCCGAGGGCCACCCACAGGAGGCCGACCAGCTGGCTCTCACCGCGTTCGGAGAGGTACGCGCGGATCGCGCCGGCCTCGGCGACGGAGAAACCGGCGGCGATGGTGGTGTTCTTCAGCAGCGCGATCAGGGTGCTGATCAGCGGCGGGACGACCGACCGCAGCGCCTGCGGGAGCACGACCTGGCCGAGGATCTGGGTGAACGTCAGCCCCAGCGCGCGGCCCGCCTCGGCCTGGCCGACCGGCACGGTGTTGATGCCCGAGCGCACGACCTCGCAGATGAACGCCGAGGTGTACACGGTCAGGGCGACCACCGCGGCCGGGAAGTAGTCGAGCTTGACGATGTCGAGCAGCGGGTACGCGAACACGAAGAACGCGAACACCAGGGTGAGCGGCGTGTTCCGGGCGATCGTCACGTACGCCGTGCCGACGGCGCGGAAGACGGGGACCGGGCTCACCCGCAGCATCGCCAGGATCGTGCCCCAGACCAGCGCGCCGACGGCCGAGAGCAGGAACAGCTCGATCGTGGTGAGGAAGAACGGACCGAACAGGTCCAGGTTGTTGAGCAGGACGTCCATGGAGCCTTCCCCGCGTCCGTGGTCAAGGGGTGGATGGAGAAGGCCGGTGGACCGGGAAGCCCGATCCACCGGCCGTCACGCGTGCGTCAGTACTTCTCGAGGGTCGGCTTCTTGGCGGCCGAGCCCGACTTGCCGAGGGTGGCGTCGTAGATCTTCTGCCAGGTGCCGTCGTCCAGCGCCTTCTGCAGGATCTCGTTGACCTTGTCGCGAAGGACCTTGTCGTCCTTGTTCAGGCCGATGCCGTACTTCTCCGTGGAGAACGTCTGGCCGACGACCTTCAGGCTGTCCGGCTCCTGGGCCGCGTAGCCCTTGAGGATCGCGTCGTCGGTGGTGACCGCGTCGACGTCCTTCGACTGCAGCTTCTCGACGCACTGCGAGTACTTCTGGAACTCGACGATGTTGCCCGGCTCGGTCAGGTTCTCCGAGCGGATCTTCTGGATCGGGGTCGAGCCGGTGACCGAGCAGACCTTCTTGCCCTTGAGGGCGTCCTTGCCGGTGATCGAGCTGTCGTCCTTGCGCACCAGCAGGTCCTGGCCGGCGAGGAAGTACGGGCCGGCGAAGGAGACGAGCGCCTTGCGCTTGTCGGTGATCGAGTACGTGCCGACGTAGTAGTTCACGTCGCCGTTCGCGATCGTCTGCTCACGCGCGCCCGAGTCGACCGTGCGGAAGGTGATCTTCTCCGGGTCGAAGCCGAGGCCGGCCGAGACGAGCTTCGCGATCTCGATGTCGAAGCCGCCGAACTTGCCGGTCGTCGGGTCCTTCATGCCGAGGCCCGGCTGGTCGTCCTTGGCGCCGACGGTCAGCGCGCCGGCCGACTTCATCTTGGCGAACACCGGGGAGCCGGCCAGGTCGACGCCGGTCGCGACCGGGTAGCTCAGCGCCGCGGGGGCGTTCGTGCCGCTCTGGTCGCCCGAACCCGGCGTCGCCGGCGTGCCTTCCTTGCCGCAGGCGGTCAGCGTGGTCAGCGCCAGCCCACCGGCGAGCAGTCCCACCGCGAGGGTGCGGATCCTCATGTGAATCTCTCCTGTGTGTCGATCACCCGGGCGCCGACGGCGCCGCGGACCGTGCTCAGTGGGTAAGGATCTTGCCGAGGAAGTCCTTCGCGCGCTCGCTCTTGGGCGCGGTGAAGAACGATTCCGGCGTCGTGTCCTCGACGATCTCGCCGTCGGCCATGAAAATCACCCGATCGGCTGCCCGCCGGGCGAAGCCCATCTCGTGGGTGACGACGAGCATCGTCATGCCGTCCTTGGCCAGCCCCGTCATGACGTCGAGGACCTCCTGGACCATCTCCGGGTCCAGCGCCGAGGTCGGCTCGTCGAACAGCATGACCTTGGGCCGCATCGCCAGCGCCCGCGCGATGGCGACGCGCTGCTGCTGGCCACCCGAAAGCTGCGCCGGGTACTTGTCGGCCTGGTTGGCGATGCCGACCCGCTCCAGCAGCTCCATCGCCGTCTTGCGCGCTTCGGCCTGCGAGGTCTTGCGGACCTTCACCGGCGCGAGCATGACGTTCTCGACGATGGTCTTGTGCGCGAACAGGTTGAACGACTGGAACACCATGCCGACGTCGGCCCGCAGCGCGGCCAGGGCCTTGCCCTCGGCGGGCAGCGGGACGCCGTCGACGGCGATCTCGCCCGAGTTGATCGGCTCCAGCCGGTTGATCGCCCGGCACAGGGTCGACTTGCCCGAGCCCGACGGGCCGAGCACCACGACGACCTGGCCGCGAGGCACCTCGAGCGTGATTTCCCTGAGCACGTGCAGGTCGCCGAAGTACTTGTTCACGGCGGACGCCTTGATCATCGGCGCCGCCACCTCCGCGGTCATCTGGCCTCCCGGGTCGTTCGTGCAAATCGGGCATGGGTCACCACGCGATGGCGAGAACCTACCGTTGCTGCACCGGCTGGCAAGGCCGCTTGAGCAATACTTAGGGTTTCAAGTGAGTATCGATGTCCATTTTGGCGGGTGTCCACCGGAGTCACGGGGAGTGACCGTCCGGGTGGCCGGTGCGGGACCCGCCCGGACGTCCTAGAGTTCGCCCTACCGGCCGGTGGAGCAGGTCACCATGGGAGGCGGACGGGTGCGGGTGCTGCTGGTGGAGGACGACGACCGGGTCGCGGGTGCGCTCATCCCGGCGCTGACCCGCCGTGGCCTGGCGATCGCCCGGCTGGCCACCGGCGCCGGGGTGCTCGACCGGGTGCACGAGGTCGACGTCATCCTGCTCGACCTCGGCCTGCCGGACATCGACGGCGTGACGCTGTGCCGCCAGATCCGCGCGGTCAGCGACGTCGCGATCATCGTCGTCTCGGCGCGCGGCGAGGTCGACGACCGGATCCAGGGCCTGCGCGCGGGCGCCGACGACTACCTGGTCAAACCCTACGACGTCGAGGAGCTGCTCGCCCGGGTCGAGGCCGTGCGCCGCCGCCGCGGGGAGCACGGCGCCGCCGAGCCGGTGGTCATCCGGGTCGGGGACGTCACCGTCGACGTCTCGCGGCACGAGGTGCTGGTCGACGGCAAGGCGGTCGCGCTGTCCCGCAAGGAGTTCCAGGTGCTCGCGCTGGTGGCGGGCGCGCGCGGCGCGGTCTGCTCGCGCGAGCACGTGCTCACCGAGGTGTGGGGTCACCGCGGTCCCGCGGAGAGCCGTTCGCTGGACGTCCACGTCGCGACGCTGCGGACGAAGCTGGGCCGCCCGGCGCTCATCGAAACGGTCCGCGGGGTCGGGTACCGGCTCGGCGGCCAGGTCGCCCGGAGCTGAGGGCGTGCGCGTCCGGCTGCAGGGCATCGTGCTGACGCTGGTGGCGTTGCTGGTGTTCGGCCTGGGCATCCCGCTGGCCAGGAGCATCGCCGCCGGCGCGCAGCAGGACCTGTTCCTCGACCGGCTGACCGACACCGCCCGGTTCGCGTCGCTGGCCCAGCGGCCCCTGCTCGACAACAAGCCGGGGCTGATCAACCCCGACCTGGTCCGCTACAACGACGTGTACGGCGTCCAGGTGGCGGTCGTCGACCAGGACGGCAAGCTGTTCGCCTCGTCCCTGGGGCCGGACGCGGCGCGCATCGACCTCAAGTCCGAGCGGATCGGCGGGCCGATCAGCGAGGCGCTCGCGGGCCGCCGGTCGCAGCCGGCGGGCGTGCTGATGCCGTGGGATTCGACGCCGCTGGTGCTCGCCGAGCCGGTGCTGGCCGACGGCGAGGTGCACGGCGCGGTGCTCACCGTGTCCGAGACCGGCACCGAGCGGGCGGACGTGCTGTGGTGGTGGCTGCTGCTCGCCGCGGGCGGGATCCTCGCCTTCACGCTGGCGCTGGCCGTGGCGATCCCGGTGGTCCGCTGGATCCTGCGGCCGGTGCACCGGCTCGACGACGCGACCGGGGCGCTGGTGGCGTCGGTGGTGAGCGGCCGGGAGGCCGAGCCGGTGGGGGAGAGCGGCGGGCCGCCGGAGCTGCGGCAGCTCGGCCGGTCCTTCGACCGGATGGCGTCGAGCGTGTGGGGCGCGCTGGCGGCGCAGCGCGCGTTCGTCGCCGACGCGTCCCACCAGCTGCGCAACCCGCTGACGGCGTTGAAGATCCGCCTCGGCAACCTCGAAGGCCACGTCGTCGACGAGCCCGCGGCCGCGGACCTGGAGGCCGCGAGGGTCGACGCGAGCCGGCTGCACCAGATCCTGGACGGGCTGCTGACGATGGCCCGCGCCGAGGCGTCGACCGGCGAGCTGGACCCGGTGGTCCTGGACGAGGCCGTGGCGGACCGCGTCGCGGACTGGTCGGTGGTGGGCGAGGCCCGGGACGTCCGGCTGGTGGTGGCGACCTCCGGTGACGGTGCGCGGGTGTGCATGCCACCGCGGGGCGCGGAGACGATCTTGGACGCGCTGCTGGACAACGCGCTGAAGTTCACCGCGGCGGGCACGGAGATCCGGATCGCGGTGGTGCGGGAAGAGGACCGGGTGCGGTTGTCGGTGCGCGACCACGGGCCGGGGTTGCAGCCGGAGGAGCTCGATCGCGCGCTGGACCGGTTCTGGCGCAGCCCGGCGCACCAGAACGTGCCCGGGTCCGGGCTGGGACTGGCGATCGTGAGCGAGATCGTCGCGCACTCCGACGGGGAGCTGGAGCTGGACCTGCCCGAGGGCGGCGGGCTGCGGATCTCGATGGTGTTCCCGGTCGCCTAGGTTTTCTGCGCCCGGTAATACCGCAACGCGCCCGGGTGCAACGGGATCGGCTGGGTCTCGATGCCCGGGTGGACGTCGATCGACAGGGCCGCCGGGTTCGCGCTCGCCAGCTGGGGGCGGGCGTCGAACAGGCCGCGGACCAGGGCCTCCGCCACCTCGTCGGGCATGGACTTCGGGACCACGAGGAAGTTCGGCACCACCAGCGTCGTCACCGGGAGGAGCTGGCCGTACGTGCTCGCCGGGATCGTCGCGGTGCTGTAGACCGGGCTGAGCGCCTGCACCTTCGGCATCACGTCGGCGAGGTCGAGCAGGCGCAGCCGGCTTCGGTTGTCCGGGTCCGCCAGTTTCGGCGTGGGCAGGCCGCCGGACCAGAAGAACGCGTCCACTTCGTGATTCAGCAGCGCGGAGACGGACTCGTCGAGGCCGCGGGGGGTCGTGCTGACCGAGTCCCGCAGCCCGACCGCGATGAGCAGCGACTTGGCGATGAACTCGACGCCGGACTGCGGTGAGCCGATCGCGATCCGGTGGCCGCTCAGCTGGGACACCGACCGGATGTCCGAGTCGGCCCGGACGACGATGTGCAGGTAGTCGTCGTGAACCCGGGCGAGCGCGGCGAAACCGGGATGGGCCTGGTAGCGGTCCGCGGCGACATCGGCCGCGACGAACGCGACGTCGGCCTGGCCGGCGAGCACCTTCACGACGTTGTCGGGCGAGCCCTGGGTCTGCAGCACCTGCGGCCGGTCGATGCCCAGATCGGCCTGCCAGGCGGAGGCGAGCGGCTGGGCGAGCTTGTAGTAGACGCCGCTGGAGTTGCCCGCGGCGATCCGCAGCTTGAGGTTCCCGAAGCCGGCGGTGCAGGCGGTGAGCACGAGCAGGAGGGCGGCCGCGATCGCGAGTCCGCGCATTCGCCGGCTGCTGGTCACGGCCTGATCGTGCCAGACTCCGCGGCTTCCGGTCAGCTCAGCCGCCGATGCTCAGCCGAGTTCTCCCGCCTGGTGCGCCGCCCAGTCGGCGCTCCACGCCTTGACCGCGTCCAGCACCGGCCCCAGCCGCGAGCCGATGCCCGTGAGCGCGTACCGGACCTCGACCGGCCGGGCGACCGTGACCACCCGCTCCACGACGCCGGCCAGCTCGAGTTCCTTGAGCCGCTGGGAAAGCATCGCGTCGGTGATCCGGGGGATGCGTTCGCGCAGCTCGGTGAACCGCAACGCGCCCGAGCGCAGCTGGTCCAGGATCACGCCGGTCCACCGGCGGCCGATCAGCTCGATGGCCGTGTGGAAGTCGGGGCGCTCGTTCGCGGGCGCCGGCTCTTCGGGTTTCGCCTCCATGTCGCCGATCACCGTAGCCCGCTCTGGCTTTCGTTGCCTACTATGTTTTCCATAGGGTACTTTGAAATGTGAAGCGACCAGGGAGGAACCCCATGACATCCGATCCGACCGGAACCGGCGCCCCCGTCCCGCACGAGCGCCTGCGCGAGCTGGACTTCTTCGTGGGCGGCTGGGACGCGCCCGGTGTCTTCCACGAAACCCCGTTCGGCCCGCGCAAGCCGATCCGGATGCGGATCGACGGCGCCCGGGAGCAGCGCGGCTTCTGGATCACGCTGGGCACGGCCGAACTGCCGACCCCGGAGAACCCGGCCCCGCTGAGTGCCCGATACATGTGGGGCTACGACCCGGCCGCCGGCGAATTCGTAGCCGACTGGTACGACAGCAACGGCGGGCGCGCGGTCCAGCGCTCCGCGGGCTGGGTGGGCGAGGAGTTGCGGTTCCTGGGAACCATCACGATGAACGGCGCCACCGTGCCCCTGCGCGACACGTTCACGCGCCGGGGCCCCGACGCGTACCACCACGTGGGCGAAATCCACCTCGGCGAGGGCTGGCTCCCGGTCGACGAAGAAGAAGCGGTCCGAGTGTGAGCCGGCCGGTCGACATCGGGGTCGCGTCGCTGGCCGACGTCCAGCCGGTCACCGTGGACGGCACCCGCCGCACGCACTCGGGCCGGGTCGAACAGATCGTGTCGCTCGCCGTGCTGGCCGACGAGCTCGGGCTGGATCACTTCGGGCTGGGCGAGCACCACAACCCCGGCTTCGCGGTGTCTTCCCCGGCTGTCGTGCTGGCCGCGATCGCGTCGAGGACGAGCCGGGTGCGGCTGACCAGTTCCGTCACCACCCTGAGCGCCCTCGATCCGGTCCGGGTCTACCAGGACTTCGCCACGCTCGACGTGCTGAGCGCGGGCCGCGCCGAGATCACCGCGGGCCGCAGCGCCTACCCCGAACCGTTCCGGCTCTTCGGCGTGCCCCTCCGCGACTACGACGACGCGTTCGAGGAGAAACTCGGGCTGCTGCTGAAGATCCGGGCACGACCGGCCGTCACCTGGGCGGGCCGGTTCCGTCCTCCGCTCGATGACGCGACGATCCTGCCGAGGGCCGTGCAGGAACCCTTGCCGGTGTGGCTGGGCGTCGGGGGCACCCCGGCCAGTGCGGCCCGCGCCGGAAGACTGGGCCTGCCGATGATCCTCGGATACATCGGCGGGACACCCGCGCACCTGCGCCGGCTGGCGGACGTCTACCGCGAGGCCGGCGAGCGGTCCGGGCACGCGGACGACCTGCGGCTGGGCGTCGCGCTGCACTACTTCGGCGCGCCGAGCACGCGGCAGGCGACAGCGGCCTATCCCCACTACCGGGACTTCCTGCGCCCCAAGCACCCGGGTGGCGGTGGCTTCCTGATCACGTCCGAGCAGTTCGAGCTGGGGATGCGGGCCGGGCGGCACCTGATGATCGGGACCGCCGAGCACGTCTCGGCCAAACTCGCGGAGCTGCACGACGTGCTGCGGTTCGACCGGGTGCAGGCTTTGGTCGACTGGGGCGGGTTGCCGGCCGAGGCGGTGGCCGACTCGCTGCACCGGCTGGGCGAGGATATCGCACCGGCACTACGCCGGCACGTCGGCGAACGCACGACCGCGCCGGCCGGGTGACCGGCTCGGTGCCGTCATGGCCGCGCCGTCACCCGGAGGGCCGGCTCCCCGTCCGCGTCGCCCGCGGGATCGCCGACGACGACCGAGAAGCCCGGCGCGTCGATCACCAGGCCGTCCGCCGATTCCCGCACCCCGGCAGTGAAGGGGACGTCACCGTGCGGGCCGTACCGCACCGCGAAGACGGCTGAGCCCGGCGGGGAATCCGGCAGCGGGCCCGCGAGGACGTGGTTCGTGTCGGTCACCCGGTGCCAGCCCGCGTCCGGGTTTCCGTAGCCGCGGGGGTCGTCGGCCAGGGAGAACGCCAGCTGCTCCTGGGTCAGCCCGATCGTCTCCGGGCTGTTGAAGCTCGTCCGGCCCGCCGGGGGATTGACCACCCGCAGCGACGCCCCCGACGTGATGGCCAGGCTGCCCGCGTGCAGCGTGCCGCCGGTGTGCAGCACCGCACCGGGCTCGCTCAGGTCGAACGGCTCTCCGCCCGGCGAAGTCACCGTGACGATCTTGCGTTGGCCCGCTTCGGTTTCCTCCACATAAGGCAGTCCGGCCAGGAACTCGCACCCGGCCGCCGGGACCACCGCGAACAGCGTCACCCGCCGCTCCTCCGCCACCCACACCTGCTGGACGCTCACCAGCACCTGCTCCCGCGTCACCACCGCCTTCGTCACCAGCCGGGCCACGACATCGCCGTCGCGGGCGTCGCGGACGCGCAACGGGCCGAGCGGGCGGGTGAGCAGCGTGCACCCCAGCAGCGGGCCGATGCCGTGCTGGCCCGCCACGACGGACTCGATCACCGCCGCCCGTCCCGCGTCGATCAGGTACGGCGTGTGACTGCCCGTGAACGACACCGACGCGGTGCGGTGGCGCAGCGAATACGACGTCGTGACCGGGAAAGCCGGCGTCCGGTGCCAGGTGCTGCCGTCCTGGTACAGCCACACCGTCGTGAACGCGAAATGCCCGCTCGGCGCGCCGGTCCGGGCCAGCGGGTAGTAGCTGACGCGGCGGTCGCCCAGGTAACGGCCGAGATCCCTCTCCAGGTGCGCGCTGAAGTAGCGGAGGCCGAGCAGGCCTTCGGCGCCGCAGTGCTGCTCGCTGTAGCGGGGGCCGCCGTAGTCGAAACCGCGGGCCGACAGGCGGCAGTCGAGGTGGCGGGCCAGCTCCGCGCCGTCGTCGAGGAACAGCCGGTCGGCCGTGACCCGATGGGCCTGGGCCAGGAAGGACAGCGAGATCGGCAGGTAGTTCTGGTCGTGGCCGGCACCGTGCTCGGCCGGCAGCGCGAAACCGCGATCGATCACCCGCGAGGGCCGGATCACGTCGGTGTAGAGCCGCATGGCCGCCGTCGTGACGCGGTTGCCTTCGCGGTTTCGGGAAACCCGGTCGAGGTGGCGGCCGAGCATCAGGCCCGCGACGATCGCGCCGAGGGCCTGGTTGCCCGTCTGCTGGGGGTTGAACATGCTCGCTTCGGTCAGCCACCGCCAGTACCCGAGCGCCAGCTCGGTCACCGCGGCGTACTGGTCGCCGGTGAGCAGGCCTTCGCCGAGCTCGAGGACGTTGACCGCGTGCAGCATCGCCCACACCGTGCTCGGCCAGTCGCCGAAGGGGTGTTCGCCGTCGCCGGGCATGTACCGGGCGTACGGCAGGCCGCTGTGGCGGACGCGCAGGAACGGCTCGCCCGGGTTGTCGCGCCGGAACACCCGGTGCGCCAGGAAGAAGTCCAGGCCCCGGCCTACCGCGTCGGTGAGTGCCGGGTCATCGGACACGCCGCGCCGCCACGCCAGGCAGAGGAGGGAGAGCACGCCGAGGCCCATGTCCCCGACGTCGTCGTCGGCCGCGGGGTCCTCGAAGTTGCCGCACGCCTGCTGCGCGGCGAGCGCGGCGTCGACGGCGGCAGCGAGGACGGCGTCGAGGTGGGCGGGATCGTCGGGCAGGTCGTGCGAGCTCGCGTGCTGGCTCGGCAGCAGGATCGAATCCATCCGCTTCGCAGTCTCCCTGCCGTCCTGGGCGCAGGACTGGTCGAAGTGGTCAGGAAAGCGCTTTCCTGGACGACTTGCCCATCGCAGTCCGGAAAACGGGGGATGCGGCTGGGACCCGCACTTGGTTAAGTAGTAAACAAACGAACCCGTACGTTGTCAACGGGCCGGATCGCGGCGGCGTGGGCAACGCGGCGCATTCGACAGTTTCACTTCGGCGAAAGCAGGTGCAGATGGCGAAATCGGGCATCGGCGACCGGGCCGGCGAGGTCTTCGCCGCGCTGGCGGCCGCCGGCCAGGCCACCCGGCCGCAGCTCGCGGTGGCCTGCGGGCTGTCGAAGCCCACGGTCTCCCTGGTGATGGCGGAGCTGGAAGCCGCCGGGCTCGCCGAACGCAGCGGCAGCTGGTCCGGCGTCACCGGGCGGACCGCGGCGGTCTACCGGCTCGGTCCCCGGGCCGGGTACGTGCTGGCGGTGGACCGCGGCTCGACGCAGGTCGCGCTGCGGGCGACCACGCTCGCCGGGGAGCTGCTCGACGAAGACCAGACCACCCGGCCCGCGTCCGCGGAGGCCATGGTGAAAGCCGTGCTCCGCCGCGGAAGCGGGCGCGGTCCGCTTCGGGCCGTGGTGGTCGCGGTGTCCGATGTGGTCTCCCCGCCCGGCCGTGGTGAGCCGGCCACGATGGCGCGGGTCCGGGACGTCGTGGCCTCCCTCGGGCTGCCGGAGGGCGCGGCCGTGCACACCGAGAACAACGTCAACTGCGCGGCGATCGCCGAACTCGCCGAGGGGGCGGGCAAGGACCACGACAGCTTCGTGTTCCTGCAGGTCGGCGTGGCTATTGGAGCGGGGGTGGTGCTCGGGCGGCGGCTCGTCCGCGGGGCCAGCGGCGCGGCGGGGGAGGTCGCCCGCCTGGCCTATCCGTGGGCGGACGACCGGCCGCCGGTCCGGGACGCGCTGGAAGCGCGGCTCGGTTCGCGGGAGCTGTTGCGCCGCGCCCGGGAACGCCGCCCGGACCTGGCGCCGAAGACGGCGGCCGCGTTGTTCGCGCTGGCCGAGAAGGGGGACGCCGTCGCGCTCGAGATCGTCGCGGAACACGCCGAAGCCGTCGGGAACCTGGCCGCGTCGATCTGCGCGGTCGTCGACCCCGGCCTGGTCGTCCTGGGCGGCGGGGTGGGGCGGAACAAGCTGCTCCGGCCCGGCGTCGCCGCCACCGTCGAGCGGCTGAGCTGGCCGGCCGAAGTCGTGGTGAGCGAGCTGGGTGCCCGCGTGACCGTGCTCGGGGCCGCGCACCTGGCCAGGGAGAAGGGCATCCAAGCGGTGCTGGAGGAAGGGTGAACGAGTCGTTGACAGCGGTGGAGTGCCCTGCCTAGAGTGCCGAGAAAGCGCTTCCAGCTCCCTGGGACGGAACCACTGGAACCGCGTGCGTCGGAAGAAGTGCCACGGCAGCCGCCCGGTTTTCGGGAGCGCTGCCGGTCCACGCTGGAGTCCCGGGAGCAGCCGATGTCAGCCGAAGCCGCAACGTACCCTGTCGAAGCCGGGAGCCCACCGGCGGCGAAGCCCGCGCCCGCCCGGCGTCGCCGCAAGCGGCACAAGGACAACCTGGCCGCGTACCTGTTCCTGTCGCCGTGGTTCCTCGGGATCTTCGGGTTCGTCGTGCTGCCGATGGCCTACTCGCTGTACCTGTCGCTGACGAAGTTCGACCTGCTGAGCTCGCCGCAGTGGGTGGGCTTCGACAACTACCTGGCGATGTGGCAGGACGAGAAGTTCCTGCACTCGGTCAAGGTGACGCTCACCTACGTCGTCGCTTCGGTGCCGCTGAAGCTCGCGGTCGCGCTCGTCGTCGCCGCGGTGCTGAACCGGGGCCTGCGCGCGCTGGGGTTCTACCGCTCGGTCTTCTACCTGCCGTCGCTGCTCGGCGCGAGCGTCGCGGTGTCGGTGATGTGGCGCCAGATCTTTTCGCAGCAGGGCCTGCTGAACCAGATCCTCGCGATCTTCGGCATCCACGGTGCGGACTGGATCGGGGACCCGCGGTTCGCGCTGTGGACCCTGGTCCTGCTGTCGGGCTGGCAGTTCGGCACCCCGATGCTGATCTTCCTCGCCGGGCTCAAGCAGATCCCGAAGGACCTGTACGAAGCCGCGGAGCTGGACGGCGCCGGCCGGATCCGGATGTTCTTCCGGATCACCGTGCCGATGCTCTCCCCGGTGATCTTCTTCAACCTGGTCCTGGAGACGATCAACGCGTTCCAGACCTTCACCCCGGCCTACGTCGTCAGCGGCGGGCTGGGCGGGCCGATCGACTCGACCATGCTCTACACGCTTTACCTCTACCGCAAGGGGTTCTCGAGCCTGCAGATGGGCTACGCGTCGGCGATGGCGTGGGTCCTGTTCGTGGTGATCGGCCTCTTCACCGCGCTCTACTTCGCGTCTTCACGGCGCTGGGTCACCTACGCGGACTGAACTCCCCACGGCCGAAAGGACCGAGATGGCCATCAAGCCTGCGAAGACCCATTGGCGCGCGCACGGGGTGCTGCTCGCCGGGGTCCTCGTGATGATCTACCCGCTGGTGTGGCTGGTCGGGGCCTCGTTCAAGCCGGAGAACCAGATCTTCAGCACGCTCGACCCCATCCCGTGGCACTTCACCCTCGGGAACTACCTGAGCGGCTGGACGGCGACGGGCACGTCGTTCACCGTCTACCTCGCGAACTCCGCGACCATCGCGGTCTGCGTGGTGATCGGCAACATCGCCTCCTGTTCGCTGGCCGCCTACGCGTTCGCCCGGCTCGATTTCGCGTTCCGCAAGATCTGGTTCGGGTTGATGCTCGGCACGCTGATGCTGCCGTTCCAGGCCACGATGATCCCGCAGTACACGATCTTCTACAAACTCAACTGGATCAACACGTTCCTGCCGCTGGTGGTCCCGCAGCTGCTCGCGTGCGACGCGTTCTTCATCTTCCTCATGGTCCAGTTCATCCGGGGCATTCCCCGCGAACTGGACGAAGCGGCGGCCATCGACGGCGCCGGGCACGCCCGCGTCTTCTTCTCGGTGATCCTCCCGCTCCTGCGCCCGGCCCTGCTGACCACCGGCGTCCTGACGTTCATCTGGACGTTCAACGACTTCCTGCGCCAGCTGGTCTACCTGTCCGACAAGTCCCGGTACACGGTCCCGCTGGGCCTCAACTCCTTCATCGACCGGGCGAGCGGCTCCAGCTACGGCGGCATGCTCGCGATGTCGGTGGTCACCCTGGTGCCCACCGTCGCGGTGTTCCTGATCTGCCAGAAGCGCCTGGTCGACGGCGTCGCCAACTCCGGCATCAAAGGCTGAACCCCAACAGCAGAAAGTGAGACCGCCATGGCACAGCACCTGTCCAGGAGGGGATTCCTCGGGATCGCCGGGGCGGGGGTGGCCTCGGCCGCGCTCGCCGGCTGCGGTTTCGCGCCGCCGAGCAGCAGCGGGTCCGGCGGCGGGAACAACGCCCTGACCTTCCGCTGGTGGGGCGGCAACGCCCGCAACGACGCCTACCAGAAGGCGGTGAAGCTCTTCACCGACAAGACCGGGATCGCCGTCACCACCCAGTACTCCGGCTACGACGGGTACTTCGACAAGCTCAACACCGAGTTCGCCGGCGGCAACCCGCCCGACATCTTCCAGATGGACACCGCGCTCGTCAGCACCTACGCCGGCCGGAACGTGCTCACCGACCTGGGCACCTACGTCCCCGCCACGATCGGGCTGGACACCCTCTACGCGCCGTTGCGCACGGCGGGCACCGTCAAGGGCAAGACCTACGGCGTCGCTTCCGGCTCCGGCAACGCCCCGGTGCTCTACGACAAGACGGTCCTGGACCAGCTCAAGATCACCGCGCCGACGAGCGACTGGACGTGGCAGGACTTCGGCACCATCGCCACCGAGATCTCGAAGGCGTGGGGCCCGGACAAGTACGGCGCGCTGGACGCGTCGAAGGACGACTCGGGCGCGCTGCAGCCGTGGCTGCGCCAGCGCGGCAAGGACCTCTACACCGCCGACCAGACCCTCGGGTTCGGCCCCGAGGACCTGACCGAGTGGTTCACCTTCTGGGACGGCCTGCGCAAGGCCGGCGCGGTCTGCCCGCCGACGCTGCTGAGCAACACCGACGCGGCGACCGGCACCCACCCGTTCATCACCGGGCAGATCGCGATGACCACCGGCTGGGGACTCGCCCAGATGCAGCCGCTGACCCAGCACGAGCTGAAGCTGGTCGTCGTGCCCCGCGAGAACGGCAAGACGGGCCAGGCGCTGTCCGGCGGCGTCCTGCTGTGCATCCCGGTGAAGAGCAAGAACGCCGACGGTGCGGCGAAGCTGATCAACTTCTTCCTCAACGACGACGACGCGATCAAGACGATGAAGCTGCAGCGCGGGCTGCCGCCGTCGGACAAGGCGAAGAACCTCCTCGCGCCGACCGCCACGGCGCCCGAGAAGGCGGACATGGAGTTCGGCGAGTACGTGGCCGCGCAGGTCGCCAAGGACGGCCTGCCGACCGCGCCCACCGCGCCGCCGGGCTACGGCGACGTCAAGACGGCGCTCGATTCGGCGGCCAAGCAGGTCGCGTTCGGCAAGATGTCGATCGCCGCGGGCGTGACGCAGTTCTTCAGCGACGCCAAGAACGCACTCGCCAACGCGAAGTAGGAGAACTGTGCGCATCACCGCCGTGCGGGGCACCGATCTGTTCGTCGGCTCCGCGGCCGCGGCCCGCCAGGTGGTCCGGGTGACCCTGAGCGGGCCGCGGGCGCCGGTGCGGATCCGGGTCGAGGGCAAGCGCGTGTCCACGCCGGACCCGGTCACCGCCGACGTCCACCCGGACGGCGTCACCGTCGAGGTCGGGGTGGTCTTCCAGGCGCCCGAAGGCTCGTCGCATCGGGTCACCGTGGTGGCGGAGTCGGCCGGGCAGCGGGTCACGGCGGAGGCGGACCTCGTCGTCGCCGAGACCGGCTGGACGATGTGGATGGTGTCGCACTTCCACTACGACCCGGTGTGGTGGAACACCCAGGCGGGGTTCACCGACACCTGGCTCGACCTGCCGCTGGCGCAGGAGAAACGGATGAACTTCCAGCGGTCGGCGTTCGACCTCGTCCGCGCGCACCTGGAGGCGGCCCGCGACGACGAGGACTACCGGTTCGTGCTGGCCGAGGTCGACTACCTCAAACCACACTGGGACACCTTCCCCGGCGACCGCCAGGACCTGCGGCGGTTCCTCCGCGACGGCCGGATCGAGCTGGTGGGCGGCAACTACAACGAGGCCAACACGAACCTGACCCACCCGGAATCGACGATCCGCAACGCCGTCTACGGCGTCGGCTACCAGCGGGACGTCCTCGGCGGCGACCCGCGCTCGGCGTGGATGCTCGACGTGTTCGGCCACGACCCGGCCTACCCGGGGCTGATGGCCGACGCCGGCCTGGAGTCGAGCGCCTGGGCGCGTGGGCCGTGGCACCACGTCGGGGCGAAGCGGCACACCGGCGACATCGGCCGGATGCAGTTCCCGTCGGAGTTCGAATGGATCTCGCCGAGCGGGCGGGGCCTGCTGACCGCCTACATGGCCGACCACTACGTCGCGGGCTGGGGCATCGAGCGCCAGGACACCCTCGAAGAGGCGATGGAAGAGGCCTACCGGCAGTTCAGCACGCTGCGGCAGGTGGCCGCCACGCGCAACGTGCTGCTGCCGGTCGGGCACGACCACAACATCCCGTCGCGGTTCTGCACCGAGATCCACCGCGCCTGGAACGCCCGGTACGCCTGGCCGCGGTTCGTCGTCGGCCTGCCCCGGGACTTCTTCGCCGCGGTCCGCGCGGACGCGGCGGCGCGGGGCACGCCGATCAGCGTGCAGACCCGGGACATGAACCCGGTCTACACCGGCAAGGACGTCTCCTACATCGACACCAAGCAGGCCCAGCGCGCGGCGGAGGTGGCGGTGCTCGACGGGGAGCGGGCGGCGACCCTCGCCGCCCTGCTCGGCGCGCCCTACCCCCACGAAGCCCTCGACAAGGCCTGGCGGCAGCTGGTCTACGGCGCCCACCACGACGCGATCACCGGCACCGAGTCCGACCAGGTCTACCTCGACCTGCTCACCGGCTGGCGCGAAGCGGCCGACCGCGGCGGCGAAGTCCTCGAAAGCGCGATCGCCGAGCTCGCCCAGCACGCCGACACGACCGGGGACGGCGTGGCCGTCTTCGTGCTCAACACGCTGTCCTGGGCCCGGGACGCGGTGACGTCGGTGACCGTGACTCCGGGAACAACGGGCGTGCGGGTGGTCGATCCGGACGGCCGCCCGGTCCCCGCCGTCACCGACGCGGTCGTGCGCCACCCCGACGGCTCCCCGGAAGAAATCACGCTGACCTTCCTCGCTTCCGCGGTGCCCGCACTCGGCTACCGGGTCTACCGGGTCATCGACGCGGCCACCGTCCCGCCCGGGTGGACCGCCCGGCCGGGGCCGCTCACGATCGAGAATGACATCTACGCCGTCGAAGCCGATCCGGCGCGCGGCGGTGCGCTCAAGCGCGTCCAGGACCGGCGGACCGGCCGCGAACTGCTGCGGGACGGCGGGCTCGCCGCCGGGCTGGTGGTGCAGGACGAGCACGCCGAGCACCCGGTGTGGGGCGAGGGGCCGTGGCACCTGCTGCCGAAGGGCCCCGGGCACGGCCCCGGCGCGGCGGAAGTCGTCGTCGAGACCAGCCCGCTGGGGGAGCGGCTCGTCGCGACCACGACCCTGGACGACCTGCGGATCACCCAGCGCACGACGTTGTGGCGCGGAGTGTCCCGAGTGGACGTCCGCACCGAGGTCGACGGCTCGCTGGGGCAGGACCGGCTCCTGCGGGCCCGGTTCGACTTCGCCGTCCCCGGTGCGCTGCCGGTCGCCGAGGTCGGGTTCGCCGCGATCGGCCGCTCGGCCGGCTTTCCCGACGTCGACGCGGCCGAGCACCTCTGGACCCTGGACACCCCGGCCCACACCTGGGCCGGGCTGTCGGCGACCGCCCGCGTCACGCTCACCCGCGACGACGGCACCCGGGCCGCGCACGCCATCGGCGTCGCCGAAGTGGTCGAGCCCCTCACACCCGGGCTCGAGGTCCGGGCGCTGGTCGCGGCGCTGGCCGCGAAGGGCGTCACGGCGACCTGCACCCGCCCCGGCGGTCCGCGCTACGGCGCCCTCGACGTCGACTCGAACCTGCCCGACGTCCGGATCGTCGTCGGCGCGGACAACCCGTTCGCCGCCGAAGTCCTCGCCTCCGCCGAGCCCGGGTACCGGGACGCCCTGGCCCGCCACGGCCGGGTGTTCGTCCCGGCGACCCGGACCCGGCGTGAAGCCTGGGTGCCCGACGCCGATCTGCGGGGTCCGCGGGACCTGCCGGTGGTGATCATCGACGACGTCAAGGCCGCCGTCGCCGAGCTGCGCGCCGAAGCCACCCTCGACGTGCGGCTCCCCGGCGGGCTGCCCGGCACCGCCGAGCCCGCCGACGACTACTCCGTCGCGGTCGTCAACCACGGCACGCCCGGGTTCGTCGTGGACCCGGAAGGCACGCTGCACCTGTCGCTGATGCGCTCGTGCAGCGGCTGGCCCAGTGGGGTGTGGATCGACGGCGAACGCCGGACCGCGCCGGACGGCTCGAGTTTCGCCTGGCAGCACTGGACGCACACGTTCGGCTTCTCGATCGTCGCCGGCGAAGGGGACTGGCGGGACGCCGGTTTCCCGCGCGGTGCCCAGGAAGCCGCGCACCCGCTCCACGCCCGTCAGGTACCCGCCACCGAAGGCACGTTGCCACCCACCCTGAGCCTGATCGCGGTCGAGCCGGCCGAAGTCGTGCTGACGGCGGCGAAACCGGCGGGCAACCCGCTCGCCTCGGGCTCGGTGATCGGCCCGTCGGACGCGATCACCTTGCGCGTGTACGAATCGACCGGGTCCTCGGCCACGGCGTCCATCGCGCTGCACGGTGGGATCCGGTCGGCCTGGCGCACCGATCTCCTCGAGGAGAAGGGCGAACCGGTCGACGTCGACGACGGCCGCGCCCGCGTCGAACTCGGGGCCGCGGACGTGGCGACCCTCCGGCTGGAACCCGCCGCCCGCCTTGAATCCGGCCGGGAACCCGCCACCGAACCCGTGCAGCCGGTGCACACCCGGTACTGGCTGCACAACGAAGGCCCGGCGCCGGCCGGCAACCTGCCGGTGAGCGTGCACGTGACGCCCACCCGGGCGAAGCTCGAGGACGGGCGAGCCCGGCTGGACGTCACGGTGAGCTGCAGCGGCCGCCGGGCCCGCGGCCGCGTCGCACTGCAACTGCCCCCGGGGTGGCATACCGAACAGGTCCCGGACTACGACCTCGAGCCGGGGGAGTACGCGAAAACGACGGTCGAGGTGCGGGGACCGGAGACACCCGGCCGGTACCTGATCGCCGCCCGGATTTCCGACGACGCCGGGCAAATCCTCGAAGACACGGCAGAAATCCTGGCCGGGCCACCGCCGTCGCGCGACGACCTCGTCGACGTCGGACTCCCGCCCGGGCCGATCACCCTGGGACCGGGTGGGCGTGCCGAGCTGCCGGTGTCGTTGACGAACTTGGCCGAAAGCGAGATCCGGGGCGGGATCACCGCGATCAGCCCGTTCGGCAGCTGGGCGGACGAGGTGACGATCGGCCCGCGGGCCCAGCCGTTCCGGCTCGCCGCCGGCGAGAAAGCGACGGTGCCGATCACCGTCCGCGCGGGACACACCGCCCGGCCGGGCGCGCACTGGTGGGTGCTCGTCCGCGTGACCGCACACGGGCGGCTCGTCTACAGTCCCGCCGTCGAAGTCCGGATCGAGTGAATTCGTCGAATTCGTGACACCCCCGAAAAAGATCAGGTTACTGCCCGGCGAATTACTCCGGACGCTCCTTGACCGGGGCCCGGCCGGACGCTGATCATTCCAGCGATTCCCGTGCGCTTTCCGGCGCCTTCTCAGGAGAACGACTTGATCCCTGCGCCCTTGGACCGGCGGACCTTCCTGCGCTGGTCCGCGCTCGTCCCCGCCGTCGCCGCCGTGCCCACCGTGCTGGGCGTGCCCGCGTGGGCGGAGGAAACGACGGCCTTCGTCGACACCTACCGCACGAACGTCCCGGCGAACCACACCCCGGAGACCAACGCCGCGGTCCGGATCCTGAGCGGGATGCAGCGGCTCTGGCGCACCGGGTCCACTTGGGACAGTGGCGTCGTGCTCGACGCGGCGGTGCTGCGCGCGAACGTCCGGCACTGCGTCGCCGTCACCCGCCACCGGACCGACGCCGAAGCCAAGCGCGCCTTCGTCTACGACCGCCAGCACCAGTCCTACGCCGCCATCGGCGGCCTCGGCCCCTTGGCCGACCTCTACCGCAGCGGCGCCAAGGCCGTCACGAGCATCACTTCCGCGCCCGACGGCACGCCGCCGGCCAAGATCGACGACGCCGTCCCGGCGAACGCCCCGGCGGGCTCGGCGCTCGGCGCCGGTGCGCACGACTCGGAGCTCGGCCTGGTGGCCACGCTCGTGGACACCGTCCGCGGGAACTTCGCCTCGGGCAACCCGAGCAAGGCCGCCTACCAGTACCCGCGGCCGTGGCGGCTGACCGCGGACAGCCGGGTCGAGGACACCGGCCGGACCGACGCCCTCGGGTTCCCGGTCTACCGGTCCGACGTCGTCGTCGCACCGCAGCTGCTGCGGCAGCGCAGCACGACCCCGGCCGACGACGGCGGCTTCCCCAGCGGCCACACCAACGCGTTCCACCTGGCCTGCCTCGCCCTGGCCTACGCGGTCCCGGAGCGGTTCCAGGAGCTGGTGGCGCGGGCCTACGACCTGGCCGACACGCGGATCGTCGCCGGGATGCACTCGCCGGTCGACGTGATCGGCGGCCGGACCCTGGCCACCGCGCTCACCGCGGCGACGCTGGCCGACCCGGAGAACGCGGCGCTCAAGGCGGCGGCGCGCGAGCAGGCGCTGAAGTACTTCACCGCGAAGACCGGCACGACCGCGGACACGCTGTTCGCCCGGGCGCACACCGGCGCCGACGAATACGGCGACCGCCGCGCGAACGCCGAGATGGTCGCGCGGCGGGCGACCTACGGGCTGCCGGACCGGCCTGCGCGCGCCGCGATGCGGGTGCCGAAGGGCGCCGAGGTGCTCCTCGAGACGCGGCTGCCGTACCTCGACGCGGCGCAGCGGCGGGAAGTCCTGCGCACGACGGCGTTCCCGGCCGGGCACCCGCTGCTCGACGGGCCCGAGCTCTGGGGACGGCTGAACCTCTTCGCCGCGGCCGACGGCTACGGCGCGTTCGACGCCGGCGTCCGCGTCACGATGGACGCCACGCGCGGCGGGTTCGGTGCCGAGGACAGCTGGCGCAACGACATCGGCGGTGCCGGCGGGCTCGTCAAGGCGGGCACCGGCACGCTGACCCTCGCCGGGGCCAACAGTTACCGCGGCGGCACCCGCGTCGAAGCGGGCACGCTGGTCGCCGCGACGCCGGGCGCGCTGGGCACCGGCGACGTCGAACTCGCCGGTGGTGCGCTGCGCGCGGCCGGCCTCCGGATCGGCGGCTACCACCAGACCGGCGGCACGCTGTCCGTCACCGCGGGCCCGGCGCTGCTCGTGCGCGGCGAGGTCACGCTGGAGCGCGGCGTCCTGGAGCTCCGGATCGACGGCTCCTGCCCGTGGCACGAGGTCGACGTGCTGTGCGCCGGGCGGCTGCGCGGCCGGTTCTCCGCCATCCGTGCCGACCGCCCGGGGTACCGGGTGGTCCCGCGTTACACGTCCACCGGTTTGTCCGTCCGAATCCTGCGGGAGTTCTCGTGAAGAAACGCCTGGCCGTGCTGGCGCTCGCCGCCGCGGTGTCCACAGTGGTCAGTCCGGCGGCCGCGCACGCCGCCACCGACGGCGGCACCTTCTCGGTGCTGGCCTACAACGTCGCCGGCCTGCCCGAATCGATCTCCAGCGCGCCGACACCGCGTGATCCCGCGACGACCGCGATCGGGCAGCGGATCGCGCCCTACGACATCGTGCACGTCGAGGAGGACTTCAACTACCACGCCAAGCTCTACGCCGCGGACAACCACCCGTACCGCACGCCCACCAGCGGCGGCGCAGGCATCGGCAGCGGGCTGAACAGCCTGTCCACGCTGCCCTACGACACCGACGACTTCGAGCGCGCCCGCTGGACGTCCTGCCAGCTCGACTCCGGGGACTGCCTGACCCCGAAGGGCTTCACCTTCATGCGGGTGCGGCTGGCCGAGGGCGTGTACGTCGACTTCTACAACGCGCACACCAACGCCGGGACGAACGACGGCGACGAGGCTTCGCGCGCGTCGAACCTGGCGCAGCTGACCGCGTTCATCAAGTCGCACTCGGCGGGCAACGCGGTCGTCGTCATGGGTGACACCAACACCCGCTACACCCGCGCGGCCGACACGATCGCGCAGTTCGGGGCGGACAACGGCCTCACCGACGCGTGGGTGAAGCTGGTGCGCGGCGGGGTCGCCCCCGCGCCCGGCAGCCCGGCGCTGCTGTGCGAACCGGTGGTCACCAACGACTGCGAGGTCGTCGACAAGGTGCTCTACCGCAGCAGCAAGCTCGTGTCGCTCGACGCGACCTTCTACAACAACGAGCACGCGAAGTTCCTCGACGCCGACGGCAAGATGCTGTCCGACCACGACCCGATCACCGTCCGGTTCAACTGGACGCGCAACCCGGCGTTGCAGCTGTCGGAGCAGTACGGCGGCCCGCACGGCGACTACTTCACCGACGTCGCCGCGGTGCCCGTGGGCGCCCGGGTGCGGACGCTCTCGCTGCGCAGCGGCTCCCGCGTCGATCAGGTCGGGGTGACCCTGGAGAACGGCACCACCCTGACCCACGGCGGCCCGGGCGGGACGGCGGCGTCGCTCACCCTCGGCACCGGCGAGTACGTCACGACGGCGACCCTGTGCCAGGGCAAGTACAGCAACACCTCCCGGATCTTCTCGGCCCGGTTCACCACCAGCCTCGGCCGCGTCCTCGCCGGCGGCTCGACCACCGGCGACTGCGTCACCCGCACGGCCCCGGACGGCTGGCAGATCGCCGGCTTCCACGGCCGCACCGGCGACGAGGTCGACAAGGTCGGCTTCGTCTACACGCAGCGGTAGTCGCCCGCGAGCGTCCGCCTGGCCCCGCCGTCCCGCGAGCCCGGACGGCGGGGCAAGGAGCTGGTGAACAGTTCTTCGGCCTCCGCCATCGTGGGCCGGGCCGCCGGGTTGGGGTGCAACAGCCGGAGCACGGCCTCGGCGACCGGGTGTTGCGCCGGCGTGTGCTCGGCGCCGGGCCGTCCCTGCAGCGCGGCGTAAAGGGTCGCGCCCAGGGAGTACACCTCCGCCGGGAAGTCGGGGAAGCCCCCGTCGAGCACCTCGGGGGCGTGGTAGGCGCGCGAACCGGTCGCCCCGGCCACGAGCCCGGCGTGTCCCTCGGCGGAGATGACGACGTGGTCCGGGTCGACGGCGGCGTGCAGGACGCCTTCGTCGTGCGCGGCCGCCAGCACCGCGGCCAGCCGGGCCCCGAACCGGGCGACGAGGGCGGGGGCCAGCGTCCCGTGCTCGTCGAGCAGCTCGGTCAGCGTCCGCGCCCCCGGGTATTCGAGCACCAGGTAGGTGGTGCTGTCCTCGTCGACGACGTCACAGATGGCCGCCCGCGGCGCGGGGATGGCGGGCGCCGCGGGCGGCTCGTCGAACAGCGGCTTGACGGCGACGATCCGGTCCAGCCGTTCGTCCTGGGCGTGCCAGACCACCGTGCTCGGCCCGGCCGGGCCGAGCAGGCGGTACCGGTCACCGATCAGTGTCCCTTCGCGCGCCACGTCGCCGTCCCTCCGTTGTCCACCGTTCTACTGGGGGATACGGCCGGAAAGCGAATCCGGTTCGCTTGATCGACTCGATTTCCCCCGGCAGGGTGGGCAGGCCCCAAGCGCCCCACCCAGCCCCCCCCACCACCGTCCGTAGTGACAATCGTGCTTCGGGGTGGTGGGTCACGACGAGTGCACCAGCCGCCTACTTGAGCGGCCGGACACTCCCCAGCGTCGGGACCACCTTGGCGATCGTCCCGTCCGCACCGAACCGCAGCCGGTCGATGGTCACTTCCCGGTGCGTTCCGTCACCACCCGGGATCGCGAACCGGTGATATGCGATGTACCAGTCGTCCGTACCGGGCCCCTGGACGATGCTGTGGTGACCGGTGCCGAGGATGCCGAGCGACGGGTCCTTCTCCAGGATCACGCCCCGGTTCACCAGCCCGGCGCCCAGCGGGCTCGTCGCCGTCGCGTAGCCGACGCGGTAGTTCTCGCTGCCCGTGTCGTCGATGGACCAGGTCAGGTGGTACGTGCCCGCCCGCTTGGTCATGAACAGCCCCTCGCGGAAGCCGTCGAGGCCGGTCAAGCGAGTGATCTTCGCCGGGTCGTAGGACACCAGGTCGGCGTTCAGCGGCACGACGTAGGCTTCGCCGTTGCCCCAGTACAGGTAGGTCTGCCCGTCGTCGTCGGTGAACACCGCCGGGTCGATCGCCTGGCCGCCGCCCGGGTTCGCCGCGATCAGCGGCTTGCCCAGCGCGTCGGTGAACGGGCCGGTGGGGGAGTCCGACACCGCGACGCCGATCTTGGCGTCCGCGCAGAAGTAGAAGTAGTACTTCCCGTTCTTCCGCGTGATGGTCGGCGCCCACGCCCGGCTGTCCGCCCAGGACACGTCCGGGCCGAGGTCGAGGATCTTCGGGTGCCGCGTCCAGGTGACGAGGTCCTTGCTCGACCACGCGTCGAACGTCGTGCCGGACCAGCCGGGGAAGCCGTCGGTCGTGGCGTAGAGGTAATACGTGTCGCCGAAGCGGACGATGTTCGGGTCCGCGTTGTAGCCGGGCAGGACCGGGCTGTTCATCACCACCGCGCTGACCGTCCACGTCCGCCTCTGCCAGCCGGCGCCGACGACCGAGTAGCCCACCGGGCCGGTGAAGTCCTGCCGCGAACCGTTGTGGGGGAACACCTGCGTACCGCCGGCCACCTGCAGCACCGGCGCGAGGCGGCGCACGTCCGTGCCCGGCTTCACCGGCAGGACGATCGTGCCCTTCGCGCTGTCGATGATCGCGGGCACCTTGAGGGAATCGAGGGTGACCCCGCCGACGGCCGTCTCGTTGCCCGGCGCGCCGAGCACCTCCTGGCCCGTCAGGCCGCGGTTCCATACGGTGAACCGGCGCATCTTGCCCTGGAAGTACTTGTCGGCACCGTAGGCCGAGCGCCCGAGGTAGTTCGACGTCGTGATGCCCGCGCCGAGGTCGCCGGGTTTCGCCGTGACACCGTCCACATGGGCCACTTCGACGCCGTTGTCGTAGAGCCGAGCGGTTCCGTTCGCCAGCGTGTACGTCAGCGTGTGCCAGGCGCCGCGGGTCAGTCCCCGCTTGCTGTCGGCGTTCTGCTCGGTCGACCAGTTGCCGGACGCGATCGCCGCCCGGTAGGTGTCGCCGGAGGCGAAGAGGTAGCCGTCACCGACGTTGTTCGTGCTGTTGCCCAGGTTCCAGAGGAAGTACGGCGTCTGCTGGCCGGGGTCGACCCACACCTGCGCCGACACCGTGATCCCGCTCAGGCCGCTCATGAGGTTGTTCGGCAGGGCCACGTAACCGTCCTTGCCCGCGAAGGCGAGCCCGTCCGCCGAGCGCGTGACGCCGCCGTGCATCGAGGCGTCCCGCCCGTTCCCGGAGACGTCGGCGACCGTGTCACCCGAGCCCGCCGCCGTGAGGTCGTAGTCGGCGACGACACCCTTCTTGTCGGTGGTCATCGGCGGCGGTCCCTGGCGCAGCTTGGCGAGTTCGGCCTTCGTCACCGGCAGCACCGTGCCGTGGCGCGGGCTCTTCGGGAGCTGGTACTCGGCCGGGATCGTCCAGTTCGGCTTCGCCAGGGAGTCCGTGACGAACGGGACGTACCCGCGCCGGGGCGTCTCGTCCATGAAGGCGTAGATCTTGTTGCTGTCGTTGGCCTTGAACACCGTCGGGCCCTCGACCCAGTCGGTGCCGAGCTTCGTGCGGATGCAGTCGCTGACCAGTTCCCAGTTGCGCGGCTTCGTCGTCGGGAGGTCCACCGCGCGCAGGTTCTTCGACCGCTCGAGCACGATGTCGCGCTCGCAGGAGCCGATGACCTTGCCGTCGGTGGTCAGCCGGTAGTAGTAGTCGCCGTCCTTGATGACGGTGGAGTCGATGACGCCTTCGCCCGGGTCGTTCCAGACCTGGGGCTTGCTGAACGTCCGGAAGTCGCGGGTGGTCGCGTACATCATCCGCGGGTACGTCGGGCCGGTGTGGTCGACGTCCGTGGGGGCGTAGGGGCTGGTGGCCCAGTAGACGACGTACGCGCCGATCGTGGGGTCGTAGGTCGCCTCGGGCGCCCACGTCATGCCGGCCGTGTCGTCGGAGACCCGGACGTGCCGCTGGTTCGACCAGGTCACCAGGTCGGTCGACTCCCAGATCTCCAGGTACTGGCTGCCGTGGCGCTGCGCCTGGTCCCAGCCGCGGCCGTCGTTGATCTGCAGGTCGGTGGCGACGATGTAGAACCGGTCGCCCTCCGGGCTGCGGACGATGAACGGGTCGCGCACGCCGGTTTCGCCGTAGTTCGAGCGCAGGACGGGCTTGCCGCCGTTGAGCTCGTCCCAGTGCAGCGGGTCGTTCCCGCGGCTGGCCGCGAAGTGGATCTGCTCGGTGTCCTGCGTCGCCTCACCGGTGAAGTAGGCGAACATGTACCCCTCGAGCGCTTCCTTCTTGGGCAACGGCACGACGGTGAGGGTGAAGGACCGTTCCGCCGTCGCGTGGCCCTTCGTCGCGCGGACCGTGAGGCGGGCCTTGGCCGGCCGCGATCCGGCCGCGGGCCGGGTCACCTCGCCGGTGGCGGTGACGACCCGGGGGTCCAGGCTGCACCAGGTCAGCGTGACGTCGCCGGCGCCCTTGACCGGCAGGGTGATGTTGCCGCGGATCGCGTCCTGATCCGGGATGACGATGTCCTTGAGCGCGTTGTCGACCTTCTGCCGGTCGGTGATGTCCGGCAGCACGGTGACGGTGAAGGAGCGGCTCGCGCTCTGGCCGGCGTAGGAGACGGCCGCCGTCAAGGTCACCTTCGCGTTGCCGGCGCCGGGCGCGGGTCGCGTCACCACGCCGGTCGCGGACACCACCGCCGGGTTGCTCGACGTCCAGGCGATCGCCGAGCCGCCGGCGCCCGTCTTCGGGAGCGTGAGGTTGCCGGTGACGGCGGAGGTGTCGCCGAGGTCGAGGGCGGCCGCGTCGGCCGTCGCGCGCCCGGCGGCGGTGCGCTCGCCGAGGGCGCGGGCTTCGTCGGCCGTCACCGCGCGGTCGTAGACGCGGAAGTCGCGGACGTTCCCCTTGAGGTACTTGTCGCCGTCGTAGACCGACCGGCCGAGGTAGTCGGCGGTGGTGGTGCCGCCGCCGATCGAGCCGGGCGTGATCGTGACGCCGGTGTTGCGGGCGACCTCGATCCCGTCCTCGTACAGGACCGCGGTCCCGCCACCGAGGGCGTAGGTGACCGTGCGCCAGCTGCCGCGCGAAAGGTTGCGTCCCGCACTCGCGTTCTGTTCGGTGGACCAGTTGCCGGAGGCGATCGAGCCGCGGAACTGGTCACCCGTGGTGAACAGGTAGCCGTTCCCGGCGCCGCCCGTCGTGTTGCCGAGGCCCCACAGGAAATACGGCGTGCCCTGGTCGGCGGCGACGTTGACCTGAACCGAAACCGTGATGTCCGTGAGACCTCGCATGAGGTTGTCGGGCAGCCGGACGTGCCCGTTCGTGCCGCCGAGGCGCAGGCCTTCGTCGCCTTGCCACGTCGTGTCGCCGCTGACGCCGGCGTTGCGTCCGTGGCCCGAAGCGTCGGGCACGGTGGTCCCGGAGCCGCCGGTGAGGTCGTAGCGCACGACCAGGCCGTCGTCGAGGGTCGCCGCGTGGCCGGAAGTGGCCCAGACGGTGGTGGAAGCCGCGGCGACGGCGAGGGTGGCGAGGATCGCGGTCAGCGGTCTGGGCCGCCGGGCGAACTTCGGCGACGACGTCGTCGCCGAGAGTCGAACGGGCATACCGGATCTCCAGGAGGTGGGCGCCGACGGCGCGGGAAAGGGGTGATGCGGCTGATTCCGGGACCTGGGAATGGTCGCCGAGCGCGGAGTGAGCGCTAACATAGCTGCCGATCCCCGCGGGGTCAATCAGCTGTTTTGCCTGGTGGTGTCGGCGTCCCGACGATCGGGCCCTTGACACCGTGTGGCGCGGGTCACCTACACTACGACGGCTTGTTAGCGCTAACAATTCTGGGCCCGGCACTCGACGACGAGGTGGGTGGACGATGATCAGTCGACGCGGACTGATGGCGGGCACGGCGGCAGCCGCGGTCGCCGGCGTGCTCGGCAGCAGGGCCACGGCTCGCGCCCAAGCCGCCTCCGGCGGGTACGTCATGGCGTACTTCACCGAGTCGCCGTCGATGACGGGCGCCGACTACGGGCTGCACCTGGCGGTCAGCGCGGACGGCCTCGACTGGATGCCGCTCAACCAGAACAACCCCGTGGTGACGCCGACGGCGGGCACCGGCGGGCTGCGCGACCCGTTCGTGCTGCGCAAGCAGGACGGCCGGTTCGTCGTCCTGGCGACCGACCTCAAGGGCACCGACTGGTCGCTGCAGAACCAGTACGTGCACGTCTGGGACTCGGCGGACCTGCGCGGGTTCACCGGCTACCGCCGGATCAAGCTGCACTCGATGGCGACGCACAGCTGGGCACCGGAGGCGTTCTGGGACCCTTCGCGCAACCAGTACGCGATCATCTACTCGGCGGCGTACGGCGGCCACGACGTCATCATGGTCAACTACACCACCGACTTCACGACGGTCAGTGCGGCGCAGGTCTTCTTCGACCCCGGCCACGCGACGATCGACGGGACGATGGCCACCATCGGCGGCGTCAACTACCTGTACGTCAAGAACAACACCAACAGCACCCTGGTCGGCCAGCGCTCCGGCTCCCTGGCCGCCGGCGGTTTCACCACCTACAAGACCGGGATCTCCCCCGGGCGGGGGGTGGAGGCGCCGCAGATCGTGCCCGCGCTGTCGGGGAACCGCTGGTACCTCTGGGGTGACACGTGGAGCCCCAACGGCCGGTTCTTCTGCTGGGAGACCACCGATGTCGGCGCCGGGAACTGGACGCTGCTGAACGACCGCGCCTACACCCAGCCGCTGAACTCCAAGCACCCCGGCATCACGCCGATCACGGCCGCGGAGCGGTCCGCGCTCGTCGCGCAGTGGGGCGCCCCGGCGTGGCGACGGCTCAAGTCCTACAACTTCCCGGACCGCCACGTCCGGCACGCCGACTCCGTCGGACGCATCGACGCCTACCCGTTCGACCCCTACCAGGACCAGCTCTGGAAGCTGGTGCCCGGCCTGGCGGACGCGACCGGCGTCTCGTTCGAATCCGTCAACTACCCGGGCCGGTACCTGCGGCACAGCAACTACGAGTTGCACCTGGCGGCCGACGACGGCTCGGCGTCGTTCAAGGCGGACGCCACCTTCCACCAGACGGCCGGGCTCGCCGACGCGAGCTGGTCTTCGTTCCGATCGCACAACTACCCCGACCGCTACCTCCGGCACTACTCCTACGTGCTGCGGATCGACCCCCTCGGCAGCACCTCGTCCACTGTGGACAAGCAGGACGCGACTTTCCGCGTCGGCTACTGACCCGCTTGAGAAGGAGCCGTGATGCTACGACGACGTGGCGCGGTCTTGTCCTTGCTCGTGCTTGTCACTCTGTTGCTCGGCGCACCCGGTGCGGGCGCCGCGACGGTGACGGTGACCAACGGGAGCCAGTTCACCGATACCTCCGGCGCCCTGGTGCACGCCCACGGCGGCGGGATGCTCAAGGTGGGCGCGTACTACTACTGGTTCGGCGAGAACCGCAACGCCGACGACACCTTCCGGGCCGTCTCGGCCTACCGCTCGGCCGACCTGAAGACCTGGGAGTTCCGGGGCGACGTGCTGACGCAGTCGTCGGCGGCCGAGCTGGGCCGGGCGAAGATCGAACGGCCGAAAGTGCTCTACAACAGCTCGACCGGACAGTACGTGATGTGGATGCACAAGGAAAACGGGGACGACTACGCCGAAGCACGCGCGGCCGTGGCCACCTCCTCGACGGTCGACGGCGGCTACACCTACCGCGGCAGCTTCCGCCCGCTCGGCGTCCACATGTCGCGGGACATCACGCTGTTCAAGGACGACGACGGAACCGCGTACATGGCGTCCGCGGCGCGTGAGAACGCCGACCTCAACGTGTACCGGCTCACCGCCGACTACACCGGCGTCGCGGCGCTGGTGCGGACGCTGTGGCCCGGCTCGTACCGCGAGGCGCCGGCGATGTTCAAGCGCAACGGCGTCTATTTCCTGCTCACCTCGGCGGCCACGAGCTGGCAGCCGAACCAGCAGAAGTACGCGACGGCCACGAGCGTCACGGGCACGTGGAGCGGGTTGGCGAACGTCGGCGACTCCACCGGCTTCGGCAGCCAGACCGCGTACGTGCTGCCCGTGCAGGGCTCGCAGGCGACCTCCTACCTCTACCTGGGCGACCGCTGGGCGGGTGCCTGGAACCGCCCGGTCAACGAGTCCCGGTACGTGTGGCTGCCGCTGAGTTTCCCCAGTGCCACCACGATGTCGATGAGCTGGTACCCGAAGGTGAGTGTCGACGCGGCGACCGGTGTGGTCGCGGGTGCCGCCACCGGCAGTGCGTACGAGTCGCTGGTAGCGCGCCACAGCGGCAAGTGCGCGGACATCCCGAGTTCGGCGCGCGACGACGGCGTGCAGCTGAAGCAGTATTCGTGCAACGGCGGCGGGAACCAGCAGTGGAGCGAGCTGGACCTCGGCAACGGGTACGTCAACCTGATCGCCCGGCACAGCGGGAAGTGCCTCGACGTCTCGGACGGCTCGACGGCGGACGGGGCCGCGGCGGTGCAGTGGACGTGCAACGGCGGCACGAACCAGCAGTGGCAGGCGCAGGCGGCCGACGGCGGGTACGTCCGGTGGGTGGCCCGGCACAGCGGCAAGTGCCTGGACGTCGTCTCCGCGTCGACGGCCGACGGCGCCGCCGTCAAGCAGTACCCGTGCACCGGCGTGACGAACCAGCAGTGGCAGCGGCGAGCGGCCTGAGCGGGCTCCGTTCGGCCCTTGACGACCGGAGGAGGGCTCGCTAGCTTTTTGCGAAACTCCTTCACGTTTGGGGCCGCCATCATGCGCCTGCTCGTGGCTTTGCTCACCGCCGTGGCGATGACCTCCGGTGTCGTCGCTTCCGCTGTCGCCGAAGACGTTCCGCAGCACCGGTTGACCGTGCGCGGCTCGGCTTTCGTCGACGAGTACGGCCGCGAAGTGGTCTTGCGCGGCTTCAACGTCTCGGGGGAGACGAAGCTGGCAGAAAACGGTTTCCTGCCGTTCGCCAACGCGGCCGACGCACGCCGTTCCGCGCAGGCGATGCGGGCCCTCGCCGGCGCGAACGCCGTGCGCTTCCCGATCGCGTGGGCCGGGACGCAGCCGGTGCGCGGGCCGGTGAACACGCAGTACCTGGCGAAGCTGACCGACCAGCTGAAGGCGTTCCTGGACGAGGGGTTCACCGTCCTGCCCGACTTCCACCAGGACCTGTTCTCCCGCTACCTGTTCAACCGCGGCAGCTGGTACACCGGCGACGGCGCGCCGAAGTGGGTCGTCGACCTCGGCGGCTACCCCGCGGAAAGCTGCGGCGTCTGCGCCCACTGGGGCCAGAACATCACCCAGAACGGCGCGGTCCAGGACGCCACGAAGGACTTCTGGCACAACGCCCGCGGCGTCCAGGACGAGTTCGTCGGCCAGGCCGTCCAGACGATGTCCTACCTGCGCACGAACCTCAGCGCCGCCCAGTTCGCGGGCGTCGCGGGCATGGACCCGTACAACGAGCCCTTCGCCGGGCGCTATGACCAGGGCCAGGACAGCAAGGCGTGGGAACAGAACGTGCTGTGGCCGTTCTTCAAGCGGTTCCGCGACGCGATGGATTCCGCCGGCTGGCAGGACAAGCCCGCGTTCGTCGAGCCGAACATGTTCTGGAACGCCAACATCTCCTTCCAGCTCCACCCCGGCGGCTTCCAGGACACCGGCGTGCTGGGGCCGCGGTACGTGTTCAACACGCACTTCTACGACCAGCTGGCGCAGTCCGGCGTGTTCATGCCGGGCAAGGCGGGCGACGGCCAGTACAGCGCGAGCTTCGGCACGGTCCGGGACCGCGCGGCCGCGCTGGGCACGACGGCGATCGTCACGGAGTTCGGCCACCCGATGACCGGCTACACCTCCGACAAGACCCCGACCGTGGACAAGGCGATGTACCAGGCCCTGGACTCGCGCGTGGCCGGCGCGAACTGGTGGCGCAAGCCGGCGGAGTCGGGCCCGGTGCTGTCGGCGACGCAGTGGCAGTGGGACATCTACAGCGGCCGCCACCACGAGCTGATGAACGACAACCCGGGCAAGGTCAAGACGGACGGCGACGCCTGGAACGGCGAGGACTTCTCCTCGGCCCGCACGGCGGACGACGGCACGGTCCAGCTCCGCCAGGACGCGCGCTTACTCGACCGCCTCTACCCGGCGGCGGTCGCCGGGCACACGCTGGCGTTCACCTACGAGGACCGCTCGCGCGACGGCAGCCAAACGCTGACGTGGAACCAGATCCCGTCGACGATGCCGGCGACCGCGGCGCTGACCGGCGCGGGCCGGTACGGCGTCCTCGTGTGGCAGGGGACGGACTCGGGAGCCCCGACCGAACTGCACGTTCCGGCCGGGCTGACCCCGACGGTGGTCACGGACCTGGCCTCGGTCACCCGGGTGGGCGACCGCCTGCGCCTGCCGGCGACCCCGGGCCTGCACTACGCCCTGATCGCGGAACCGGCGGCGGCGCCGACCGCGGCCCAGCTGGCGGCGGTCCGGGCGGAACTCGCCGCCTGGGCACCGACCGCGGTGAAGTAGCCCGCCCGGCCCCAAGCGCCCCAATGTGGCCTTCGGTGCGTTCAACGCACCGAAGGCCACCTTGGGTGCGTTCAACGCAACCAAGGCCACATTGGGGCGCTTCTCTCGGGCGGCGGGCGGCGGGCGGCGGGCGGCTTGCGGTGCTAGCGCAGGGAGGCGATCCCGGCCAGGAAGATGTCGACGCCCGCGAGGAACTGCTCGCGGTCGTCGTGCTCCCGGAGCTGGGTCGCCGCCCGATGCACGAACGGGTATTCGTCCGGGTCGAGTGCCGCCCACCGGGCGGCGACCGCGCCCAGGAAGGCGTCGCGGTCGCCCTCGTCGGCGGCGAGCAGCCGGGCGTTGGCGGCGTTCTGCCCGGCGACGCCGAGGACGTAGTTGACCAGCGCGCCCGCGGCGTCGAACAACGCCTGTTCGGGCACTTCGAGCGCCACGAGCAGCCCGCCGATGCGCTCGTAGACCTCCAGGAGCGCGGGCCGCCACGGCTCCCGGGACAGCTGGGCGCCGACCCAAGGGTGGGCGTCGATCGCGTCGAACAGGCCCAGCGACACCGTGCGCAGCGCTTCCCGCGGGTCGCCGCCGGCCACGGCATCGCCCATGACGCGGGCGATGACGGCGTCGGTCGCCGCCGCGAGGAGGTCGCTCTTGTTGGCGACGTGGTGGTAGATCGCGCCGTAGCCGGTCGACAGGCGGGCGGTGAGCGCGCGGAACGTCAGCGCGGCCTCGCCGCCCTCGTCCAGGATCGCGGCCGCCGCCTGCACGATCACTTCCTTGGACAGCCCGTCCGTGCGCCGTTGGGCTCGGTTCGCCATGTGCTGATCATCGCACGGTTGGAACGCCGATCCAAACTCGTGCTAGCGTGATGTTTGGAACGACGATCCAAACGGAGGAAAACCATGACTGTCACGATCATCGGAGCCGGCCTCGGCGGGCTCGTCCTGGCCCGCGTCCTGCACCTGCACGGCATCCCGGTCGAGGTGCACGAGGCCGACGCTTCATCGGCCGCCCGGCGCCAGGGCGGCATGCTCGACATCCACCCCTGGAACGGCCAGCCGGCGCTCGAGGCGGCCGGCCTGACCGAGGGGTTCCGCAAGCTCGTCCTGCCGGGCCGGGAATCCTCGCGCGTGGTCGACCACCACGGCACCGTGCTGCTCGACCAGCCCGACGACGGCACCGGCGAACGTCCCGAAGTGCAGCGCGGCGAGCTGCGGCAGCTGCTGCTCGACTCGCTGCCACCCGGCACCGTCCACTGGGGACACAAGGTCACCGGGGTGCGGTCCCTCGGCGACGGTGGCCACGAGGTGCGCCTGGCCGACGGCACCAGCTTCGGCACGAGCCTGCTGGTGGGCGCGGACGGCGCGTGGTCGAAAGTCCGGCCGCTGGTCTCCGCGGCCACCCCGGAGTACGTCGGCGTGTCGGTCGTCGAGACGTTTCTCTTCGACGGCGACGTCCGCCACCCCGCCGCCGCGAAGGTGGTCGGCGCGGGCGCGCTCTACGCGCTGGCGCCCGGCAAGGGGTTCGTCGCGCACCGGGAAAGCGGCGGGACGCTGCACACGTACGCGCAGCTGTTCAAGCCCGAGGACTGGCTGGCCGGGGCCGACGCGGCGACCGTGACGGCGCGGGTCGCCGGGGAGTTCGCCGGCTGGGCGCCCGAGCTGACCGCGTTGATCACCGAAAGCGACACCCCGCCGGTGCTGCGCCGCCTCGCCACGCTGCCGGCCGGCCACCGCTGGGACCGCGTGCCGGGGGTGACCCTGCTCGGCGACGCGGCCCACCTGCTGCCGCCGAACGGCGAAGGGGCCAACCTGGCCATGCTGGACGGTGCCGAACTCGGCCAGGCCCTGGCCGCCCACCCCGGTGACGTGGAGACGGCGCTGGCCGAGTTCGAGCGGGCCATGTTCGCGCGTGCCGCGGCGGAAGCGGAGGACGTCGACGTCTACGCGATCATGTTCGGCGACGACGCCCCGCACGGCATGGTCGCCATGCTGACCGGGGCCGGGGAGTAGCTACTCGGCGGCGGTGTCCGCCCCGATGCCCGCCGCGATGCCCGCCCCGATGCCGTCGAGGAGGAAGCCGAGGCCGAGGCGGAAGGTCTCGTCGGCGTCGAGGTGGGCGGCGTCGCGGACGACCGTCTCCAGTGCGGGGAACCGGCCGGTGGCGAACATCCGCACCAGGTAGGGCCCGTGGGTGCGCTGCCACTGCCGCTGGTCCAGCCCGCTGGCGCGCTCGGCCCGCCGTTCGGCGATTTCCCGGCGGACCGCGCCGATCACGTACGCGTCGACGGCGGCGGCCACCGGCATGACCACGTCCACGTCGACGCCGTCCAGCGCGGCCAGCACCGCCTCGCCCCGGGCCAGCGCGTTCGGGCCGAGCTGGGGCCGGCCGCCGATCAGGTCGGCGAACCACTCGTGCCGGTACGCGGCCTGCCGGGTGGCTTCGGCCACCGACGTCAATACTTCCCGCCACCCGTCCCCGGCCGGCCGGATCTCGGCGTGGACGGCGTCGACCATCAGGTCGAGCAGCTCGTCCTTCGTGTCGATGTAGCCGTACAGCCGCATCGGCCCGACGTCCAGCGCGGCCGCGATCTTGCGCAACGACACCGCGTCCAGGCCGGCTTCATCGGCCAGTTCGACCGCTGTCCGGACGATCAGGTCCCGGCTCAGCGGGGCCGGCGCCGGCCGGTTCGCCGGCTCCGGTCGTTCCCACACCAACATGGGCGTGACAATACATCGGCTCTCGCGATACACTGTATCGAAACGTACGGCGTATCAGAGGGGGAATCCATGACCATCGCCATCGTGGGAGCCGGCATGGGCGGCCTGGCGCTCGCCCGGGTCCTGCACGTGCACGGCATCGAGGCCGTCGTGTACGAACGTGACGCTTCGCGCGGCGCCCGCCGCCAGGGCGGCATGCTCGACATCCACTCCGGGCAGCGGGCGCTGCGCGAAGCCGGTCTGCTCGACCGGTTCATGGCGGTCGCCCGCCGGGAGGGGCAGGACATGCGTCTCCTGGAGCCGGACGGCACCCTGCTGCTCCAGGAGGACACGCCGGACGACGCCCCGATGGCGCGCCCCGAGATCGATCGCACCGACCTGCGCAACCTGCTGCTCGACTCGCTTCCCGAGCGAACGGTCCGCTGGGGGCACGCGTTCGACCACGCCGAAGAGGGCGTCCTGCATTTCACCGACGGCACCAGCGCGCGCTACGACCTGCTCGTCGGAGCCGACGGCGCGAACTCCCGGGTCCGGGGCCTGCTCACCGACGCCCGCCCGGAGCACCTGGGCCAGAACGCGGTCGAGCTCGCGATCTCCGACATCGACCGCACCCACCCCGACCTGGCGGCCATGGTCGGCCGCGGCAACTACTGGGTGTTCGGCGACGGCAAGTCCCTGGCCGCCCAGCGCAACGGCGACGGTAGCGTCCGCATCGGCATCAGTTTTTACAACACGGGCGAAGACTGGTTCGCCACAAGCGGCATCCCGTTCGACAACCCACCCGCGGCCCGCGCCCGCCTGATCGAGCTCCTGGCCGGCTGGGACCCCCGCATCACGGCCCTGATCGCCGCAGCCGACGACACGTTCGTGCCCCGATCACTGGCGACGCTCCCACCGGGCCTGACCTGGCCATCATCTGCCACGGTCACGCTGGTCGGCGACGCGGCGCACTTGATGCCCCCGGTGGGAGAGGGAGCCAACATGGCCCTCCTGGACGGCGCCCTCCTCGCCCTGGCCCTGGCCGCCCACCCGGCCGATTTCGGAGCGGCGGTGGCGGAGTACGAGAAGGAGATGTTCGAGCGCACGGAAGCGGCGGCCCGGATGTCCGCGGGCATGCAGGAGTTGCTGATGTCCCCGGATGCGAGCCGTCGGTTGCTCGAGTTCTTCCAGCCGAGGTAGGGGAGTCGCGCATTTCGTCGAGGAGCCGCCCGGAATCCCGTTGGCAAGGGCCGGTTCGATCGCCGCCGGCGACAACACGGCGGGGCTCGGCCGCTGGTCGACTCCGAACGTGACGCTGTCCGGCGTCGCGGCACCTCTACGGCCGCAATAGGGGAGCGGGCGAACCTGACGTCGCCCACTCGGCGAAGCCCTCCCCGACCCGGGTGAGCGCACCGTGCGATTTCGGAGCGGCGCGGCCCTCCTCCCTCTGCCCCTGGCAGCGCACCCGGCCGTGGACTGCTCCAGTTCTTTCAGCCGAGGTAGGGGAGTCACGCATTTCGTCGAGGAGCCCCCTGGAATCCCGTTGGCAAGGGCCGGTTCGATCGCCGCCGGCGACAACACCGCCTCATCTTGGTCGACCCGGAGTGTGTGACGCAGCCCCGCGCCACTTGGCGAACGCGAGCCGCGGCTGGCTTGAGTTCTTCCAACCGCATTGAGGTCACGCGACCACCTTTCCGGTTCTGCTCGGCTGAGCTCGTCACTCGTTCGTCCCGATGCCGTGCGACCAAGGATGAAAATCACCGGCACCAAGAATGCGAAATAGGCTGATCGAGTGAAGGTGGTAACAGCGGTTCAAGGGGTCGCGATCCCTAGCTCGACAAAACGAGTGGAGGCGAGACTTCTTGGCCACTTTCCTGAATATCCTCCTGCACGTGATGCTGCTCGGGTCGATGTTGGTCTTCATCGCTTCGAGTGTGCTGGTGACATTTCGGACGGACAACGCGTTGGAGCGCGCGATCCGGGCCAGTGCGTTGTTCTGCGGGGCCATGGTGGTGCTCGGCGCGCAGGCGGCGGGCCTCGGGTTCGCCGAATTCACCGTCAACGCCCTGTCGAACACCGATCTTGCCGGCACGCTGTCGAAGATCGCGGGCGCCGCGGTCCCCGCCACCTTCGGGGTGGTCATGGGCCGGTATCTGAGCTATTCGGTGCGGCGTAGCGAAAACCTGGCGATCCGGGTGATGGCATTTGTCGGCACCCTGGCGGCGACGCAATTCGCGGCGATCTACGCGATTGCCGTGAAGGCGAACGGGCTCGAGCTCGGCGCGTCCGCGATCCCGAACATCTCTTTCGTCGTCGGCATTCTTCTCTACGTGGTGCTGAAGTACGAGCCGGGAAAGCAGCCGCGGCCGGGGAGGCTCGGCGCGATGATTTCCGTCAAGCTGCGAGCGCGGCCGGTCGAGGCGGCCGAGTCGTCACCCGGGGCCCGGCCGAAGCGGACCGAAGGGGACAGCCGTGGCCAGTCCGTCTGATCGCCGGAAATGCCCGTACTGCGGCAAGGTCTCCATGCTGGGCGAGCTGCCGATCGTCGGGACCAACCCCTACACCATCGCCGAAGCCAAAGACGGCGCGATGCCGTCGGGGACGCCGATCCGCGGGTGGCTGGAGGCGGACCGGTCGCGGTACCCGGTGCTGGCCCCGCCGCCGGGCTCCGCGTCGGCGGGCACGGTGAACTGGATGCGCAAGCACTTCTACCCGCGGGTCCTCCCGCACCCCGCCGAGGTCGCGGCCCCGGAGGACCTGCCCGCACGGCTGTGCCTCGGGTGCAACCACCCCCTGCCGGAGGGGATCGACGATCGCGAGATCTACGTGATCGCGGTCGTCGGCACCCACAGTGCGGGCAAGTCGCACTACCTGACCAGCATGATGAACGAGGCGTACACCCGGCAGGGCCTGGTCGACCACAACTGCGTCGAGTTCCTGCCGGACGAGGCCACCGCCAAACGCTTCGACGCCGACTACTTCGTGCCGTTGTTCGAAGAGAGCAGGGTGCTCGAACCGACCCAGTACGAAACACCTGACCCGCTGGTCTTCCAGGTCACCTACGAGGGGCAGAAGCCCTGCCTGCTGCTCTTCCACGACGTCTCGGGCGAGGTGCTCATGGATCGGGCGAGCCGCGCCCACGCGGCGTCGTTCGTGCGGCGGGCGGATGGCGTGATCTTCCTCGTGGACCCGCTGTCCTTCCCGAGGGTGCGCAGCGCGATGAAGCACCTCCCGGACGCCGCCGAACGACAGCCGAACCAGGCGAACCTGCTCGCGGCGTACGTCTCCGACCTCGCCGAGGAGGCACGGGCGCGAGTTCCCATCGCCGTGACACTGTCCAAATCGGACGTCCTGGCGACCGCGCTCGGGCGCGAAGACCTGCTCTTCGCCCGGCATCGCGCCGCCGGCTGGGCCGGGTGGAACGCCGAAATGGACCAGATCGGCCGGCAGGTCCGGGAGGTGCTGACCGAGCTCGGTGCACACGACCTCCTCTCCGCCACCAGGCGAATGGCGAAGGTGTCCTACAACGCCGTCAGCGCACTCGGCCGGACCCCACGGCCGGATCGGACGCTCGACGGGCCTCCCGACCCCATCCGGTGCCTCGAACCCCTGGTCAACGTCCTCGATCACCTCTCTCCGATCGTCGGCTCATGACGGATGCGCAGCTCGAGCAGCTCTGGTTCACCTGGGCCCGGCACGGCACCGAGAACAGGCTCGGGTTCCAGGTGGTGGCCGCGACCCCGGCGCTGCTCGACAAGACGAACCGCCGCCGGAGCGAGGCACTCGAACTCTGCCGGTACCGAGCCCCCACCGGCGCCCGAGACCGAGGCGAAGCGCCGGTCTCCTTCGGCTGGACCGACCGTGACGACACGAGGTACGTCTTCCACAAGGTCTACACCGGCACCGACGCCTTCGGCAGGCCCGGCAACTTCGCCGCCCACATCGTCGCCGGGCCCCGGACGATGCTGCCGGCGCGGGAGCTGCTCGCCCGCTTCCGCTCGCCTTGGTGGTGGACCGAAGGTGCGGCGCCGGACCCGGAACTGCCGAGAGTCACGCTTTCCGAGATCGAGCCGGGAAGCCTCGACCTCGCGGAAGCGCCCGAACTCCTGGCAGCCGCGCTCTTCACGGCGCGCCGGGGGCGGCCGGTGGCGATCAGGCAACCGCCGGACGTGGCGGTCGCGATCGTGGCGGCACTGGCCGAACGGGTGCCGTGGCTCGCCGACGACATCTCGTTCTCCAGCTACGAGTCACGCGATACCGCGGCCCGGTTCGAGATCGTCGGGATGGACCCGGCCAGTCAGCCGCCGCCCGCTTCGCTCGTCTTCGGTTCGCCGCACCGCGACACCGATGCGGTGGAGGCAGCGCGGATCGTCGTGTCGCCGGAGCGGATCGATCGAGCCGCGACGTCGATCGGACGGTCGGTCGTGCCGGATGCCGGCCGCGGCGTGGATTTCGGTGCGCTCGCCGATTCGGTGATCGCCTTCCACAGCCTGCTGGTGGACGGCGACATCGACCGAGCGAAGCTGCGTACGGCGTTGGCGTCGGCGCCGGGGATCACCCAGCTCGCCCGTGTCGAGCGCGGTGTGACCGCTTTGGCGCGGGCCATCGTCGCCGGGGAGGCGCTGCATTGGCCGGCTCTCGGCCAGGCGTGTACCGGCGGTTGCGCGGAGAAACTGGGCGACGAGGTGGCGACCGAAATCCTCGCCGCTCAGGACACCCGCGCTCCCGCGTCGACGCTCCAGCGGCTCGAGACCGAATTACCGGCGCTGGTGACCGCTGTCTGCGTCGCGCTGTGCCGCAAATGGGCCGCGCGCCAAACGCCGATGAAGCTGGACGTGCCCGGCGCGGTGGCCGTGCTGAGGGGGCTGCGCGATCCCCGCACCTGCGACGACGAAGTGCTGACCGGGCTCGCGGCCGAGGCCGCTCGCGATCCGCTGCTCAGCCTGAACGGGACCGGTCTCGGCCGCGCCGTTCGCGGCCGGATCCTCGCGCAGGTGCTGCGCCGGACCACCCAGGTGATCGACCTGGGGGCGCTGGTGAGCGCCGAGCCCGAGCTCGGCCAGGCGGCGGCACCGTACCTGCGCCGGGTGGAGCCGTTGCGCGAGCTGCTCGGTGCGATCGACGTCGAGGCGGTGCCGGTTTTCGCCACCGGTGTGCTGCGAGAGCTCGAGCCGGAAGCCGGCTACGAGTTCTTGGCCTCCTACGCGGATCGCTTGGGCAACGGGGAACGCCTGACGCTGCTCGCGAGCTGCCTGCCGGGTGAGGGCCGGCGGAGCCGCCAGTGGTCGGACGTCGTGCGGACCGCGCTGGAAGGCGTCATCGACGAAGCGATGTCGGCCCCGCGGTTCCGCAACCCCCTCACGAAGCAGGTGTGCGACCTCGTGGAGACGACCCGCTGCGGGCCGGTTGGGGAGGTGCTGTCCCGCCGTGACCCGGGTACGCCGACCCGGTTGTCCGCTGAGCTGCAGCTGACCCTGCTGCTCGGCGGTTCCCCGTCGCAAGCCGAGCTCTCGGCCCTGGTGGATCGGCTCGCCCTGACGCTGCCGCCCGAGTTCGTGGCAAGCGCGCTCGTGGACGCGGCCCACCGCCGGCTCAGGGCGGGGCCCAGTGCGGCACGGGTGCTCGTGCACCTCGCCCGGATGATCGCCGCCGGACGGCTCCCGACCCGCCACCACCGCCTGCGCGGCCGCCTGGACCGCGACGCCCGGGACTTGGCCCGATCGTGCGGGCAACCCGAGCTGGCGGCCGGCCGCATCGAGGTGGCCGGGCTCGGCGGGGCGGCCGAAGCTTGGTGGCACCGGCTGACCAAGCCGAAACGTCGCTGGCCCATCGTGCTGTCCCCGCCCGTGACGGACGGGCGGTGAAGCCCCCGGCCTGCGGTCGGCCCGGGGCGCGGTGCCCGGCAACGGTCGGGCGGGTGGGAGCTGTCGCTGGTCAGGCGAGGGTTACCCTGAACGACGATGACCGAGAACCAGGCACCCAGGGCGTACCAGATCCGCACCTTCGGCTGCCAGATGAACGTGCACGACTCCGAGCGGCTCGCCGGGCAGCTCGAGGACGCCGGCTACGTTCCGGCCACCGCCGGGGCCAAGCCGGACCTGATCGTGTTCAACACCTGTGCCGTCCGGGAGAACGCGGACAACAAGCTGTACGGCACCCTCGGGCACCTGCGCCCCGACAAGGTCGCGAACCCCGACCTGCAGATCGCCGTCGGCGGGTGTCTCGCGCAGAAGGACCGCGGGGAGATCGTCAAGCGGGCGCCGTGGGTCGACGTCGTGTTCGGCACCCACAACATCGGGGCGCTGCCCACGCTGCTCGAGCGGGCCCGGCACAACGCCGAGGCCGAAGTCGAGATCCTCGAATCGCTCGAGACCTTCCCCTCGACGCTGCCCGCGCGCCGCGAATCGTCCTACGCGAGCTGGGTGTCCGTTTCGGTCGGCTGCAACAACACCTGCACCTTCTGCATCGTGCCCGCCCTGCGCGGCAAGGAACGCGACCGGCGGCCCGGCGAGATCCTCGCCGAGGTCGAGGCGCTCGTCGCCGAGGGCGTGCTCGAGGTCACCCTGCTCGGCCAGAACGTCAACTCCTACGGCGTCGAATTCGGTGACCGGCTGGCGTTCGGCAAGCTGCTGCGCGCGTGCGGCACCGTCGACGGCCTCGAGCGCGTCCGGTTCACCTCGCCGCACCCGGCCGCCTTCACCTCCGACGTCATCGACGCCATGGCCGCGACCCCGAACATCTGCCACCAGCTGCACATGCCGCTGCAGTCCGGGTCCGACCGGGTGCTGCGCGAGATGAAGCGGTCCTACCGCTCGGCGCGCTTCCTGAACATCCTCGACGAGGTCCGCGCGGCCATGCCGGACGCGGCGATCACCACCGACATCATCGTCGGCTTCCCGGGCGAGACCGAGGAGGACTTCCAGGCCACCCTGGACGTCGTCGCGCAGGCCCGCTTCTCCAGCGCGTTCACCTTCCAGTACTCGAAGCGCCCGGGCACGCCGGCCGCGACGATGGACGGCCAGCTGCCGAAGGAGGTCGTGCAGGAGCGCTACGAACGCCTGGTCGAGCTGCAGAACGCGATCTCCTGGGAAGAGAACAAGAAGATCGTCGGCCGCCGCGTCGAGCTGCTCGTCGCCGCGGGCGAGGGCCGCAAGGACGCCGAGACGCACCGGATGAGCGGCCGCGCCCGCGACGGGCGGCTGGTGCACTTCACCCCGGCCGGCGCTCACGTCGACCGCGCTGTCCGCCCCGGAGACGTCGTCGAGACGATCGTCACCTACGGCGCACCGCACCACCTGGTGGCCGACGGCGACCTGCTGTCCCACCGGCGGACGCGCGCCGGCGACAACGCGGAGGCCGGGCTCCGGCCGAAGACGAGCGGCGTCACGCTGGGCCTGCCGGGCTTCGGTGCCCCGGCCGCCCAGCCCGAACCGGTGAGTGGGTGTGCGCTGTGACCGAGTCCCGTGGCAACGGCGAACTGGCCGAGCTGGCGGCCGAGATCGACGAAGCGGGCAAGCGCGCGTCCCGCACGGTGGAGCTGGGCCGCCGCGGGTTCACCATCGCGGTGTTCGCGTTCGTGCTGCTGATCTGCCTGATCCTCCCGTGGGTGGGCGACCACGCGGGCTGGCAGGTCCTGGCCGGCGAGGGCGGCGGCATCCCCCAGCTGTTCGCGGCGACGTCGACGGGCGTGGGCATCCTCGGCTCGGCTCTGGCCCTGGTGACGCGGCGCTGGTGGCTGGCCTGGGTCTGCGCGGCGGGCGGCTGGTTCGCCTCGGTGGACGGGCTGCTGGCGATCTGGTCCCAGCAGTCGTCCCACGCCCCGGGCTCCGCGGGCGGCGGCCCGGGGCTCGGCATGGTGATCGCCTGGATCGCGATGATCTGTCTCGCGGTCCAGTGGATGCGCACGGCGTTCTCCCGATCTTGAGAACCGGCGGGGACCGGGTTCAGCCGACGCGCAGGGTGAGGGTGCTCGCCGAGTACGCGGCGGCGTAGAGGGTCGTCTCGGGGTGGTAGAGCCGCAGTGAGACGGTGGCGCTCAGGCTGAAGCTGAGGTCGAAGCGGAAGCCGCCATTCGGCCGGCAGGTGGTGTCGGCGATGTTCACCCAGGCGCCGGCCTGCAGCTGCTGCACGATGACGGTTTCGACGGACTGTTCGGAACGGGCCGCGTCGAGCACCTGCAGGTTGCCCTTGAGGTCGACCTTCTCGTTGACCTTGACGTGGTCCTTGCCGAGCTTCCCCTCGACCTTCACCTTCCCCTTGCCGGCTTCGACGCCGGAGGAGAGCGGAGCGGCCCCGGCCGGGGCGGCGAGCGCGGGGGAGAGCCCACCGAGGGCGACGCTGATCGCCAGCGCGGAGAGGATGCGGCCGGTGGTGCGGGATGTCCTGGTCATGATCGAAGTGCAGCACCGGGTGGACCGGAATGCGCGCGGTAACCCCCGGTCGGGGCGGTGACCGAACCCCTTCGGGTGGGCCGGGTTGCGGAACGGCCGGCCTCGCATGGCTCTGCGTGGCCCGGTCTGGTCTGGCTTGGCGTGGTTCGGCCTGGCCAGGGGAGGCGCGGCCCGGTTCGGCCTGGTGAGGCCCGGGCCGGTTCGGCCTGGCGAGGCCCGGCCTGGCGACGCCCGGCCGGCTTGGCTGGCTTGGCTCGCCCTGCGTAGCGCGGATCGGCTCCGCCTGGCTTGGCCTGGCTCGCCCGGCCCGGCTTGCCCTGACTCGCATGGCTTGGCTCTGCGGGCCTGACCTAGCGAGACCCAGCTCGGCCAGCCCGGCCCAGCCCGGCTTGGCGCAGTTCGGCTGGCGCGGCGCGGCTCCGCTCCGCCCGGCTTGGCTCGCCTGGCCTGGCCTGGCCTGGCCAGCCCGGCTTAGCTCGCCCGTCCCCGCCCGTCCCCGCCCGTCCCCGCCCGTCCCCGCCCGTCCCCGCCCGGCGTGCTCGGCTCTGCTGGCCTGACCTGGCGAAACCCGGCTAGGCGCGGCCCGGCGGCACGGCCCGCCCTCCCTGGGGGCTGCCCCCGCTTTCAGCGTATCGGCGGCCACCGTCAGAACCGCCCGGAAACGCGCCTGAGCGGCCGCCTTATCCACAACACGACGACCCTGTGGGCAAACCGCGAAGGCCCTCCTCACCAGCCATAACAGCCGGCAAGAAGGGCCTCCGCGAAAACCGGCCTCAGCTGACCGCGAACCTCACCAGTCCGCGACCGCCGCCGCGAAACCGACCACACCGGCCCGCGAACCTCAGCGATCAGCGCCACAAACCTCAGCGCCACAAACCTCAGCGCCACAAACCTCAGCGCCACAAACCTCAGCGCCACAAACCTCAGCGCCACAAACCTCAGCGCCACAAACCTCAAAACCCACAAACCTCACCGGTCCGCAACAGCCGCTTCCGCGGCCTGCAGCCACTCGCGCCACTGAGCCGCCTGCTCATCCGCCTTCTTGGCCCGCCGCTCATCCCCGGCCGCCCGGGCTTTCGCCGCCTGGGACTCGTACTGCTCCACGCGCTCGCGGAACTGGGCCGCTCGGGCCTGGGCCTCCGGGTCCGTCTTCCGCCAGCGGGAATCCTCCGCCGACTTGACCGCGTCCTGGACCGCCTTCAACCGGCCGTCCAGCTCGCGGATGCGCTCGCGGGGGACCTTGCCGATCTCGTCCCACTGTTCCTGGATGCGGCGCAGCGCGCTCTTCGCCGCCTCCAGGTTGGCCGCCGCGTCGATCTTCTCGGCCTCGACCAGGAGCTCTTCCTTGCGGGCCGCGTTCTGCGTGAACTCCGCGTCGCGCTCGGAGAACACCGAGGACCGGCGGGCGAAGAACTTGTCCTGGGCCGCGCGGAAGCGCTGCCACAGTGCCTCGTCGCTGTCCTTCGGCGCCCGGCCGGCCGCCTTCCACTCGGTCATCAGGTCCTTGTAGCGACCCGCCGTCTCGCCCCAGTCCTCGGACTCGCTGATGGCCTCGGCTTCCGCGATCAGCTCTTCCTTGCGCTGCTTGGCCGACGCGCGCTGCTTGTCCAGCTCGGCGAAGTGGGACCCGCGGCGGCGGTTGAACGCTTCGCGGGCCTTCGAGAACCGCTTCCACAGCTCGTCGTCGGTCTTGCGGTCGACGCCCTTGACCGTCTTCCACTCGTCCAGGATCGTGCGCAGCCGGTCGCCCGCCGCCTTCCACTGGGTGGAGTCGGCCGCGATCTTCTCGGCCTCCTCGGCCAGCTCCTGCTTGCGGGCGATCGCCGCCGCGCGGGCCTCCTCGCGCTCCGCCTTCGCGCTGGCCAGCGCCTTCTCGGCGTGGGCGATGACGTACTCCAGCCGGGCGGCGAGCGCGGCCAGGTCACCGACCACGGCGGCCTCGGGCAGCCCGTCCCGGATCTGGGTGGCGCTCGACAGCGCGTGCTTCGGGTCGCCGGCCCCGGAGATCAGCCGGGTCTCCAGCAGCTCGACCTCGGTGCGCAGGTCGTCGAAGCGGCGTGCGTAGTGCACCAGGCCCTCGTCGGGGGTGCCTGCCTGCCAGACGCCGACGGCGCGCTCGCCCTCGGCGGTGACGACGTAGACGGTGCCCTCGTCGTCGATCCGGCCCCAGGTCGACGGGGTGGGTTCGGCGGGCGGCACGGGCGGGGCGGCGTGCCCGGCGTGCAGCGCGTGCGGCACCGGGTGCGGGGCCGGGGTACCGGTGGAAGTGTTCTCCTGGGCCATCGCAGGCTCCTTATCGCCTGTACGCCCGCGGTTGCGGGCGCCCCGCCGCGAAGCGGGGCCGGGTAATGCGGTCGTCACGGGCCGTGCTCGGATGCTACGGCCCCACGCGGCATTCAAGCAGCTCAGCGCGCACCGTGGTACTGGATGGGCCACTCGAAGCTCGTGATCCTACTTCCGGTGGACGCTCCGTGTCGGCCCGCAGGTATCGTCAGCCGCCGTGAACAGCCCCGCCGTCCCGGTCGCCGTGGTCGGGCCGACGGCCACCGGGAAGACCGCGCTGGCCGTGGACCTGGCCCGCGCGCTCGGCGGCGAGGTCGTCAACGCCGACGCGATGCAGCTCTACCGGGGCATGGACATCGGCACCGCCAAGGCCACCGAGGCCGAGCGCCGCGGCGTCCCCCACCACCTGCTCGACGTGCTGGACGTGACCGAAACGGCGTCCGTCGCGGCCTACCAGCGGCACGCGCGGGCCGAGATCGAGCGGCTGCTGGCCGGCGGCCGGGTCCCGGTGCTGGCCGGCGGGTCGGGCCTCTACGTCCAGGCCGTGCTCGACGACCTGCGCTTCCCGGGTACCGACCCGGCCGTCCGGGCCCGGCTCGACGCGGAAGCCGAGCAGCTCGGCACGCCCGCGTTGTACACCCGGCTGGGTGAGCGCGATCCGGTGGCCGCCGCCAAGATCCTGCCGACCAACACACGCCGGATCGTGCGCGCCCTCGAGGTCATCGAGATCACCGGCGAACCGTTCTCGGCGAACCTGCCCGCGCCGGGGCCCGCCCGCTACGGCACGGTCGTCATCGGTGTCGACCGGGCGCCCGAGGAGCTCGACGAGCGCGTCAACGAGCGCGTGGAGCGGATGTTCGCCGCCGGGCTGGTCGACGAAGTGCGCGAGCTCGAGAAGCGGGGCCTGCGCGAGGGGAAGACGGCGGCGCGGGCGCTCGGGTACCAGCAGGTGCTCGCCGAACTGGACGGCGAGGGCGACTTCGAGGCGGCCGCCGCGGCGACGGCGCAGGCGACCCGGCGCTTCGTCCGCAAGCAACGTTCCTGGTTCCGGCGCGACCAGCGGATCCACTGGTTCGACGGCGCCGATTCCGGGCTGGCCGCGCGCGTCCTGGATACCCTGGCCCGGTAATCTTGCCCCTATGGGCGGTATCGAGTTCCTCAAGGGGCACGGCACACAGAACGACTTCGTGCTGCTCCCCGACCCGGCGGGCCGCCTCGAGCTGACCGAGGCCAGGGTCGCCGCGTTGTGCGATCGCCGGCGCGGCCTCGGGGCCGACGGCGTGCTGCGCGTCGTGCGCGCCGCCGAGCTCGGCGAGCCGTCCGCGGGCGAGTGGTTCATGGACTACCGCAACGCCGACGGGTCGATCGCGGAGATGTGCGGCAACGGTGTGCGCGTGTTCGCCCGCTACCTGGTCGAAACCGGCCTGGCCGCCGAGGGCGAGTTCGTCGTCGGCACCCGTGCGGGCGACCGCCCGGTGGTGGTGCACCCGGACCGCTCGGTGACCGTCCACATGGGACCGGCGACGATCACCGGGACGTCGGTCACGGTGGTGGCCGGCCGCCCGTTCTCCGGCGTGGCGGTCGACGTCGGCAACCCGCACCTGGTGTCGCTGCTCGACGACGACGTGGCCGGGCTCGACCTGCGTGAACAACCCGACTTCGACCACGACGTGTTCCCCCACGGCGTGAACCTCGAGTTCATCAACTGCCTCGGCGAAGGCGCGCTGCGGATGCGCGTGCACGAGCGCGGGGTGGGCGAGACGCGGGCGTGCGGCACGGGCACGGTCGCCGCGGTGGCGGCCGCGTTCCACCTGGCGGGCACCGACACCGGCGCGTCCACAGTGGACATCCCGGGTGGCCGCGTCGAGGTGACGGTGTCCCGCGGCGCGTCGACGCTGTCCGGGCCCGCCGAGATCGTGGCGCGCGGCGAGCTCGACGAAGCCTGGTGGGCCGCCGCCGGTTCGTGACCGGGGCGGCCCACCCCCGTCAGACCTTGGCCTCGACCGCGAAGCCGCCTTCGCGCGTCTCCAACGACGAGATCGCGCCCGCGGTGCGGATGTCCGGCTCGATGGCCGCGAACCGCGCCAGCACCTCGGCCGGTCCGGTCACGGTGAGCGTCTCGACGGCGGACCGCATCGACACCTTCGCGTCCGTCTTCGCCCGGCGGACGGCCGCGATCACCGCGCCGGCCAGCGGAAGCAGCTCCGGGTCACCGTCGGACGCCGCCACCGGAGGCCACTCGGCCCGGTGCACCGACCCCGCCTGCCACCACGACCAGACCTCCTCGGTCGCGAACGGCAGGAACGGCGCGAACAGCCGCAGCAGGGCCGAGAGCGCCGTCACGAGCGCCGCGCGCGCGGACTGGGCCGCGTCGGGACCGCGGTCCCCGTACGCGCGGCCCTTCACCAGCTCGACGTAGTCGTCGCAGAACGTCCAGAAGAACGTCTCGGTCACCTGCAGCGCCCGCGCGTAGTCCAGCGCCTCCAACGCCGCCGTCGCCTGCTCGGTGACGACGGCCAGCGACGCCAGCAGCGCCCGGTCCAGCGGCTCGGTGGCGACCGCGCCGGGCATCGGCACGCCCAGACCCAGCACGAACCGGCTCGCGTTGAGCAGCTTCGTCGCCAGCCGCCGCCCGACCTTCATCTGGCCTTCGTCCACCGCCGTGTCGACGCCGGGCCGCGCGCTCGTCGCCCAGTAGCGGACCGCGTCCGAGCCGAACCGCTCCAGCAGGTCCACCGGGGTGGTCGCGTTGCCCTTGGACTTCGACATCTTCTTGCGGTCGGGGTCGAGCACCCAGCCCGCGATCGACGCCGCCCGCCACGGCAGCACGCCGTGCTCCAGTTCCGCGCGCACCGCCGTCGCGAACAGCCAGGTGCGGATGATCTCGTGCGCCTGCGGCCGCAGGTCCATCGGGAACACCCGCTCGAAAAGGTCGTCGTCGAGGCTCCACCGGCCGACGATCTGCGGCGTCAGCGACGACGTCGCCCACGTGTCCATCACGTCCGGATCGGCCACGAACCCGCCCGGCACCCCACGCTGTTCCGGCGTGCACCCCGGTGGCACGTCGCTGCTCGGGTCGACCGGCAGGGTGTCCGGCAGCAGGCGCGCGTCGTAGTCCGGCTCGCCGTTCGCGTCGAGCCGGTACCACAGCGGGATCGGCACGCCGAAGAACCGCTGCCGGCTGATCAGCCAGTCGCCGGCCAGGTTCTCCACCCACGACGAGTACCGGACGCGCATGTGCTTCGGCACCCAGTTCAGCTCTTCGCCGCGGGCGAGCATCTTCTCCCGGAAGGCGGCGTCGTTGCCGCCGTTGCGCAGGTACCACTGCCGGCTGGCGACGATCTCCAGGGGCTTGTCGCCCTTCTCGTAGAACTTCACCGAGTGCGTGATCGGCCGCGGTTCCCCGCGCAGGGCCCCGGCTTCGCGCAGCAGGCGGACCATGATCTCGCGTCCCGTGTGGACGGTCTTGCCCACCAGCGGCGCGTACGCCTCCGCGGGCACCCCGGAAGGCGCGTCCGGCAGGAAGCGGCCGTCACGGCCCAGCACCACCCGCGTCGCCAGCCGCAGCTCCCGCCACCACGTGACGTCGGTGGTGTCGCCGAACGTGCACACCATCGCGATCCCGCGGCCCTTCTCGGGATCCGCGAGGTGGTGCGCCACGACGGGCACCTCGACGCCGAACACCGGCGTCCGCACGGTTTTCCCGAAGAGCGGCTTGAACCGTTCGTCATCGGGGTGCGCCACCAGGGCGACGCACGCGGGCAGCAGTTCCGGCCGGGTCGTCGCGATCACGACGTCGGCGCCGTCCGGCCCTGCGAACGCGAGGTCGTGGAAGGCACCCGGGCGTTCGCGGTCCTCCAGTTCGGCCTGGGCGACGGCGGTGCGGAACGACACGTCCCAGAGCGTCGGCGCTTCGGCCTGGTAGGCCTCGCCGCGCTCGAGGTTGCGCAGGAACGCGCGCTGCGAGATCAGCCGCGAGTCGTGCCCGATCGTCTGGTAGGTCATCGTCCAGTCGACCGAGAGCCCGAGCTGCCGCCACAGCTGCTCGAAGATCTGCTCGTCGGTCACGGTCAGGGATTCGCACAGCTCGACGAAGTTCCGGCGCGAGATCGCCACGACGTCCTTGCCCGGCTTCTCCGGCGGCCGGAACTCCGCGTCGTAGGGCAGCGACGGCTCGCAGCGGACGCCGAAGTGGTTCTGCACCCGGCGTTCGGTCGGCAGGCCGTTGTCGTCCCAGCCCATCGGGTAGAAGACCGCGAGCCCGCGCATCCGCTTGAACCGCGCGAGGACGTCGGTCTGGGTGAAGGAGAACACGTGCCCGATGTGCAGCGACCCGCTGACCGTCGGCGGGGGAGTGTCGATCGAGTAGACCTCGTCCCGGGTCTTCGTCCGGTCGAAGCGGTAGGCATCCGTGGATTCCCATACGGGTACCCACTTGGCCTCCAGACCGTCGACACCGACCTTGTCCGGGACTCTCGGGCGCTCGTATGGGGTACTCATGAACCAACTCTAGGCGGCGCCGGAACCGCTTTTCGCCTCGGTCGGCAGGTCGCGCATGTGCCGCAAGGGTGAGCAGACCACCCAAAGCGCGGCGGTGGCTTCGCCGGCCACCGCCACCCACATCGCCCCGCGCAGCCCGAGCCCTTCGCCGAGCGCGCCGCCCAGCAGCCCGCCGAGCGGGATCGTGCCCCAGACGACGAACCGCGCGCTCGCGTTCATCCGGCCGAGCAGCCGGTCCGGGCAGATCGCCTGCCGGTAGGACACGGAGGCGACGTTGTAGACGATGATCCCGAACCCGGCGACGACCAGCCCGGACCCGGCCAGTCCGAGCCGCCAGTCCGGCGCGGCGAGCGGGACCAGAAGGTGCCCCGGCCAGGTCAGCAGCGGCACCAGCCAGATCGACCGGGCGTGGCCGATCCGCCGCGTGAGCGCCCCGGAGCAGACCGCGCCGAGGATCCCGCCGACGCTGCCGGCGGCCAGCAGCACGCCGACCGCGGCCGGCGGCAGCCCGACGGTGCGGGTCAGGAACAGCACCTCGACCGCGGTGAAGGCACCGTTGAAGAGGTTTCCGGTCGCCGTGCAGGCCACGCTCGCGCGCAACGGCTTGTCGGAGAAGACGAACCGCAGGCCTTCGGCGATCTGCGGCAGCAGCCGCGTGTGCCCGGTCCGTTCCGGCTCGGGTTCGGTGGCGCGGATCCGCAGCAAGCACAGCGCCGACGCCAGGTAACCCAGCGCGGTCACCAGCACGGTGTTCGCCGCGCTCACCAGCTGGACGAGGACGCCCGCTCCGCTCGGCCCGGCGACCCCCGCGACCGACTGGACGGCCTGCAGCTTGGCGTTGCCCTCCAGCAGGCGCTCCCGGCCGACGAGCGAGGGCAGGTAGGACTGGTAGGCGACGTCGAAGAACACCGTCGCGGCACCCACGAGCAGCACGACCACCAGCAGCTGGGCGAGCGTCAGCACCCCGGCCCACCACGCGAGCGGCACGCTGAGCAGCAGGGCGAAGCGGAGGAAGTCGGCGGTGAGCATCACCCGGCGGCGCCGCAGCCTGTCCACCCACACCCCGGCGGGCAGGCCGATCAGCAGGAAGGCGAGCGTCTGGGCCGCGGTGAGCAGACCCATCTGGAACGGCGTCGCGGACAGGCTCACCGCCGCGAGCAGCGGGATGGCGGTGTACCCGACGGCGGTGCCGAGCTGGCTGGCCGCGTCGCCGGCGAAGAGCCGTCTGAAGTCCGGGTGGAAGAACAGTGACCCCCTGTGCATGGTTCCCGAGTGTGCCGCGAGTGATTGGAAAGTGTCAATCACTGTTCGCTCTAGGCTGTACGCCGTGCTCCCTGCGAAACGACGTGCCGCGACCGAAGCCGAGGCGGCCGCGCTGGCCTCCGGAATACGGCTGCGCATCATCCGGTTGACCTTCTCGGAGGCGCTGACGAACAAGGAGCTCGCCGAAAGGCTGGGCCGGGATCCGGCGACGACGCTGCACCACGTGCGCAAACTCGTCGAAACCGGCTTCCTCGCCGCGCAGCCCCCGCGCCGCGGGACCCGGGGCGCCCGCGAAATTCCGTATCTTTCGACGGGGCTTTCGTGGACACTCGACTCATGCGGTGACAAGGGCGTGGAACAGGCGGTTCTCGAGGCCTATCTGGCCGAGATCGCCGAGACCGGATTCGAGGGCGTGCACCAGTCGCGCCTGGTCGTCCAGGTGGCCCCCGAGGAGCGGGCGGAGCTGCAAACGCGGCTCAACGCCCTGCTCGAGGAGTTCCAGGCGCGCCCCCGCCGTCCCGGCGCCGAGCGCACCGCGGTCTACCTCGCCACCTATCCCAGCACGTAAAAGTTCGGTTCCCGCGGCGAATCGTGGGAACATGGAGGCACGATGACAGAACTGACACACACCGAAGACCACGACGACGACCTGTACGACGGCGACCCGTCCACAGGCGAAATGGAGCTCGAAGACCGGGCGTCGCTGCGCCGGGTCAGGGGACTGTCCACGGAGCTGGACGACGTCACCGAGGTCGAGTACCGGCAACTGCGGCTCGAGCGCGTCGTGCTGGTCGGCGTGTGGACCGAGGGCACGGCCCTGCAGTCCGAGGCGTCGCTGGCCGAGCTGGCGCGCCTGGCCGAGACGGCGGGCTCGGAGGTCCTCGAAGGCCTCATCCAGCGGCGGACCAAGCCGGACCCGGCCACCTACATCGGCTCGGGCAAGGTGCGGGAGCTGCGGGACATCGTCGGCTCCACCGGCGCCGACACCGTGATCTGCGACGGCGAGCTCTCGCCGGGCCAGCTGCGGCAGCTCGAGGAGAAGGTCAAGGTCAAGGTCATCGACCGGACCGCCCTGATCCTCGACATCTTCGCCCAGCACGCCCGGTCGAAAGAGGGCAAGGCGCAGGTCGAGCTGGCCCAGCTGCAGTACCTGATCCCGCGGCTGCGCGGCTGGGGTGCGTCGCTGTCCCGGCAGGCCGGTGGCCGTGCCGGTGGCGCGAACGGCGGCGTGGGCCTGCGCGGTCCCGGTGAGACCAAGCTCGAGACGGACCGGCGGCGGATCAACAAGCGCGTGGCGAAGCTGCGCCGGGAGATCGCGGCCATGGACACCATCCGCGAGACCAAGCGCGGGCGGCGGCTGGCCAACGAGGTGCCCAGCGTGGCGATCGTCGGCTACACCAACGCCGGCAAGTCGAGCCTGCTCAACGCGCTGACCGGGGCCGGGGTGCTGGTGGAGGACGCGCTGTTCGCCACCCTCGACCCGACCACGCGGCGCGCGCAGACGCCGGACGGCCGCGGCTACACGCTGACCGACACCGTCGGGTTCGTGCGGCACCTGCCGCACCAGCTGGTGGACGCGTTCCGCTCGACGCTGGAGGAAGCCGCTGACGCGGACCTGCTCGTGCACGTGGTGGACGGGTCCGACCCGGCGCCCGAAGAGCAGGTCAGTGCGGTGCGCGAGGTGCTCGGCGAGATCACGCGCAAGCGCAAGGAGCCGCTCCCGCCGGAGCTCCTGGTGATCAACAAGGTCGACGCGTCCGACGACGTCAGCCTGGCCCGGCTGCGGCACGCGCTGGCCGGGTCGGTCCAGGTCTCGGCCCGGACCGGAGCGGGCATCCCGGAGCTCGTCGAGGTGATCGCCGACCGCCTGCCGCGGCCGGAGGTCACGGTCGACGTCCTGGTGCCGTACTCGCGCGGCGAGCTGGTCGCGCGGGCGCACGCGGACGGCGAGGTCCTCGAAGAGGAGCACGCCGAGGACGGCACGCGCCTGCTGGTGCGGGTCCGCCCGGACCTCGCGGCGGCTTTGCGCGAGTTCGAGACCAACTCGACCAGGGCCTGAGACGTCTCCGTAGTGTGCGATCCACCGGGGTCGCACACTACGGAGGTGGCTGGGTGCGCTGGGTGGTCGCGTTTGCGGCAGTTTCGCTGGGTCTGCTGAGCGGGCCCGTCCCGGCTTCCGCGGCTCCGGCGGCTCCGGAGCCGCTGTGCACGATGAAGGATTCCCGGATCGGCGAGCTGTCCGGCCTGGTCTCCGACGGCAAGCAGTTGTGGGCGATCAACGACGGCGGCAGCAAGGTCCAGGTGTTCGTGCTGGGCCGGGACTGCAAGGTCCAGAAGGTCCTCACGGAGAAGACCGACCCGTTCGACGTCGAGGACCTGGCCCGCACCCCCGACGGAACGCTGTGGCTGTCGGACACCGGCGACAACCAGAAGGGCCGGCTGACCGTCGCCCTGCTGGAGATGAGCCCGCAGGGCAAGGTCACCGTGCACCGGCTCACCTACCCGGACGGCCAGCACGACACCGAAGCGCTGATCATGGACAAGGCGGGTACGCCGTACCTGATCACCAAGGACGTCCTCGGCGAGGCCCGCGTGTACCGGCCGTCGGGGCCCCTGGCGAGCCCGGGCCCGACCAACCTGGAGAAGGTCGGCACGGTCAAGATCGCCACGACGGACACCCAGGGTGGCCCGGTGGGCTCGATCGGCTCGGTCCTGGTGACGGGCGGAGCTTCGATGGCCGATGGCAGCGTCATCGCGTTGCGGACCTACACGGACGCGTACGTGTACGCGGCTCCGGACGGCGATGTACTCGCGGCGCTCCAGCGCAATCCGGTGCGGATTCCGTTGCCGGGGGAGAAGCAGGGCGAGGCGATCGCGTTCGACCCGGACGGGACGTTGCTCTCCGGCAGCGAAGGCGTGGGCCAGCCCCTCCGCACGGTGCGGGGCGCGGCGGCATCGGCCGCGCAGTCCGTCGCACCGGCGGAGGGGACGACCTCGACCGGCGCCGGCGCGTCAGCCGGCTCGGCGGAGGACGGGGCCGGGCTCCCCATCCTGCCTGCCGCCGGGATCACGCTCGCGGTGGTCGGTCTCGGCTGGTTCGGCTTCAGCAAGCTGCGCCGCCGGGCCCGCCGCTGACCTTCGGCTCCCCACGGCCGAAGATCATCCGATCCGGTGAATCTCCCGGGCCGTGCGAAAGCCCGGGCGCTCCCTAGAGGCGTCGCAGGACCGCGACGACCTTGCCGAGCACCGTGGCGTCGTCACCGGGGATCGGCTCGTACGCCTCGTTGTGCGGCATCAGCCAGATGTGGCCGTTCTTGCGCTTGAACGTCTTGACCGTGGCCTCGCCGTCGATCATCGCCGCGACGATCTCGCCGTTGTCCGCCTCCGGCTGCTGGCGGACGACGACCCAGTCGCCGTCGGTGATGGCCGCGTCGATCATCGAGTCACCGGTGACCTTCAGCAGGAACAGCTCGCCCTCGCCGACGATCTCCCGCGGCAGCGGGAAGACGTCCTCGATGGCCTGCTCGGCCAGCACCGGGCCACCGGCGGCGATCCGGCCGACCAGCGGCACGTACGCCGCCTTCGGCATGACCGGCTGCTGGTCCATCTCGATGCCCATGGGGTTGTCGTCGGTCGCCGACAGGACGCCGACCGCGCGCGGGCGGTTCGCGTCCCGGCGCAGGTAGCCCTTGCGCTGCAGGGCACGCAGCTGGTGCGAGACCGACGACGTCGAGGTCAGCCCGACCGCCTCGCCGATTTCGCGGACGCTCGGCGGGTAGCCGAACCGGCTCACCCACGAGCGGATCACGTCGAGCACCTGCTGCTGGCGGACGGTGAGGGTCTCGTCCACGTCGTACACCTCGGGCATGGTGTGCACCTTGCCCGAGCCGCCGGGGGACCCACTGGTCCTGCCCGCCTTGTTCTCCTTCGCCACTGCGTCGCCTCCCAGACGTTCGCTGCACGTTTCTGCGCGCCGGCCGCCGCCCGCGGGGTGCGGGCAGCCTCGCCGGGCGGCATCTGCCCGGCAGATGCCCTGGTCACCGACGTTAGCCCCCGGGCACGGCGATTTCAAACATCTGTTCGATCGACACGCCGTGTCCGCTCGATTTTGTCGGTGGCAGGTGGTAGACCTTCGCACGGGCGTTCGATAGAACGCCTGTTCGACCTTGATCCACGGGCCGCCGCGGCCCGGGAAACGGGCGGACACAGGGTTTCGAGGAGGTTCGGATGTCCATTCTGGCCGAACGCGGACACGTTCGCCCGGCGACCCCGGTCCCGGCGCCCCTCCGTCCCGTGCGCGTCCTGCGCGGCCGCCGCGGCGAGGTGCACCGCCCGCCGACGCGCGCGCGGGTCGTGGCGGGCCGCCGCCCGGCCGGCGCCCCGTGCGCGGCGCCGCGGCGGGTGCCGGTGCGCTGGCCGTGGCTCGCCGGGCTCGCCGTCGCGAGCTGCCTGGTGGTCACCGGGCTGGGGCTGTTCGCCGGCGGTGCGCCGGGTGCCCCGGTGCCCGCGCGGACCGCGACGGTGTCGGTCGAGCAGGGCGACACGCTCGCGTCGCTGGCCTCGCGGTTCGCGCCGGAGAGCGAGCCGGGCGCGGTGGTCGCCCGGATCAAGGAGCTGAACCGGCTGGACCAGGCCGTGCTGGTGCCCGGACTGCCGCTCACGGTCCCGGTCGCCGACGTCCCAGCCCCGTGAGTCCCCCGCGGTTCGGCGGCAACGAGCGGGTGCGCCGCCGGGCGGCGGCCGTGGTGATGGCTCCGGTGCCGGTCGCACGTGGCGCTGCACGGCCGCTGTGATGGCTGGTGCCGTCTCGGAGCGTGGGCAGCGCGCCGGGTAAGTGGGGCTTGCGTTGTGATGGCTGGTGTTGGCTCGAAGAGCGGGCAGCGCCCCGGGTAAGTGGGTCTTGCGCTGAGTGATGGACCGTGCCGGCTCGAAGCGCGGGCAGCGCCCCCGCGCGGTCGTACGGGGTCCTGCGCTGTGATGGCCGGTGTCGGCTCGAAGCGCGCGGGCAGCGCCCCGAGTGGGCGTGCTCTGCGCGAGTCGTCCCGGCTTGGTGCCGAGCGCCGCGGGCGTCCGCGGCGAAATCACCCGGCCCGGTGAAACCTCCGCCCGCCGAAGCCACCCGCCCGGCCGATCCGAAGCCTGCCCGGAGCGTCCTGGCGCGCCACCCGAACAGACCAACCACGCCCCGACCAGGGCGAGCACCCCGCGGCCCCCTCGCCACCGCCCTTCTGGCTCCGCCGGCCGCGCCACGCCGGTCTCACCCGGCCGAGGTGGAACCCGGCCGCGTCGCTTGCGCCCGCCCCCGCCGAGTTCTACGCTCGCCCGCTATATGTAGTAGTTACACCGCTGTAGTTGGTCCACAGGTTGGGGTAGACTGGGCAGCAGTTGTCCACAGCTGGTCGGCGTTTACCCACCGGATGTCCACAAAACGATCACCAAGTGCAGGGGTGCGCGGTGGCCGCGGGGACGTCGACCGCGGGCGGCCGGCGAGGAGGGGAAGGTGATCGGCGGATGAGGTGCCCGTTCTGCCGGCATGCGGACTCTCGGGTCGTCGACTCCCGAGAGGTGGATGAAGGCCAGGCGATCCGCAGGCGGCGCTCGTGCGCGTCGTGCGGACGGCGGTTCACGACGTCGGAGACGATGGTGCTCGCCGTCGTCAAGCGGTCCGGCGTCACCGAACAGTTCAGCCGGGACAAGGTGGTGAGCGGCGTCCGCCGCGCCTGCCAGGGCAGGCCGGTCGACGACGACGCGCTGCAGCAGCTCGCGCAGCGCGTGGAGGAGTCGATCCGCTCCGCCGGGCTGGCGGAGATCCCGAGTCACGAGGTCGGCCTGGCCATCCTGGGCCCGCTGCGTGAGCTCGACGGGGTCGCCTACCTCCGGTTCGCCAGCGTCTACCGCTCCTTCTCCTCGGTCGAAGACTTCGAGAAGGAGATCGCCGACCTCCGTGAGGCCATGGCGGGTTCTGCTGCCCACGAGGAGAGCGATCAGCGCGAAGACGGCGACTGAGCCGTCCCGCTGCGGGAGAGGGTTCAACCGATGACGGAAACCGTGGGAACGGGGGCCCGCGCGGCCACCGGCAAAAAAGGCAAGGCCGCCGGCGGGCTCAGCGTGCGGCGCGTCTTCACGACCGAGGGGCAGCACCCGTACGACCAGGTGACCTGGGAGCAGCGGGACGTCGTCATGACCAACTGGCGCGATGGCTCGATCAACTTCGAGCAGCGCGGCGTGGAGTTCCCCGATTTCTGGTCGGTCAACGCCACCAACATCGTCACCAGCAAGTACTTCCGCGGCGCCGTCGGCAGCCCGCAGCGCGAACGCAGCCTCAAGCAGCTCATCGACCGGGTCGTGCACACCTACGTCAAGGCCGCGCGCGACCACGGCTACTTCGCCGCGCCGCAGGACCTCGAGATCTTCGAGCACGAACTCACCTGGATGCTGCTGCACCAGGTCTTCAGCTTCAACTCGCCGGTCTGGTTCAACGTCGGCACGTCGTCGAAGCAGCAGGTCAGCGCCTGCTTCATCCTCGCGGTCGACGACACGATGGAGTCGATCCTCAACTGGTACCGCGAAGAGGGCCTGATCTTCAAGGGCGGCTCCGGCGCCGGGCTGAACCTCTCCCGCATCCGCTCGTCGAAGGAGCTGCTCACCTCCGGCGGCACCGCGTCCGGGCCGGTTTCGTTCATGCGCGGCGCCGACGCGTCCGCGGGCACCATCAAGTCCGGCGGCGCCACCCGGCGCGCGGCGAAGATGGTCGTGCTCGACGTCGACCACCCGGACATCGAGGAGTTCATCCAGACCAAGGCACGCGAAGAGGAGAAGATCAAGGTCCTCCGCGACGCCGGGTTCGACATGGACCTCTCCGGCGCGGACATCTCCTCCGTGCAGTACCAGAACGCGAACAACTCGGTCCGCGTGTCCGACGAGTTCATGCAGGCGGTCGAGAACGGCACCGACTTCGGCCTGCGCGCCCGGCTCACCGGCGAGGTCATCGACCGCACCGACGCGAAGAAGCTGTTCCGCACGATGGCCCAGGCCGCGTGGGAGTGCGCCGACCCCGGCATCCAGTACGACGGCACGATCAACGACTGGCACACCTGCCCCGAGTCCGGCCGGATCACCGCGTCGAACCCGTGCAGCGAGTACATGCACCTGGACAACTCCAGCTGCAACCTGGCGTCGCTGAACCTGCTGAAGTTCGTCACGCCCGACGGCACGTTCGACGCGCCGCTGTTCGCCCGCGCCGTCGAGTTCATCATCACGGCGATGGACGTCTCGATCTGCTTCGCCGACTTCCCGACCGAGCCGATCGCCGAGACCACGCGCAAGTTCCGCCAGCTGGGCATCGGCTACGCCAACCTCGGCGCGCTGCTGATGGCGCTCGGCCACGCGTACGACTCCGACGGCGGCCGCGCGCTCGCGGCGGCGATCACGTCGCTGATGACGGGCGTCTCCTACCGGCGTTCGGCGGAGATGGCCCAGGTCGTCGGCGCGTACGAGGGCTACGCGCGCAACGCCGAAGCCCACCAGCGCGTGATGCGCAAGCACGCGGCGGCGAACGAGCTCGTCCGCACCTACCACTCCAACGACGCCGCGGTCCGCGCGCTGGCGACGGAGGAGTGGCAGAAGGGCATCGAAATCGGCACGAAGCACGGCTGGCGCAACGCGCAGGCGTCGGTGCTCGCCCCCACCGGCACCATCGGCTTCATGATGGACTGCGACACCACCGGGATCGAGCCGGACTTCTCGCTGGTGAAGTTCAAGAAGCTCGTCGGCGGCGGCTCGATGCAGATCGTCAACCAGACGGTGCCGCGCGCGCTCGAAGCGCTGGGCTACCAGACCGAGCAGGTCGAGGCGATCGTCGAGTTCGTCGCGCAGAACGGCCACGTCGTCGACGCGCCGGGCCTGCGTCCCGAGCACTACGAGGTGTTCGACTGCGCGGTCGGCGAGCGCTCGATCGCGCCGATGGGGCACGTCCGGATGATGGCCGCGGTGCAGCCGTTCCTGTCCGGCGCGATCTCCAAGACGGTCAACATGCCGGAGTCGGCGACGGTCGAAGAGGTCGAGGAGATCTACTTCCAGGGCTGGAAGCTCGGCCTGAAGGCCCTCGCGATCTACCGCGACAACTGCAAGGTCGGCCAGCCGCTGTCGACGGCGAAGAAGGAGACGACGGCCGCCGCCGCCGAGCCCGAGAAGGTCGTCGAGTACCGCCCGGTGCGCAAGCGCCTGCCGAAGAAGCGCCCGAGCCAGACGGTGTCGTTCACCGTCGGGGGCGCGGAGGGCTACCTGACGGCGGGCTCGTACCCGGACGACGGCCTCGGCGAGATCTTCGTCAAGCTCGGCAAGCAGGGCTCGACGCTGGCCGGCGTGATGGACGCGTTCTCGATGTCGATCTCGGTCGGCCTCCAGCACGGCATCCCGCTCGAGTTCTACGTCTCGAAGTTCTGCAACCTGCGCTTCGAGCCGGCGGGCATGACGGACGACCCGGACATCCGCATCGCGACGAGCGTGATGGACTACCTGTTCCGCCGCCTGGCCCTGGACTACCTGCCGTACGAGAAGCGCTCCCAGCTGGGCATCCTCTCGGCGGACGAGCGGTCGGCCGAAGTCGAGGCGACGTACGGCAACCCCGGCGTCGACCTGGAGGCCCTCCAGTCCACAGTGGACGCATCACCGGAGCCGCACGCGGAAGAACCGGAACACCCCCACCGCGAAGCCCAGACGACGACGGAGCTGATGGAGCTCCGCCTCGGCAAGGCGGCGGACGCCCCGCTCTGCATGACGTGCGGAACGAAGATGCGCCCGGCCGGCTCGTGCTACGCCTGCGAAGGCTGCGGCGCAACGTCCGGCTGCAGCTGACCGTTCCGCCGGCTGAACCGGGCGGTCGGCGCCCGGTTCAGCCGGCTTCACAGAATCTCCACGGAAGCCGCTCATCCGGTCCACAAGCACGCGGCATCATCGGACCGATGACTTACGCGCACTGGCTCCAGGATTTCGAAACCGAAGCCGAACGTCGCAGGCAACGCGAAGATCCGCCGTGGGAACGGGGCGCGAAGCTGCACCCCGACGTCGCGAGGAGCGTGCAGCGGTTCCAGGTCGGCGAAGCCGGTGACGGCGCCAACCTCATCGCGAAAGCCGCCGGCGACGACACCTACCTCGCCGCCGTGCGGCTCTTCGTCGCCGAGGAGCAGAACCACGCGCGGATGCTCGCCGGACTGCTCGCCGCCGCCGGAGTGCCCACGATCGCGAGTCACTGGTCGGACACCGTGTTCGTCAAGCTGCGGCGGGCGCTCGGGCTGCGGCTGGAACTCATGGTCCTGCTCATCGCCGAGGTCGTCGCGCTGCGGTACTACCGCGCCCTGCGCGACGGCACCGGCGACCCGCTGCTCACGCAGGTCGCCGCGCGGATCCTCGCCGACGAGGAGCGGCACGTGCCGTTCCACTGCCACCGGCTGGAGATCGCCTTCCGCGAGCTGGGCAAGCCCGCCCGGGCGGCCGTGTTCGGGGCGTGGCGGGTCCTGCTGCTCGGCGTCGCGATCACGGTCGCCGCGGACCACGGCGCGGCTCTGCACCGCCTCGGCGTCGGGCGGCTCGTCTTCGTCGCCGACGTGCTCACCGCGTTCGAAGCCGCGCTCGCGCGGATCCGTGGCGAGCAGCCGAAACCGGGCCCGCGGTACACCCCGAAGCGCGCCCGGCCGCGCGGGCTCTTTTAAAGGAGACCGGCCAGCTGCCGCAGGGCCGCAGTGATCCGCTCCACCGGCACCCCGCGAGACGTCTGGTGCAGGAACAGCTCCGGCGCCAGCGGCGCCAGCAGCACGTCGGCCAGGACGTCCGGGTCCGGGGCGCCCGCCGCCTCCGCCAGCACCCGGACGTGCGTGCGCCAAAACCCATAAGCGCCCGTCGTGAAGCGGGAATGCCCGACCTCGGCGCCCAGCACCAGGGCCGCGTGCCGCTCCAGCAGTTCCACCATCGCCTCGTAGAACGCCGCCAGGCGGGCGGCCGGGGGTGCGCCCGGGCCCAGCGGCGGGTCGCCGCGCAGGAGCTCCTCCTGCAGGCGGCGCTCGTGCTCGTCCAGCAGGGCCACGGCGATCGCCGCGCGGTCCGGGTAACGGCGGTAGAGCGTCCCGCGGCCGACGCCGGCCGCCCGGGCGATGTCCTCCATCGTCACCTCCGCCGCGCCGCGGGCGGTGAACAGCTCCTCGGCCGCCGCGAGGATCTTCGCGCGGTTGCGGGCCGCGTCGGCGCGTTCGGGCATGGGCGCCAGCCTAGGGAATATCCGGACAGGGCGTCCAGTTGAGTCAAGCGGACACCGCGTCCACTTGAGGAGGAATCGTGCCCCACCTGCTGCACCTCGACTCCAGCGCGCGCCGCTCGTCGTTCTCCCGCGAGCTCTCCGCCCGGTACGCCGCCACCTGGGCGGGCACCCGGACCTACCGTGACCTCGCCGCCGCCCCGGTCCCGGTGATCGGCGAAGCGTGGACCGAAATCTGTGACGCCCTGCTCGCCGCGGGGATCACCGACCCCGCGCACTACGCCGATGTCGTCGAAACGCCCTCGCAGAAGCAGGCCTGGGCGATCGTCGAGCCGCTGCTCGCCGAGCTGCTCGAAGCCGACGTCGTCCTGATCGGCGCGCCGATGTACAACTTCTCGATCCCGGCCGCCCTGAAGGCCTGGATCGACCAGGTGACGTTCCCGAAGATGTCCCTGCGCGGCAAGAAGTTCGTCATCGCCGGCGCGCGCGGCGGGACGTACGCGGCGGGGACGCCGCGGGCGCCGTTCGACCACCACGAGCGCTACCTGCGGGACTTCATCGCCGGGCACTACGACGTCGACGACGTCCGGTTCGTGCACGCCGAGCTGACCAACGCCCTGGTCGACCCGCACCTGACCGCACGTGAAGGGGAGCGGGTCGCGTCGCGCGAAGCGGCCCTGAAGGCGCTCTGATGGGGTGGGTGACGCTCGTCTTCGCCGGGCTAGTCGAAATCGCGTGGTCGCAGAGCATCAAGCCGACGGAGAACTTCACGCGGCCGTGGCCGACGCTCCTGTGCTTCGTGCTCGGCGCCGCCGCGGTGTACCTGCTCTCGCGCGCGATGGACACCGTCCCGGTGGGCACCGCTTACGCGGTGTTCACCGGGATCGGTGCCGTCGGCGCGATCGTGCTCGGCGTCGTCGTGACCAAGGACCCGCTGAGCGTCGGCCGGGTGGCCGCGCTGGCCCTGATCGTCGGCGGCGTCGTGCTCGCGCGGCTCACTTCGTGAGCTGCTCCCACAGGAACTCGAACACCAGCGCCCACTTGAAGGCCAGCTGCTCGTTGTCCGCCGCGGCGCCGTGGCCGCCTTCGATGTTCTCGTGATACCGGACGTCGTGCCCCTGCTCACGCATCCGCGCCACCATCTTGCGGGCGTGGGCGGGGTGCACGCGGTCGTCGCGCGTCGAGGTCACGAACAGCGACGGCGGGTACGCACGTCCACTGTGGACGTTCTGGTACGGCGAGTACTTCGCGATGTAGTCCCATTCCGCGGCGTCTTCGGGGTCGCCGTACTCGGCCATCCAGGACGCGCCGGCCAGCAGGAGGTGGTAGCGGCGCATGTCCAGCAGCGGCACCTGGCTGACGATCGCGCCGAACCGCTCCGGGTAGCGCGTCAGCATCACGCCCATCAGCAGGCCGCCGTTGCTGCCGCCCTGGATGCCGAGCTTCTCCGGTGTCGTGATGCCCCGCGAAACCAGGTCCGCGGCCACCGCGGCGAAGTCCTCGTACACGCGGTGACGCGCGGCCTTGATGGCCTGCGTGTGCCAGCCGGGCCCGTACTCGCCGCCGCCGCGGATGTTCGCGACGACGTACGTGCCGCCGCGGGCGAGCCAGCCGCGGCCGATCATCCCGCTGTAGGACGGCGTCAGCGAGACCTCGAAGCCGCCGTAGCCGGTCAGCAGCGTCGGGCCGCCCTCGGCGCCGGAGGGCCGGACGACGAAGTACGGGATCTTCGTGCCGTCCTCCGACGTCGCGAAGTACTGCGCGACGCTCATACCCGAAGCGTCGAAGAACGCCGGAGCCTGCTTCAGCACTTCCACCTCTTCGCCGACGTGCCCGTAGCTCAACGTCGACGGCTGGAGGAAGCCGCTGGAATCGATCAGGTACTCGTCGCTGACGTCGGGATCGGTGTCGAAGATGTCCGCGCTGCCGAACTCCGGGCCGCCGGCCAGCGGCGCCTCCTGCCAGCCGTCCGGGCCCGGGGTCAGCGTGCGCAGCTCGGTGCGGACGTCGCGCAGCGTGCCGAGCAGCAGGTGGTGGCGCGTCCAGGCCCAGTAGCTCAGCGAGGTGTGCTCGTCGGGCGTGAACAACGTCGTGAAGTCGCGGTCGCCGGCCATGAAGGCGTCGAAGAGGATGGCGATCAGCGAGCCGGCCGGGTGTTCCGTGCCGCCCACGGTCCACGCCGTGCGCGGCCGCACCAGCAGCCACTCGCGGTGCACGGACGCGCTCGCGTCGTCCGGGATGTCGATCTTGACCAGCCCGCCGGGCGTCCTGAGGTGCAGTTCCGAGCGGTAGAAGTCGATCGCGCGGCTGACGAAGTCGCGCTCGAAGCCTTCGGTCGGGTCGTGGGACGCGCCGATCGAGACGTCGTCGGGCTTGCCTTCGAAGACCACGGTCGCCGCCTCGAGCGGCGTGCCGCGGCGCCACTCCTTGGCCAGCCGCGGGTACCCGGAGCTGGTCAGCGAACCCGGGCCGAAATCCGTTCCGATGTAGACGCGGTCGACGTCGATCCAGCCGATCCGCGTCTTCGCCTCCGGGACCGTGAAGCCGTCCGGGACGAACTCGTGCGCGTCGAGGTCGAACTCGCGGACCACGGTGGCGTCCGCGCCGCCGCGGGACAGCTCGACCAGGCCACGCCGGTAGTCCGGCCGCAGCACGGTGGCGCCCTGCCAGACCCAGTTCTCGCCCTCGGCCTCGGCCAGCGCGTCGACGTCGAGCAGCAGCTCCCACTCGGGCTCGGCCTGCCGGTAGGACTCGAGCGTCGTCCGCCGCCACAGGCCGCGCGGGTGGGTCGCGTCCTGCCAGAAGTTGTAGAGGAACTCGCCGCGGCGGCGCACGTACGGGATCCGGTCGTCGGCGTCGAGCACCTCGCGCAGTTCGTCGCGCAGTTCGGCGAACCGCGCGCCGGCGGTCAGCTCGGCCAGCGTCTCGTCGTTGCGGGCGCGCACCCAGCCCAGCGCGTCGTCGCCGGTCACGTCTTCCAGCCACAGATAAGGATCCTCGACACTCATGACAGACAGTCTCGCCTGGTCTGGGGCCCGGCGGCCACCCGGTGGCGTGTTCGTTTCGTGATCCCTGCCTCCCGGGGTGTCCGTATGCTGGTGCCACACAGCAGGGGGAGACCGTGAACGACGCCGAACCGCCGTGGCCGGGGACGGCCCGGCCGCCGGAACCCGCGTGGACGCCGGAGCCGAACCCGTGGGCGCCCGGCTGGCCCACGGCCCCGCCCGTCCCGATCGCCCCGCCCCGCAACCGGCTCTGGGGTGCCGTCTCGGGCGTCCTGATCGTGGTCGTGGCCATCTCGCTGATCGCCGCCACCATCCCGCACCGGGTGGACGGCCGCGCGCTCGCCGCGCAAGGCGCCGATCCCGGCCGGGCGTACGGCGGCACCGGGAAGCCCCCGAAGGCCGTGCCGGAGCTGGCGCGCAACCCCCTGCTCGGCGACGGCATCAGTCCCGGGCCCGCCACCTGCTCCCTGCCCGAGCTCGGCCGGGCGGCCGAACAGCTCAAGGCCTACTACGGCGCGCTCGTCGGCTGCCTGGAGCAGTCGTGGCGCCCGGCGCTGGAGAAGGCGAACGAGCCGACGCTCACCGCCACCGTGTCGGTGACGCTGCCGGAGCACAGCTCGTGCGGCGAGGCGCCGACGGAGAACGAAGCCGTCGCCTACTACTGCGGCGGCGACACGACGATCTACGCCCCGACGGACTGGATGCTGTCGGACGCCGGGCTCAACAAGGCCCGGCACATCGCGACGCTCGCCCACGAATACGGCCACCACGTGCAGCGCGAGAGCGGCATCCTCTCCGCGGCGGCGGACAAGATGACCTCGCCGGACGAGGACAGCGCGGCCGACAAGGAGGTCGTGCGCCGGATCGAGCTGCAGGCGAACTGCTTCGGCGCGCTGTTCCTGACGGCCGTCGCCGGCACGGGCTCGATCAGCCGATCGCTGGCGAACGCCGCGGTCGCCGACTACGGCCGGGCCAACAACAGCGACACCCACGGCTCGCGCGAGCACCAGCTGTCCTGGGCGAAGGCGGGCTACGACGGCAAGGCCACGAAGGCGTGCGACACGTGGAGCGCCCCGGCCGGCGAGGTCAGCTGAGGGTCCAGGCGGGATCGCGGCCGAGGAGGGCCAGGAACCGGTCGAGCGGGCTCGCGTCCGCGGGAACCCCGACGCTGTGGGCGAAGGAGCCGTTCTTCTCGCGGCCTTCGTCCGGGATCCGCTCGGCCAGCTTCAAGGCGATGGACACGGCTTCGGCGTCCGGCTCGTAGGGCAGACCCAGGGTGCGGGCCAGGTCCCAGCCGTGCGCGAGCGTGTCGACCAGGTGCATGTGCGCCGCGATCGAGCCGGGGAACGTGCCGAAGTGGTTGATGGTGAGCGGCCGCTCCAGCACGGCGTCGCCGGCGAAGGCGTCGAGGAAGTCCTCGACGGACGCCTGGTACGCGGCGTAGGCGTCGTCGCCGAGGACACCGGCGTCCCAGTCCGGCGCCGAGCCTTCGCGGGCCGCCGTCGCGAAGGCGTGGTTCTCGCTGACCTGGTGGCGGAGCAGATCGGCGAGCGTCCAGCCGGCGCACGGGGTGGGGCGGGCGAGGTCGGCGGGGGTCACGCCGGCGACCATCTTGTCGAGGAGGAGCAGGGTGCGGCGGTCGAGTTCGCGGAGATCCATGCCGGTCACGGTAAGCCTGGCAGCGGACCACGAAAAGTGCCAAAGCCGTCCCAACCTTCGTGGGCCAATCTAGACTGACCCGGTGGAGATCCACATCGACCTGACCGGGACGCGCGGCCACCGCGACGCGATCTACCGGCAGCTCCGCGCGGCGATCCTGGCGGGCCGGATCCGGCCCGGCGAGGCGCTCCCGCCGACGCGTGAGCTCGCGCAGCGGCTGGCGGTCTCCCGGACGACGGTCAGCGCGGCCTACGACCGGCTCACCGCCGAGGGCTTCCTCGCCGCTCGCGTCGGCGCGGGCACGTTCGTCACGGCTGCGCCGGTTTCCGCCGAGCCCGTGCCGGCCGGTCCGGGTGTGCGGCCGCTCCCGGAGTGGGACGCCGTCCCGCCGCCGCCCGCGCCGTTCGCCCCGGCGCCGGAGTTCGACTTCCGGCCGGGCGTACCCGACCTCTCGCTGTTCCCGTTCGACACCTGGCGGCGGCTGATCACGCAGCGGCTGCGCGCCGGCCAGGCCGACCTGATGACCTACGGCGACCCGCAGGGCCACCCCGCCCTGCGCGCCGAAATCGCCCGGCACGCCGGCGTTTCCCGGGACGTCCGCGCCGGTGCGGCGCAGGTCGTCGTCACCGCGGGCGCCCAGCAGACGACCGACCTCGTCGCGCGGGTGCTGCTGCGGACCGGCGACCTGGCGGCCGTCGAGGACCCGGGGTACCCGCCGCCGCGGCTGGTGCTCGGCGCGCGCGGGGTGCGGGTCGCGCCGGTGCCGGTGGACGCGTCCGGGATCGTCGTCGACGCCATCCCGGCGGGGACGCGGCTGGTTTACGTGACGCCGTCGCACCAGTACCCGCTCGGCCTGTCGATGTCGCTGGACCGCCGCCTGGAGCTGCTGGACTGGGCCGAGCGGAACGACGCGGTGCTCGTCGAGGACGACTACGACACCGAGTTCCGCTACACCGGACGCCCGCTGGAACCGTTGCACAGTCTCGATTCCCGCGGCCGCGTCGTGTACGTCGGCTCGTTCTCGAAGGTGCTCTCGCCGGCCCTGCGGCTGGGCTTCCTCATCGCGCCGCCGACGCTGGTGCCCGCGTTGGTCAAGGCCCGCTACCTCACCGACTGGCACGCGCCGAACGTCGAGCAGGCGGCGCTGGCGGCGTTCATGGCCGAAGGCGGGTTCGCCCGGCACGTCCGGCGGATGCGGAAGGTCTACCGCGGCCGGCACGAGCTGCTCTCCGCGGTGCTCGCCCGGGACTTCGCGGACTTCCTCACGCCGTTGCCGTCGACGGCGGGCCTGCACCTCAGCGCGCTCGCGCCGGCGGACTGCGGCGGGCTGGTCCGCGCCGCTCGCCGTCGTGGCGTGCGGCTGTACTCGCTGGGGGATTTCGGCGTGGGGGAGCGGCGGCACGGCCTGGTGTTCGGTTACGGTGCGGTCGCGGCCGAGCGGATCGAGCCCGGACTGGCCCGGCTGCGGGCGCTGGCGGACGAAGGAGTGGCATGACCGACGACGTGATGGTGGCGATCGACGCCGGTCTGCGGCAGCACATCGGCGGCGACCGCGCCGGCGCGTACGCGGCCTTCGCGAAGCTGTGGGATTCGATCGGCGACGACGGCGACCCGCTGCACCGCGTCGCGCTGGCGCACCACATGGCCGACGTCTGCGACGACCCGGCCGAGGAACTCGCGTGGGACCTGCGAGCCCTGGCGGCGGCGGATTCGCTGACCGACTCGCGGGCCCGCGAGTACCACTCGTCGCTGGCGGCGCGCGGGTTCTACCCGTCCCTGCACCTCAACCTGGGCGAGGACTACCGCAAGCTGGGCGACCTCCCCGCGGCGCGCGAGCAGCTGGCACTGGCCCGCGAGCGCCTGGACGCCCTCGGCGACGACGACTACGCGGCCGGGATCCGGCTGGCCCTGGACGGGCTGGCCGAGCGGCTCGGCTGAATCGGTCCAAATACCACGAAGACGCCCCGTTTGCCGGACTTTCGCGGGGCGCCGGTGGGCCCTAACCTGTGGTGATCCAGCTCACCGACGGGAAGGATCGCCATGCGGATTGCGGATCTGCTGCGCACGAAGGGGTCGGCGGTCGCAACGGTCACCCCGGAGACCACGGTGACCACACTGCTGGCCGGACTGGCCGACCACAACGTCGGCGCGATGGTGGTCGTCGCCCCGGACGGCTCGATCGCGGGAATCGTCTCGGAACGCGACGTCGTCCGGCGCTTGAACGACCACGGCCCGGGCCTGCTCGACGGCCCGGTGTCGGAGATCATGACGAAACTGGTGGCGAGCTGCACCCCGGACGACTCGGTGGACCAGCTGTCGGTCCTGATGACGGAACGCCGCATCCGCCACGTCCCGGTGCTGGCCGAGGGGCGGCTGGCCGGGATCGTGTCCATCGGGGACGTCGTGAAGAACCGGATGGAACAGCTGGAGCAGAGCCAGGAACAGCTGCAGGCCTACATCGCGCAGGGTTAGCGGGAGGGCCGGCTCGCCTGTCTCCGGGCGAGCCGGCCCCTCGGACAAGCTCAAGTTCCTCGACGTGCCGGATGTCCCCGATAAGGTCGGATGCTCGGACCCGGCGAGAGGGGAATGGGGGCATGGCGGAGCTGCGCGAGCGCCGGAGAACCGGCCGCTTCCGCCATTGCGGTCATGGAAGCCGACCCGTACTCGCGCCTGGAGCGCGCCGTCCGCACGATGCCGGCGGCTTGCTCCGCTCGATCCGCACCGCTCAAGACGCGGACGTGGCAGCTGAGTTGGCCGTCGCGGCTGTCGCCACGGCGTTCCAAGCCGCGGTGCGGTACGTCAAGAACCACCGGGACCGACCTCGCCGGCGCTCACTCCCGCCAGCCCGACAGCTCCACGCCCTTCGCGACATCCACCCGGTAAGAGAGCTTCACTTCGCCCGTCTCACCCGGCGCCAGCGTCAGCTTCCACGTGAACTCACCCAGCGCGGACGTCTCCACCGGATCCGGCGACGTCTTCACCTCCTTCACCGTGATCGTGTCGTCCCGCGAAACCGGCGCCTGATCCAGTACCGTCACCACGGCTTCCCGTGGCCCATGGTTGACCACCGAAACGCGGTACTCCGCTTCCCGCCGCTTCTGCCCCGACAAAGTCGCCTTCGAAGCCGTCCGCCGCACCAGTTCCCGCTCCACCCGGATCCGGTCGTCGACGCCCAGTGCCAGCTCCAGTTCCTCGCCGGGCGCCCACGGCTCCAGCACCGTCGTCCCGACGAACTCCGCGTCGTGGAACACCGATGCCCGGCCCGGCCGCAGGGCGTGCTCCGACGTGTTCTCCACCGTGGCGCGCAAGTACGCCTCCTCCGCCAGTACCGGCGCCGTCACGTAGCCCAGGTCGGCCGTGAGCGAAAGCTGCGCCAACGTCGTCCGGTGTCCCTGCGCTCCGGACGGCACCGCCACCGGCCGCGGAGGCCGGTAGGTGACCGCCGTCGTGCCCTGCTCGACCGACGCCAGGTTCGGCACCATCGCCGGAGCCGCCGCCGCGAACCGGGCCATCCGCGCACCCTCGGGGGCGGCCCCCGCGGCCGCGGCCACGAACCCGCCCGGCGCGGGGTGGACGCGGTCCAGGTACCACGGCGAAAGTTCCGGCACCACCACCGACACCGCGGGCCGGGCCGTCGACAGCGCCAGTTCGCATTCCGGCCAGTCCTCGCCCGTGTACTGGCTGACGAGCCCGAACGACACCACCGTGACGTCGGTGCCGCGCACCCGGATGTCGTAGCCCGGCTCCCAGCTCGCCCCGGGGACCACATAGGACAGTTCGAGCTCGGCATTCCCGCCCGGGTCCGAGATCTCCAGCTCCACGACCACCGACGTGCTGTCCCGCCCGGTCTGCGCACCCTGCGCTTCGATCCGCCGGTCCAGCGCGGCGAGGTCCTCCCTCAGCCGCTCGATCCGCTCGCTCAGCACCCGGCGTGCCTTCAACGCCGACGCCAGCCGCGAACTCAGCGCGTCCGTCACCTCCGCGACGCGCGAGGGTTCGGCGGTCCCGTTGGCCAGTGCCTTCGCGAAGCTGCCGCCACTGCGCTTCGCGAGCGAAGTCAGCAGATCCACCTTCATCGTTTCGGCCGCTTCGTCGTCCAGGACGCCGTCGAGCGTGGCCTGGTCGGCCCGCCGCTGCTCCACGAGCGCCTGCAACGCCGGGTCGGCCGGGTCGGCGTGCCACTCGGTGCGCACATCGACGCCGGTGATCAGCGCGGGCCCGGTGCCGGTGACGCGCACCGAAGCCGGGTCGAGCGCCGGGGGCAGCCCCGCGAACGTCAGGCGCGGGCCGCCGTCGAGCGGAGCCTTGCCCCGGCGGGTGATCCGCGCACGCTGCGGGTAAACGGTCACGGCGGTGATCGGCGCTTCCACGGTCGGCATGCCTCCGACGTTAGTCTCTTGACACCCCCGCGGGCGGCCGGAAGTGTCTTCAGTCGTCCGCTTCGCCCGGCTTGGGGGTCCTGAGTGAAAGCCGCCGTCCTGCTCGCCGCCGTGCTCGCCCTGCCGCTGACCGCGGTCGCCGCGGAAGCCGCCGCCCCGCCGTCGCCGGTGTTCACCGGCGGTCAGGCGCAACCGGTGTTCGACCCGGCCGACGTCGTCCGCGAAGACGTCTGGGTCACCGCGCCCGTCGACAGCGACCACGACGGCACCGACGACCTCGTGCACGCCCAGGTCGTGCGCCCGCGCGCGACCCAGCAGGGCCTGAAGGTGCCCGTCGTCTACCAGGCCAGCCCGTACTACGCCGGCGGCAACGACGTCGCCAACCACGACGTCGACGTCGAGCTGTCCGCGCCCGGGTACGCCCGCGGCCCGGAAGGCCCGCGCGTCGCCGCGCACGGCGTCGGGCCGGCCGCGCCGATCACCTGGCGCTACCAGGACTACTTCACCGCGCGCGGGTTCGCCGTCGTCTACGGCGAGTCGCTCGGCACCGGCCTCTCGACCGGCTGCCCGACCACGGGTGACGTCAACGAGACGATCGGCGCCCGTTCGGTCGTCGACTGGCTCAACGGCCGCACGAGCGCCCGCGACTCGGCCGGCGCCGCGGCGAAGGCGGACTGGAGCACCGGCAAGACCGGCATGATGGGCGTGTCCTACAACGGAACCCTGCCCAACGCCGTCGCCAGCACCGGCGTCGAAGGCCTCGAGACGATCGTGCCGATCGCGGCCATCTCCAGCTGGTACGAGTACTACCGCCACGACGGCGCGGTCGTCGCGGCCGGCGGGTTCCAGGGCGAGGACGCCGACGTGCTCGCCGAGTACGTGTACACCCGCGCCGACCGGCAGGTCTGCCGCCCGGTGATCGACGGGCTGACCCGCGACCAGGACCGGGTCACCGGCGACTACACGCCGTTCTGGGAAGTTCGCAACTACCGCAACGACGTCGGCAAGGTGCGCGCGTCGGTGCTCGCGGTGCACGGCCTCAACGACTGGAACGTCAAGTCCGAGCAGGTCGCGACCTGGTACGAGGCGTTGAAGGCCCGCGGCGTCGAGCACAAGATCTGGCTGCACCAGTCCGGGCACGCGGACCCGTACTCGCTGCGCCGCGACGTCTGGCTCGCCACGCTGAACAAGTGGATGTCGCACTACCTCTACGGTATCGACAACGGCATCCAGAACGAGCCGAAGGCGACGATCCAGCGCGAAGACCTGTCGTGGACCGACGAGGCCGACTGGCCGGCGCCGGGCACCGCCGACGTCCGCGTGTACCCGTGGCCGGGCGGCCGCTCGAAGGGCGCGATCGACACGCGCAACCCGGTGCCGGGCACGGCGGCCACCGAAACCCTCGCCGACGACTCGTCGAAGACGATCGAGCAGCTGGCCGGTCTGGCGTCGTCCGGCAACCGCCTGCTGTACGCGACTCCGGCGGCGAAGCAGTCCGTACGTCTCTCCGGCACCGCTCGCGCCGACCTGGCGCTGGCGTTCGACCGGCCCGCCGCGAACGTCTCGGCCATCCTGCTCGACCGCGCGCCCGACGGCACGTCCCACGTGATCAGCCGGGGCTGGACCGACCCGCAGAACCGCACGTCGCCCGCCCGCACCGAGCCGATCACGTCCGGGCAGACCTACCGGATCGGCGTCGACCTGATGCCGAAGGACTACGTCCTCGCGGCGGGCCACCGGCTGGAGTTCCTGCTCGCCTCCAGCGACCACGACTACACGCTGCGGCCGAAGCCGGGCGCCGGACTCGCGCTCGACCTCACGAAGTCGTCGGTCACGCTCCCGGTCACGGGCGGCAAGCCGGCGCTGCGGGCCGCGTTCGGCTGATGCTGCCGAAGCACCTCCGAGCCGATGTCCGCACGCTGTGGGACTACCACGACCTGCGGCACGAGCCGCGGCGGTCGGACGTCGGGATCGGGCTCGGCAGCCGCGATCCCGGCGTGGCCGTCCACGCCGCGGAACTGTTCCACGCCGGGTGCTTCCCGCTGATCGTCTTCACCGGCGCCAACGCCCCGACGACGCTGGAGCGCTTCCCGCGCGGCGAGGCGGTCCACTACCGCGAGATCGCCCTGGGCCTCGGGGTGCCGGACGAAGCGATCCTGGTCGAACCCGAGGCCCGGCACACGGGGGAGAACATCGTGTTCACCCGGCGGCTGCTCGCCGAGCGGGGGATCGCGGTCCGGACCGTGACGCTCGTTTCGCGGCCCTACCAGCAGCGCCGGGCGTACGCGACGGCCAAGCGGCTGTGGCCGGAAGCCGACCTCGTCTGCGCCGCGAAGGGCGGCTCGCTGGAGGACTACGTCGCCGGCAGCGAGGAGGCCGACCGGGTGATCGGCATGCTCGTCGGCGAGACCCAGCGGATCACCGAATACGCCGAGCGGGGCTTCGCGATCCCGCAGCGCGTCCCGCCCGGCGTCGAGCGGGCGTTCGGCAGGCTGGTCGAGGCCGGGTTCACGCAGCGGCTGGTCACTGTCCGCGTCGACGATCACTGAATGTAACGATCGTCGCAGGTCAGGCGACTTACCGGCGTTCCGTCCGTTGCGAGAGGACCCGCCATGACCTCGACCGCCGAACCCGCCTTGGAGAGCCTGCGCACCCACCTGTCCGGAGCCGTGCTGACCGACGGCGACCCCGGCTACGACGTCGCGCGGTCGGTCTGGAACGGGGAGATCGATCGCCGCCCCGCGGTGGTGGTGCGGCCCGCCGGGCCCGCGGACGTGGCGACAGCGCTCGCGTACGCGCGTGAAGCCGGTCTCGACGTCTCGGTGCGCGGCGGCGGGCACAACTACGGCGGCGCCGCGGTCGTCGACGGCGGTCTCTGCCTCGACCTGAGCTCCCTCGGCGCGATCGACGTCGACCCGGCCGCCCGGACCGTCCGCTGCGGCGGCGGGACGACCTGGGCGCAGCTCGACGCGGCCACGCAGGAGCACGCGCTCGCGGTCCCCGGCGGCACCATCAGCCACACCGGCGTCGGCGGGCTGACCCTCGGCGGCGGCTTCGGCTGGCTCACCGGCAAGTACGGGATGTCGTGCGACAACCTGGTCTCGGTCGAGCTCGTCACCGCCGACGGCGAGATCCTGCGCGTGTCCGCCGGGCAGCACTCCGACCTGTTCTGGGCGCTGCGCGGGGGCGGCGGCAACTTTGGCGTCGTCACCGAGTTCGAGTTCCGGCTGCACCCGGTCGGCCCGGTCGTCCACCTGGGACTGTTCTTCTACGGTCTCGACGACGGCGTGGCCGCGTTGCGCCACGCCCGTGAGCTGCTCCGGACCCTGCCGGGCGAACTGGGGGTGCTCGTGGCCGGGCTCAACGCGCCGCCCGCGCCCTTCGTCCCGGAGATGTTCCAGTTCCGGCCGGGGTACGCCGTGCTGATCGCCGGTTTCGACGGGGAGGAGCAGCACGCCGAGGCGGCCCGGGCGGCGCGGTCCGGGCCGGCGCCGCTGTTCGAGTTCGTCTCGCCGATCCCGTACGTCGAGCTGCAGCGGATGCTCGACGGCGCCGCGCCGTGGGGCATCCTCGCCTACGAGAAGGCCGCCTACGCCGACGGCTTCACCGACGAGGTCATCGAGGTGATCGCGGACTTCCTGCCGCGCAAGACGTCCCCGCTGTCGATCATGCCGATCTTCTCGATGCGGGGCGCCTTCACGGAGGTGGCCGACGACGCGACGGCGTTCGGCGGCCCGCGGCGTGAAAGCATCCTGATCAACATCGACTCCCTCGCGACCGAGCCGGAGCCGTACGCCGTGGACCGCACGTGGGTGCGCGATTTCTGGGAAGCGCTGGTGCCGGTTTCGTCCAACTCGGCGGGCTACGTGAACTTCATGGCCGAGTACGAAGCCGACCGCGTCCGGACGTCGTACGGGCCCGAAAAGTACGAGCGGCTGGCCCGGATCAAGGCGGCGTACGACCCGCACAACGTGTTCCACCACAACGCGAACATCCCGCCCGCACCATGAGGGATCAGCCGGCGATGCCCGCCCGGTAGGCGAACGCGACCGCCTGCGCGCGGTCGCGCAGCCCGGCCTTGGCGAACAGGTGGTTCACGTGGGTCTTCACGGTCGCCTCGCTGACCACCAGGGTGCGGGCGATTTCGGTGTTCGACAGGCCCGCCGCGATCAGCCGCAGCACCTCGATCTCGCGCGCGGTCAGGCCTTCGACCTCCTTGACGCGCGGCGGGGCGCTGCGGGCGGCGGCTTCGACGAGCCGCCGCTGCAGCTCGCCGTCCACTGTGGACTGACCGGCGGCGGCCGAGCGCAGCGCCCGCGCGATGGACTCGGCGTCGGCGTCCTTCGTGAGGAACCCGCGAGCCCCGGCGCGCAGCGCGGCCAGCAGCGACTCGTCGTCGGCGTAGGTGGTCAGCACGACGACCTCGGTACCGGGGTGTTCGGCGCGGATCCGCTCGGTGGTCTCCACGCCGTCGCAGCGCGGCATCCGCAGGTCCACCAGCACGACGTCGGGGTGGTGCTCGGCGACGAGGTCGAGCGCGGCCAGGCCGTCGGCGGCGGCGCCGACCACCTCGACCCCGGGCAGCAGCCCGAGCAGCGTGACCAGGCCTTCCCGGACCACCGCCTGGTCGTCGGCCAGCACGACGCGCAGCGTCACGCCGGCACCGTCAGGTGAATCCGCCATCCGTCCTCCCCCGGTCCGCTCTCCAGCCGCCCGTCGAGCAGCGCGACCCGTTCGCCCATCCCGCGCAAACCGTAGCCTGCGGCCGGCGCGGCCGGCGGCCGCCTGCCCTGCCGGTCGGCCACGGTCAGCTCCACCGACCTCTTGACGTAGTGCAGCGTGACGTCCACTTCGGCCTGTGCCGTGTGCTTGCGGGTGTTGGCCAGCGCCTCCTGCACCGCGCGGACCAGCGTGGTGCCGACTGACGGGTCCAGTTCCCGCGGCTCCCCTTTGATCTCGAGGTCCGCGCGGGCACCGCTGTCGAGCCGGTACGCGGCGAGGAGGTCCGCGATCGCGCGTTCGACACCGACGGCGTCTTCGCGCAGCGCGGCCACGGCCTTCCGCGCTTCGGCGAGGCCTTCCGACGCCAGCGTCTGCGCCCGTTCGATCTGGGCGACGGCGTCCGGGCTCGCCCCGTCGCGCACCAGCATCAGCCGCGCGCCCTGCAGGTTCAGCGCCAGCCCGGCCAGCGAATGCGCCAGGACGTCGTGCAGCTCGCGGGCGATGCGGGTGCGTTCGGCGAGCGCGGCCGCGCGGGCGTGCTCCTCGTTGGCGGTCTGCGCGCGGGCCAGCGCCAGTTCGGTCTGCTCGATGCGGGCGAGGCGGGCCCGCCGGTTGAGTCCCATCAGCACGATCACGGCGAGGACCGCGTACGTCGACAGAGCGCCTTTCCACACGTCGTAGCGGACCGCCCCGGCCGTGATCGCCGCGATGTCGAGCGCGACCGCCAGCACGATCGGCAGCGTCGATTGCCGCAACACCACGAAGAACGTGGTGCTGAACATCGCCACCGACGCCCAGCTGCTCGGCAGGAGCACCCAGAGAGCGCCCGTGCTCGCGATCACCGCGAGGGGCAGCGCCGTCGTCAGCGGCCGGACGCGGGCCTCGTGGATCCACAGCAACGGGATCGACAGCGCGAGGGTCAACCCGATCAGCAGCCAGGTGCGCAGGTCCGCGCGAGGCATGGCGGCGACCATGGGCACCGCGACGAGCGCCCAGCGCAACCAGCCTTGGGCCCGGGGGAACGTGGCTGGTCGGGTCGTCATTTCGGCAGTCCTCCGCGGGTGCTTGTACGGAAAATGTACCGACTGGGACTTCTCTTCGTCGGGTCAAGTTGTCCCGTTTGTCAGGAGGTTCCCCCATGTCCAGGTTGCGACGGCTCGCCCTGCTCGCCGCCGCCGCGGCGCTGCCCGCGCTCGGCCTCACCCTCGCCGGCCAGGCGCCCGCCTCGGCCGCGCCGAACTTCCAGGTGCCGTTCAAGTGCGGCGTCACGGTGGACGCGGCCACGTTCAGCGGCCACAGCCCGGAGTACTCGGTCGACTTCCAGAAGTCCGGCATCACCGGGATGCCCGTGCTGGCTTCGGCTTCCGGCACCGTGACGCGGGTGGAGAACGAGGGCAGCGCCAGCTACGGCCGGTGGATCGAGCTGGACCACGGCGGCGGCTGGCGCAGCCGGTACGCGCACCTGTCGACCCAGTCCGTTTCGGTCGGGCAGTCGGTCACCGGTGGCAAGCAGCTCGGCACCGCGGGCTCGACCGGCAACGTCACCGGCCCGCACCTGCACTTCGAAGAGCGGCTCAACGGCATCGTGCAGAAGGCGAAGCTGAACGGCACCGCCGTGCCGTACTACGCGCACACCAACTTCACGAGCAAGAACGACTGCGGCGGCAACCCGTACTCCGCCGAAGAGGTGTGCGGCGACGGCTTCTCGGTCGTGGACCAGCAGGCGCTGGCCAGCTCCTCGGGCACGGCTTACCTGCTGTACAACGCGTCCACCAAGGCGAACTGCGTGACCACGCTGAAGGCCACGTCGCTCGGCACGGCCAGCGCGGTCGCGGCGTTCCTCGAGGTCCAGGGCGGCACCCGGACGACCGATTCCGGCAGCTTCACCTACTACGCCGGGCCGGTCAAGAAGACCGCCGACTCGACCTGCGTGAAGTGGGGCGGCTCGGTGGGCGGCAACACCTACGAGAGCGGGTTCGAGCACTGCGGCTGAACCTGTCCGGCCGGTGGGGCCGGGCAGCATAGCCCGCCCCACCGACAGGAACGCCCCGCCCGGCCACGGCCGGGCGGGTTCCGTCCACATCGGCCCCCGCCATCCACAGATTTCCCGCCACCGCCCCATCCGGCCCCGGCCTGCCGCACAGTGGAGGCATGACCACCACCACCCCGGCCGACCTCCGGAACCCCGCACAGCTGCTGACCGCGCTCCCGTACCTGATGGGCTTCAAGCCCGCGAAGTCCATCATCTTGCTCGGCCACCTGTTCCCGGGCGACTGCCCAGGCCTGATCCTGCGCGGTGACCTGCCTCGCCGCGAACACCGCGTCCGCCAGGCGCGGGCGCTGGCGGAGCGGTTCGCCGCGGGCTGCCACCTCGGTCTGACCCTGGTGATCGTCGGCAGCCGGCGAAGACCGGGAAAGCCGCCACCGCACAAGGGTTTCATCGACGAGCTGGTGCGGGCACTGGAGGACATCGGCCTTCCGGTGCTGCACGCCTTGTGGACGCCCGCGATCAGGACGGGCGCACCCTGGGCGTGTTACCGCAGCGAGGAATGCGCCGGCGCCTTGCCGGACCCCCGCTCGACGGTCGTGGCGGCGGCCGCGACCGAGTGCGGGACGGTGGCGTTCGACAGCCGCGAGGAACTCGAGGCCCTGCTGGCCCCTCGGTCACCGGAGGCACTGGCCCGCCGCGCGGAGCACTTGTCCCGCTCGCCATCCCCGCCCTGGCCCGCCGCAACCCGCGTCAACGACGCGGCATCGGTGCTCCGCGCGGCATTCGACCGCCGGCGCCGAGGCGACGGGCCACCGACGGACGAGGAAGCCGTGCTGCTGGCGAACGCGTTGAAGCTGCCGGAAATCCGGGACCTGTGCCTGGCGATGGCGGTGCCCCCGGCCACCACGGGAGCGCGCGAAGCCGAGCACCTCTGGCTGACGCTGGTCCGGGAGATCCCACCGCCGCACAGAGCCGAACCGGCGGCCCTGCTGGGCTTCACGGCGTACCTGCGCGGCGACGGGGCATTCGCGGGCATGGCCCTGGACAACGCCCTGGAGGCGGCCCCGGACCACGCGCTGGCCTCGTTGCTGAGAAGGGTCCTGGACACCGGAACGCCCCCGGAGGTGATCCACGGCCTGGCAGCGGCGGCGGCAGGACCCCTCGCAGGCTTCGGCCTGGAACCCGCGGACTTCGACGTAGGCCAAGCGGCATGAGGTGCGAAGCCCGTCGGCTGGCGCACCGACGTCGAGGCCGTGCAGGGCTCGGGCCGTCGGCGGTCAGTGCAGGGTCAGCCTCGCCGTGACTGGGTGAATTCCAGGTGCCCACGCGGTTCCGGCCAGTTCGGTCCGTTTCCGCCTGGAGCCGATGATCTCGGGGTGCGGGTGCGGGTGCGGGTGCGGGGTGCGGGGTGCGGGGTGCGGGGTGCCGGGATCGTGGGCCGGTCGCCCGAGATCGACGGTTCTGATGCCGGGACCCACCGTGCCGACCTGTCCCAGTTCTCGTCGGGAGCCGGCCATCTGGCGCGCGAAAGGCGCAGGCGCAAGCCCGGCTTGTCGGCGTCATCGGTCCGGCCGGGGTCGGCCTCGCCGTAGCTGGTGGATTCCCGGGTTTCGCGGGCGATTCGGGCCAGGCCGATCCGCTCCGGCCCGTGCGCAGTCCCTCGCGGGCGGGGGTGGATTCCCGGGCATTCTGGGCCGGTCCCTCCGGCTTCGGCCTGGTGCCGAGGCTCTCGAAGCGCGGCGCCAATCCAGACCGCCGCACTCGAGACCACTGCCCACCACGCCCACCGGCCCAACCCCACCGAGACCCGACGATCCGACGACGCGGCAGGCCAGGCACAGAGCCCCGGCCCGCCGCCCGTCGGTCAGCGCAGAATCAGCCTCGCCGTGCCTGGGTGAATTCCCAGGCGTCCCGCACAATTCCGCCCAAGTCGGTCCGCTCCGGCTTCCAGCCCAGCTCCTCGCGGGCCCGGTCGCTGGCCGCCACGAGCACCGACGGGTCGCCCGCGCGGCGCGGGGCCACCGCCGCCGGCACCGGGTGGCCGGTGACCTCGCGGCAGGCCTCGATCACCTCGAGAACGGAGAAGCCGGTGCCGTTGCCCAGGTTGTAGATGCGGTGCTCGCCCGCGGTGGCGTGCTTCAGCGCCAGCAGGTGCGCGTCCGCGAGGTCCACGACGTGGATGTAGTCGCGCACCGCCGTGTGGTCCGGCGTCGGGTAGTCGTCGCCGAAGATCTGGATGCGCTCGCGGTTGCCCGTGGCGACCTGGAGGACGAGAGGAATGAGATGGGTTTCCGTGGTGTGGCGCTCACCGAAGGCGCCGTACGCGCCCGCGACGTTGAAGTAGCGCAGGCTCACCGCCGCCAGGCCGTGCGCGCCGGCGAAGCTGGTGATCGCGGCGTCGATGGCGAGCTTCGTGGCGCCGTAGGTGTTGGTCGGCCGGGTCGGCGCCGTCTCCGGGATCGGCGACTGCTCCGGTTCGCCGTAGGTCGCCGCCGTCGAAGAGAACACCAGCCGGGGCGTGCCGTGCTCCTGCATGGCCTCGAGCAGCCGCAGCGACGTGACGACGTTGCCTTCCCAGTACTTCGCCGGCTCCGTCATCGACTCGCCGACCAGCGACTTGGCCGCGAAGTGCAGCACACCGTCGAAGCCTTCGCGCAGCAGGCTGCCCGCCACTTCGGCGGCGTCGCCTTCGATGAACCGCGCGTCCGGGTGGACGGCGTCGGCGTGCCCGGTCGACAGGTCGTCGACGACGGTGACCTGGTGCCCGGCTTCGACCAGCCGGGCGGCGCAGACACTTCCGACGTACCCGGCTCCGCCCGTCACGACCAGCTTCAGGGCGTTGCTCTGCTCCGACACGTTCAGGCCTTCCTGCCGAGGGTGACTGTGCTCCACAGTCTTCCCTCTAGCCGACGCGCGGGTCCGCGCGGGGGTTGCCCCGGGCGGACCCGCGCGGCGTCAGAGCTCGTCGCGGCCGGCGCCGCGGGAGGGCACCGCCGTGAACATCCGCGGCCGCCGGTAGCCGGCCTTCTCGTACGCCGCCTCGACGGCGTCCTTGACGCGCTCCAGGTCCGCGTCGCGGACCAGCGCGATCGCCGAGCCGCCGAAGCCGCCGCCAGTCATCCGGGAGCCGAGCGCACCGGCCGCTCGGGCCGAGTCGACCGCGAGGTCCAGCTCGGCCGTGGAGATCCGGTAGTCGTCGCGCATGCTGACGTGCGAGGCGTCCAGGTACGGCCCGATGTCGGCCAGCCGCCCGGCGCGCAGCAGCTCGACCGTGTCGAGCACCCGCTGGTTCTCGGTGACGACGTGCCGCACCAGCGGCACCAGGTCCTCCGGCAGCCGGTCGAGAGCGTCCGAGAGGCCTTCGTTGGTGATGTCGCGCAGCGCCTTCACCCCGAGCAGCTCCGCCGCCCGTTCGGTGCCGCGGCGGCGCTCGCCGTACCCGCCCTCGGCGTGCGAGTGCTTCGTGCGGGTGTCCATGATCAGCACCTGCAGCCCGGCCTCGGCCAGGCCGAAGGGGACCTGCTCCTGCTCGCCCGACCGGACGTCGAGGAACAGCACGTGGGACTCGGTGCAGCAGAGGGAGGCCGTCTGGTCGAGCAGGCCGGTGGGGGCGCCGACGAAGTCGTTCTCCGATCGCTGCACCCACCGCGCGACCTGGGGCCGCGTCGGGACGTCGGCGCGGCTGCCGTCCAGCTCCAGGCCGGCCAGCCCCAGCAGCGCCAGCGACACCGCGCACTCGAGCGCGTGGGAGGAGGAGAGCCCCGCCCCCGACGGCACGTCCCCGGCGATGACCAGGTCGGCCCCGTTCGCGAAGCCCTGGTCGCGCAGCACCCAGGCGACACCCGCCGGGTACGCGGCCCACCCGTCGACGGTGCCCGGCGCCAGGTCGGCGATCTTGAGCTCGCCGGAGCGCTGGAGCTGGCCGTCGTCGCCCAGGGTGGCCACGGACAGCACGCCGTCTTCGCGGGGCGACGCCGCCGCGGCCAGCCGGTGGGGCAGGGCGAACGGCAGCACGAAGCCGTCGTTGTAGTCGGTGTGCTCGCCGATCAGGTTGACGCGGCCGGGTGCCGACCAGACGCCGGCCGGCGCCGTGCCGTGGATCGTGCGGAACGCCGCCACGGCGTCCGTAGCGGGGCTCATCGGGCCTGCGCCAGGACGGCGTGGAGCGCGGAGCTGGCGACCTGGGCGGTGGTGTCCCCGCCGGTGACCTCGATGGTGCCGCCGGTGGCTTTGCCGACGGTGACCGTGCCACCCGGCACGATGCCGACGGACTTGAGCTCGGTCATCAGCGACTCGTCCAGCTGGACGTGCTCGGCGATGCGCCGGATCTCGACGCGGCCGCCACCGGTGCGGGCGAACTCGTCGAGCCGGACGAGGTCGGCCTCCGCGGGCGGCGCCGGGTCGCCGTCGCCCAGCTTGTCCAGGCCGGGGATGGGGTTGCCGTAGGGGGAGGTGGTCGGGTGGTCGAGCAGCTTGACCAGCTTGCGCTCGACGGCCTCGCTCATCACGTGCTCCCACCGGCAGGCCTCGTTGTGCACGTGCTCCCACTCGAGCCCGATCACGTCGACGAGGAGGCGTTCGGCGAGGCGGTGCTTGCGCATCACGGCGATGGCCAGTTCCCGGCCGTGGTCGGTGAGCTGGAGGTGCCGGTCGTCGGCGACCACGACCAGCCCGTCGCGCTCCATCCGGGCGACGGTCTGGCTCACGGTCGGGCCGCTCTGCTGCAGGCGCTCGGCGATGCGGGCACGCAGCGGAACGACACCTTCTTCTTCGAGCTCGTAGATGGTACGCAAGTACATCTCGGTGGTGTCGATGAGATCGTTCACGCTGTCCCCTTCGTCCGCGTTGCTCATCGTAGTCGTTGACCCCGGCAGCGGCGGCGGGCCTCGGGGGTACAGCGCCGATGGTTACCGATCCGGCCACAGCCACGGCCGAAGACTTCGTGGCAACGGTTGCGTGCCGAGCGGGGGACGGCCTGCTTTTGGCCGGATCGGTAACAACTCGCCGGTGGGGGATATGTCCGCACCCCGGCACGGCCGGGCGGGCGGCCGCTGGAAGATGGGAGGCATGCGTCCGCTGATCAGCACCACCGACCTCGCCACCGCACTGGCCGGCCCGGCCGGGGACCGCCCTGTGGTCCTCGACGTCCGCTGGCGGCTCGCCGGTCCGCCCGGCGCCGAGTCCTACCGGGAGGGTCACCTGCCCGGCGCGGTGTTCACCGACCTCGACAGCGTGCTCGCCGGCGAGCCGGGCGAGGGCGGCCGGCACCCCCTGCCCGACCCGGCCGACCTGCAGCGCGACCTGCGCGCGGCGGGCATCCGCACGGGCACCCCGGTGGTGGCCTACGACGATGCGGACGGCTCGGTGGCGGCGAGGGCCTGGTGGCTCCTGCGCTGGGCGGGCCACAACGAGGCCGCGGTCCTCGACGGCGGTTACGCGGCGTGGGCGGCCGAGGGGCACCCGATCAGCACGGAGGAGCCGCGGCCGGAGCCGGGCGACATCACGGTCAGCCCGGGAGGCATGCCGGTCCTGGACGCGGACGAAGCGGCCGCCCTGGCCCGCGACGGCCTGCTCCTCGACGCCCGCGCGACCCCGCGGTACGCGGGCGAGACGGAGCCGGTGGACCCCCGGGCCGGCCACATCCCGGGAGCGGTGAACGCCCCGTTCTCGGCCCACACCGCCTCGGACGGCCGCTGGCGCCCACCGGCCGAGCTGGCGGAGCGCTTCGCGGTCCTGGGCCTGCGCCCGGGCGAACCGGTCGGCGCCTACTGCGGCTCAGGGGTGACGGCGAGCTCGGTGGTCCTGGCCCTGGAGCTGGCCGGCCACCCGGGCGCGGGCCTGTATGCGGGCTCGTGGTCCCACTGGTCCCGCGACCCGAACCGCCCGGCGGCGACGGGCACCCTGCCCGGCTGAGCCACAGCGGGCTTGGCCCGGAGAGGGTGACGACCCAGGCCGAGCCGCCCTCGCCGACCCGGCCGAGCCATCAAGAGCCCGGCCGGCTCGGCGACGCTCGCCGAGCTGAAGCACGCCCGCGCGGCTGGGCCGGACCCGCACCTTGCGCGGCCATCCGCGCCCGGCGACGCTCAGCTCAGCTATTCGTGTCTGGCCGAGTCCGGCGACGCTCGCGGAGCTATGCGTGCCCGGCCGAGCTCAGCGATGCTGGCCGGGCCATCGGCGCGCGGCCGAGTCCGGCGACGCTCGCGGAGCCATGCGTGCCCGGCCGAGCTCAGCGATGCTGGCCGGGCCATCGGCGCGCGGCCGAGTCCGGCGACGCTC